>NZ_AP026695.1:1065031-1420041 GCF_025998175.1 Nitrosopumilus zosterae
TACACCTTATTATTAAAATGAAAATGAAATGGTTAAGAAAGGAACAATAGAAGAAATTTTCAGTAAAGCATTGTTTGCAGATGAACCTAAAGAATACAGAATTTCTTATAGAGATTTTCAAAGGATAAAAGAAACATCATTACCAGAATTTTTAGTACGGTCAAATAATTTTCAGACTATTCCAATTAGTAGAATTAAGAGCATAAAGAAGAGTAATACGATTTTATTTGAAAAGAATTAATGAAAGGTGAACAGTATTGGGAATTCCTGAGAAAATTAAAGCCATTCAAGATGAAATGGCAAAAACGCAGATTAACAAAGCTACGGAACATCATATCGGTCTTCTAAAAGCCAAGATTGCAAAGCTGAAAAGAGAGCAAGAAGCAGACATTACCAAAAAATCAGGAATGAAACAGGACGGGTTTGACGTTAGAAGAAGCGGTGATGCAACAGTGGTATTCATCGGATTGCCAAGTGTTGGGAAATCAACACTTCTAAACAAAATGACTGGGGCAAAATCTGCAGTTGGTGCTTTTCAGTTTACAACATTAACAGTGGTTCCAGGTATGATGGAATACAGAGGTGCAAAAATCCAAGTACTAGACCTCCCGGGGATTATCAAGGGAGCATCTACAGGAAAAGGATTAGGAAAAAGAATTTTATCGGTTGCAAGAACAGCTGATTTGGTATTACTTGTATTAGATGTGTTTCAGCCATTTCATGAAGATGTGTTAATTAATGAATTGGGAAACATAGGAATTAGATTAAATCAACTACCTCCAAACATCACAATAGAAAAAGCAGCAATGGGAGGAATTGCAATTGCTCAACAAGTAAAATTAACAAAAATTACAGAAAAACATCTCAAAGATATTTTACATCTTTATGGGATTGTTAGTGCACGAGTTGTTGTAAGAGAAGATCTAACCTCAGAACAATTATCTGATCATATTGCCGGAAATATCAGTTATTCAAAAGCGCTTACAATTTTGAATAAAATTGATCTAGTAGACAAAGAGTTTCTAAAAGATTTGAAAACAAAAATAAAATCAGACGTTATTGAGGTATCAGCAAACTCAGACATCAATGTGGGTTTGCTAAAAGAAAAGATCTATGAGAAACTAAAATTCATCAGAATTTACATGAGGCCAAAAGGAGGAGAGACAGATTTCAAAGAGCCCCTTATTGCCAGAGAAGGAGATACTGTTGAAGATATTTGTAACAAGCTACATCGTAGATTAAAAAGAGAATTCAGATATGGTCTAGTATGGGGTAAAAGTGTCAAGTTTGGAGGACAGAGAGTAGGCTTGAATCATATTTTGTTGGACGAGGATATACTGACAATAATTAAAAGACGTTAGTGAAATTTTTAAAAAAAATAAAAATGGATCAGCATAAAAATTAAAAATCATTTGAACTTTTCATCAAAACAATTAGAAAACAATTTCTTTATCCAAAGTTGTAATATTCAAGCGTAAAATGAAGAATATTTCGAGTAAAACAAGAAAGAGAAGAAATGATACATGATTCAAAATATTGTTGTGAATTTAACGATCAACCAAATATTGAAGAAAAAATTACTTGACAAATTGTAATCAAATTGTGTAAATTTCTTTAGTTTAACCACTGAAAAACAATGAAAAACTCGATTCAACAATGGCTACAAAAAGAAAAGCTGCAACTAAACGTAGATCAACTAAAACATCTACAAAAGCAGCTCCTAAAAGAAAAGCAGCAGCAAAACGTAAAGCAGCTCCTAAGAGAAAAACTGCAGCAAAAAAAGCAGCTCCTAAAAGAAAAGCAGCAGCAAAACGTAAAGCAGCTCCTAAGAGAAAAACTGCAGCAAAAAAAGCAGCTCCTAAAAGAAAAGCAGCAGCAAAACGTAAAGCAGCTCCTAAGAGAAAAACTGCAGCAAAGAGACGATAAAATCGTCAATAAACTAACAATCGTCATCTAGACGACGAATTGTTTTCCTTTTTCTAAATTCATTAGTGAAAACTATTCGGTATCAGATTTTTCAAAACAATTTACAAAAAATGAAATCGTGTCAATCAAAAAATTTGAAAATTGTTTGAAACCAAAAAGGAGAAAAATTTCAAAATAATTTAAAATATGAAAAAAGGATCAATAAAGATAACTCATTAATTTTATTTGCTCTTCAGTTGTAATGACATTTTTGTTTGTCAAAATTTCTAGCAAATCTTTGAACAGTGCTTTTTGTTCAGATGACATTCCACCTGATGGACCTTTTTCTCCTGGCGGACCTGGCGGACCTCTTGGACCTGCAGGACCCACAGGACCTTGACCTCCCACAGGACCCTGTTCACCAATTGGACCAATTGGACCTGTTGGACCACGTTCACCTTGTGGACCCTGAATTCCTTGTGGACCTTGTGGACCTTTTTCTCCAGAAGGTCCTGTTGTACCTCTTTCACCTTGTGAACCTTGTGGACCTTGTGGACCTTTTTCTCCAGTAGGACCCATAGGACCCGTTGAACCTTTTTCTCCAATTGGTCCTACAGCACCTTTTTCTCCTTTTTCTCCTTGTGGACCTGGAACTCCTGTAAGCCCCTTAGCGCCAGCAGGACCTTGTGGACCTTGTGGACCTTTTTCTCCAATTGGTCCTTCAACACCCCTAGTGCCTTTTTCTCCAATTGGTCCAGGTGGACCAATAGGACCTTTGTCACCAAGAGGGCCTGTTGGACCTGTTAATCCTTTGTCGCCATGAGGACCAGGTGGACCCATAGGACCTTTGTCACCAAGAGGACCAGAAGGACCTTTTTCTCCAATTGGTCCAGATGGACCTTGAAGACCTTTTTCTCCTTGAACACCAGATAAACCAGTAGGACCTTTGTCACCGGGTGGACCTGTTGGACCTGTTAATCCTTTGTCGCCAGTTGGACCTTGCTGACCCTTGTCGCCTTTTTCTCCAGGAGGTCCTCTTAATCCAGATAGTCCTTTGTCACCGGATGGACCTGTTGGACCTGTTTCACCTTTGTCACCAATAGGGCCTTTTAATCCAGTAGGACCTTTGTCGCCAAGAGGGCCTGTTGAACCTTTTTCTCCTTTGTCGCCCGGAGGACCAACAATTCCTTTGTCACCCTTATCGCCTTTATCACCAGTAGAACCTTTGTCGCCAGTCATTCCTTTATCGCCAGAAAGGCCTTTGTCGCCTTGTGATCCTTTGTCGCCAGTAGAACCTTTGTCACCCGGAGGACCTTGTGGACCGTCTGGTCCTTTATTGCCAACAGGTCCGGGTGGACCAGGTGGACCCATAGGACCTTTGTCACCCGGAGGACCCGGCTGTCCTGTCGGACCTTTGTCACCAGATGAACTGGAAGATCTAGAAGATCGTACAGTTGTTTTTGGCGTTTCTATTTTTTGATTTTGAATATTTTCAGGTTTAATTTCAGAATGTGTTTGAGTTGTAGGTTTTTTCAATGGAACATCAAATACAGAATGTAATGAAGAAAATAGATCAGTCACAACTATCCAGATAGTATCAAGGGTTTCAATTGAGGAAGGTAATGGATTATCAGATGAGCCAATTTTCTCAGAAAACATACCATCTTTTACTCTAAGATGAAAATTTCCTCTCCACAAAGAAGAGAATTGTTTAGTTCGTATTGCGTCATCAGAAGGTTTGCTGTCAGTGATTGAAATTTGGACTTCATAGACACCTGATTGCTTAAATGGAGCCTGCCCTTGAATTTCTATTCGGGGTCGAGATGACACATTCGTTTGTGTATATTTCAAGTATTTCTGTATTTAGATGCCTGGATCCACACATACACAAAAACAGGATTAGGCTCAATTAAGGATGGTATTTATCTAGATAAAATGCCAATTTGAGCTAGTGAAGAAACCTTTCGGGCGAAAATCAAAGGAAATTGACGAATCCAATGTAAAAAAGGAGAAAGTGGAAGAGACAAGCCTAGTTGACTCAGACTATAATCGTAAGAAACTATTCAAAAAAGGAATTAATTTGATGGCAGATGAGAAATTAGAAGATGCCATAGTAGTATTTGAACAAGCATTACGAATTGAACCAAACAATATAGAAACTTTGATGAAATTGGGATATGCAAGATTCCATCTAGAAGACTATGGAGAAGCACTGAAAATATATGATAAAATCCTCGATGTGGATGTTACAAATCCAGAAGCTTGGAATCTAAAAGGATTGGTTCATTATGAACAGAAAAATTTTTCAAAAGCACTAGATTCAGTTGATAAAGCAATTGAGACGGATCCAACATATGCAATGGCTTGGTATAACAAAGCCTGTTTCTTATCATTGCTAAATCAAGTACCAGAGTCATTGGAAGCTTTGAAACGTTCAATTGAAATCGATGTAAAGAATGCAAGGAGATCAATTAGAGACAAAGATTTCTCCAATGTCAGAATCGAAGAAGGATTCAAAAGAATTCAAGAAGTCGTAGTTTTAGAATCGGTCAGACAAGGATACCACACATTAGGTTCAATTGTATGGACAACGTTTCTAGACAAAGCAGATGCAGAAACGGCATTAAGAAAATTATTAGAAAAAGGATTAATTGTAAAGAATGAAAAACGTGACGGTCTTAGTAGAATTCCAATTTATGATCTTGCACCAAACGTTGCAGAAAAATTGGGAAAAGAAAAGAAAGGATTGTTCGGGATTACAAGAAAAACATTACCAAAACCAGTAAAGAATTTGAAAGAATTAAGTCAAGCAATTCAATCAGTTAGAGAATCAATAGAAGAAGAAGATTTAGAGAAGACAATTGAAATTTTTGACACGTTCATAGATCCTGCAAAATCAGGCGAACAGATGATAGAGAATTTCTTTGACGAACATAGGGAAATCAGATTATGGAAGATCAGACTAAAGGATAGAGGCGAAGAATATCTAATTGAAAATAAAGAAAAGATGTTAGTATTATTTGGAAATATTGAAGCAACAATTACTAAGAAACTCAGAAACGAAATTAGCTATTCAGCAGACAAATCCCAATAACTTGCATCTTCTTGTTTTTCAGTGGGTTTCTGAAGACTTTTCCATTCCTTAAATGAGCGAACATATAGTTTTGCATTACCAAGTCCTGCAGATTTTAAGGCATAATACGCCAGTCCAGAAAGAGTACCTACACTTCCACAATAAGTGATGATTTCAGAATCACCAGTTATTCCACGATTATCCAGTAGCCTTTTCATGTCATCTTTTGAGCGTAAAATTTTATCATTGCTAGCAAGGGTTCTGTACGGAAGGCTAATAGCTCCAGGAATATGCTGTTCAAGAAAATTCAATCTCTCCCTATTATCAATTAGGATCACATCATCTCGTGTTTTTACACTTTCCAGATAATCAGAAGTTGCCAAAATTTCAGGTCGCAAATGCATAGAATGTTCCTTATTTTGAATTTCAGGAGTTTGTGAATCATTTTCCAAACCAAGTGATTTCCAATGACTATAGGTGGTTTCAAGTAAGGTAACATCAGAATGTCCAAGATATTCCAATGTCCATGCAACACGAGATGCTAATGCACCGAATGTGTCATCATACACTACAACTGGAGTTTCATCGTCAATGCCCATAGAGTTTACAAGTTTTAAAACACGTTCAGGACTATCATCGGACAAAAGATTGGACAGTGGCAAGTTAACAGCTGTTGGAATATGATCTTGTTTGTAATCACCTTCTCGTCTAACATCGATGACTCGAACACTTTTGTCTCTTATTTCAGAACGTAAAGAATCAATATCAGTAGTAATTTTACCTGATTCTGTCAAGCAGCACATTCACCCTTTCCAGTTTTTGTATGATAGCTAGTATCACTACCATAATCAAGATAGAAATCAGGATCATCGTCTTTCGTAGGAGGGATGATTAATGGTTCCAAAACTTTTTTGATGTCGTTTATTGATTTTATATCAGAATCCTCATTTCCATTTACAACTCTATGAATCCATGATTTTAAAGTGTCACCAGGTTTTTTCTTTTCTTTGAAGAGTTCAATTATTTTCAAAATGATAGGGATTACTCGTTTTGCAGGAATTCTGAGACATATTTCACCGAGCATAGTATCACCATCTGAACGACCGCCTAATGACATCTGGTAATTCGGATACATATCTTTGCCAACACGTGCTCCCCCTCCAAAGAAACCAATGGTTGCAATTCCATGCTGGCCACATGAATTTGGACAGCCACTTATCTTAATAGAAGAATCATTTAGATCATCATCTTCATCTAGCTTCAATTCTAGGAATTTTCTTTGGATTTCTTTTGCAAGTCTATGAGAGTTTGTTAATGCCAAATTACAGGAAGTGGTTCCAGAACAGCCTATAGGAGCAGTCATGGTCAATGCACCAGATTTTGCCAACCCCACTTCAAGTAGTTTAGAGTACAATCGTGGCAAATCATCCTCCAATACATAGCGTAATGCAACATTTTGCACAAATCCACAACGAGCCTTACCTTCAGACGAAAAGTCACGAATGAGATCACTTAATGCACGTAATTGATTTGCAGTGATATCACCAGCTTCAAGAGTGATAAACACAGAACGATAGTCAGACTGTTTTTGTTTTACAGTATTTGTTTTAAGCCATCGTGCATAACCATCAGGAGTTGTTCCACCACTTTCATCGGAAATTCTGATTGGTCTTTTTATTTCATCAGGAGTAATGTCAACATCAAGTTGCGTCACAATTGATTGTGTAGCCCTTACAATTGCTCTTTCTTTGAATACAAGGTTTTGGAATTTCTCCCAACCCATATCATTTACAAGATATCTCATTCTATTTCTTGCAAGATTTTTTCTATCACCTAATCTATCAAATATCCTCATTACTGCAATTGAAGTGTAAAGCAAATCCTCGTCGGAAGTAAATTCTTCTAATTGATGTCCAACATAAGATTTATTGCCCAATCCACCACCAAGGAAAATTTTGAAGCCTCTTTGAGAAGAACCATCAATCTCTCTAATTTGTGGAATAAGACCAACATCAACCATTCGTACCATTCCATGTTTCTCACAACATGTAAAATTGAATTTGAATTTACGTGGAAGGTTTTGGGCCATAGGATTTCTTAAGAAGAATCGTGCAGTTGCAAGTGCGTAAGGCGTTGAATCAAATTCTTCATCAGGACAAACACCAGATAACGGGCTACACATTACATTACGTACTGAATTTCCACATGCCTCTCTAGAAGTCAGGCCTACTTCAGCAAGACCTCTAAAGATTTCAGATACATCTTCAAGTATTACCCAATGTAATTGAATATTTTCTCTAGTAGAAAAATGCGCACTTCCAATGGAATATTGTTCACTGAGTTGAGATATTTTTTCAAATTGGTGCGGATAGATTTCTCCAGCAGGAAGTTTGATCCTAACCATTGCATAGTCACTGGTCATTCTGGTTCCATATGCACCATGTTGAAGCCTAAATCTTCTAAAACTATCTTCATCATATTTTCCTTGACGGAATAGTTTTACAGTTTTAGCAAAATTATCAGCTTCTTCGATTCTAGCCCAATTGATTTTAGGCTTTACAGAATCAGCGGGAGCTTGTTTAAGATCAGGTGTTGTCAATCAAAGAAATTCCTTTTAGTTTGGTTATAAATTTTTGACATAGGGATGTTTTAGGAGAGAAATTTTTAATGAGACACATAATTTTCCGGCTTTAAAGATATTCAAATTAATTTGATTAGTTTTACCTAATTTCTAAAAATGTGGGAAAGTATTAATTGTTAAGAAAACGAAACCACGATATGCAAGAGGCAACAGTTGCAGAGCAATCAAATAAAATTTTTACAGATGTACGTGAGGTTGAAATCACACGTGCAATAGCAAATGAATTTCATGACGTGTTAATTGACAGAGCAGATTCAGATGTGATAATTATTGGAGCTGGTCCAGCAGGGTTAACAGCAAGCAGGGAACTTTCAAACATGGGCTTCAAAGTTCTTGTAATTGAGCAAAATAACTATCTAGGAGGAGGTTATTGGTTAGGAGGCTATATGATGAATCCAGTAACAGTCAGAGAACCAGCACAAAAGTTTTGGGATGAATTAGGAATACCATACAAAAAAGTTGCAGATGGGCTATACTTAACCCCAGGACCACACGCAGTATCAAAATTAATTGCTGCAGCATGTGATGCAGGAGTAAAATTCCTTCAACTCACAAAGTTTGATGATTTAGTATTGAAAAATGGCAGAGTGACAGGAATTGTTGTGAATTGGATGCCAGTTTCAGCATTGCCACGAAATATTACTTGTGTAGATCCAGTTGCATTAGAAGCAAAAATAATCATCGATGCATCAGGACATGATTCAGTTGCAGTGAAAAGACTCGTAGATAGAGGACTAGCAAAATGGAAAGGAATGGAGCCAATGCATGTCAACGATGGAGAAGAGCACGTAGTTCACAAAACGGGGGAAGTTTATCCAGGATTAGTTGCAGCGGGAATGTCAGTTACAGAAACACATGGACTAGCAAGAATGGGACCAACGTTTGGTTCGATGCTATACTCTGGAAAGAAAGCAGCTGAAATTACAGCAGCAAAAATCAAAGAGCTAGAAAGATAACCCAGTAGTTTTCTAAAGGATTAGGCTCGTAATGTTAAGATCGTCGATCAATAATTATCAAAAGTCTAATTTTCATTTTCCTCTCCAAACCAAAAAACCAATCATACCCATCATAAAAATCCAAAAATTATCCCTTTTAAGAAGTACTCGTGAATTCTAAAGTGTTGTTTTTACTCAAATCATATAGTATGAATCATACGACATGCTTAAAAGGCAAAGCCAGAAAAATTGAAAAATGGTCGGAAAAAATACAACTGTGATTACCACTGTTGTGGGATTATTTGGAGTCAGCATAATTGCATTTTTGTTACTATCAACACCTTCTGATCAAAAAAGCATTCCAGTTGAAGACGATATCCGCATAGTGGCAGACACAAAATATAATCACTATACAAACGGTGAAACCATCAACATTTGGGGGAAAATAATGAACTCAAAGGGAATGCCACTGTCTGAATACAACCATGCCATTACTCTCCAGATACTTGATGATGGAGATATGCTAAAGGAAATTGCACAAGTTACTCCCAGCTCTGATGGTATGTTTGAACACATGATCAGTACTGATTCATCTATCTGGGAAAACGGAAAATACCAATTGAAGGCGTTTTATGATCAAAACCTTGCCACTGCATATTTTGAAATCGACGGACATAGACCAAATTACACTTATGAGTACGATAGTGATCCCCTTGGCAATTACAAGACATGGTGCAATGAAACAGGAGGCATATACTCAACAGGTGACAGGATTGGTTGTCAATTTGAGACAAAAGAGAAAGCATACAACGCAAGAGACTTGTTACACCAGATGGAAGAAAGAACAATCGAGGGATCACTTGCACAAAAACTTTGTCGAGCTTATGGCAAAATCTGTGATCAATTCACCCGCATCACAATGGAATATGACATGATAACAGGCGAACTGTACAAGCTAAAGGCGTTAGAAGGGAGAGAAACACCTTATACAGAATTCAGAATAATTGAAGGTGATGTTGTACAGTACAGGCCTGCAGTCAAACCAGCTGTCAACTGGATAACATTTGATGGTTAGAAGAATCCTTGGTCTTTGAGAACTGCAGCAATAAAGACATTCGCACTTAGATGTGATAAATAATACTGTATTCACAAGGAACAATGTGAAATACATGTGTTGATGTTGGGTAAACAAAAGCAGTAAGATTTTCCATCCAACCGGTTCTTGCAATTAGTTTTGTAGCAGATTCAGGTTTTACGCATGCAGGAGAACTGTCATGATATCTAAAAATCAATTCAAGAGAATCTTTGCATTTTACTTCAAATGAATGTAAACCGGATTTAATTTGTTTTAACGGAGCAGGATAAACGATATTAAACTGGTCTAGTCTATCTTTGTTTTTTTCAAGATGTTCCATAGTACATGGATCGTAGACTAGTTTCCACGGATGAATTCCACCTCTCCATTCAAGAACAGATAATTCTGACATGGTAAAGGTAGCAATTATTTCGGTTTTCCCACTATCATTCAGTACTGTATGGTCAATGTACTTTGCAAATACAGTGTCGCCTGTAAATGCTTGTACTCTGTGGCCCAAAACATCATCAGTTGTTCTAAAAAATACTGTTCCTTCAAATATTCCAGCATCATTGTTTGTTTCAATAACTGGAACGTTAATTACTCTGTTTTCAGAATCAGACCAAACCTCAATATCAAATCTATCTATTTTTCCTGGATTGGTATTCATATCGTCATCTGTAACCATTATGACATAAGAACTACTTCCAGTAAGATGACATCTATCTATCCATTCAAGATTTCCAATGTTATATTCATACTCTGGTAAACCATAGACGTTGTTAAAACCAAACAGAATCACAATTACTGCAATTATAAAAAATATTGTTTTCATTTTCTAATCCCAGCAATATTCTCTATGGCCAATTTGATTCGCTAGTAATGAAACCGGTTCCGGCATTAAAATCAAATCCTTCAGGAAATACAGGTTTGCAATTAATGGGTTTCTGTAACCAGTTAATATCGCATACTATCACTACCTCGTCTTGCAACGAATCAAAATCTCCCTCTTCATATACGGTAAAATTTGCTGCCAACAAAAGACCAACAACAATAACTAAAATAAATATGATTTTGATTCTAGTTTTCATTTTTCTTATCACCAGAAAATTCCAAAATATTGATGAATTGTATATGTTAACAAAGGGCCACATCCATTAACAGAACCAAACCAATTTTTTGAAATATCTCCACCTGTAAGAATACAAGTTGTCCCAAACATATTCACAATTATCACAGATACAAAAAATATTACAATACCAGATGTTATTTTGTATCTAGTTTTCATGTCTCGTGAAATATTCTGGATCCCAACTGGGTTTGCGGTCTTCTATTGCATTACCATGTGGTGCAAGTTTTGGGTAAACATAGTACCATTTCTCTTCATGCTCAAAGGCAAAATCTGCATTCATACATACGTCATTTGTGGCATAAGGTCTTTGCTCCCTGCATTTTTGCTCAAAAAACTGACGGTATTGTGTTATTTGATCATCATTTATTCTTAGTGACAATTCAGATAAAGGCTCCAAAGGAAAATCAGCAGTCATATTTACCAACATGCCAAGTCTGGGAAGAGAGTCCACATCTTGATGGTTTATTTTGTAATAATGTAATGTTCTCAAATCAAATTCTGTGAATTGTCCAAACTCACCTTGTGGGATTACAAACATGAACATCTCCATATAATCTCCATCGTCGTATTGTTTTGCCTTTTGTTCTTTTTCGGATATCACTGTAAACTCAATTTGTATAGGAGGCGATAACGCAGTAGGATTGTCTACACTTTCCCAGACAAACATCGTTGCCACATAGTGACCTTCTTTTTGAGGAATCCAAGAAGCAGAGGGGCTAAAAGAAGATTCAGGGTTCAAAATCCCATCAATCCATGCCAATGATACGGTAATACCAGTACCATCTTGGATCATTACAAGATATGTGAATTTTTGCTCTCTATCACTTTCGTTTGCAATATCAGATGTTATCTGAATTTGTTGCCCTACTGCAGGAGAATCAATAAAATTTCCAAAAGAATCCATAATTCTTGGATGAGATATAGGTGCCCTTTCAAGTGGGGGACCAGTGGATCCCAACCACGCAGTTGCAGCCATAAAAACTCCTTCAGAGTCAAAAGACTGTACAGGATCATACAGTGCAGTCAATGTATCGCCATATCTTCCATACAAGATGTTTGGGGCAGAACGCTTATCGCTAAATGCAAATGTACGCTCAAAAATCCCTGAATCTTTGTTTGTTTCATAAAGTTCAATGGTTATTCCTTCTATGGAACTATCAGAAAAAATTCTTGCTTTTACAGTATCGATACTATCTGCAAATTTATTTTGTTCAGGATCAGTTACAATAATTTTAGCAGAGCTTGTACCATTTTTTGTTTTGTAATTTCCCTGACTCCACTCTATTTTTTTGTCGTCTATTTGCTCAAGTGGAAATGGGGGTAGTTCTACTAGTACTGTCAAATCATCATCAATGCCATATGGTTTTGGAAGGGTATGGTCATCGTATTGCACATAAATCATATCACTAGGGAGTGCAAACAAACGATTTCCCTTCGAATCATGTTGTGATGAAACTGAAAAAATAGTTACAAAGGTTCCAGGATCATCAGACAACTCTCTTGCATCAATTACCAGTCCTGCTTTATCAGAATCAGAAAATACTTGTATGGAAATCTTGTCTCGGGATTCAGGATTAAGATTCATATCAACATCATGTACTTTGATGTAGATGCGTTCCCCAGAGTCATTAAACAATCTATCAAAATCAATAGTGGCTACATTCCAGTTGATTTTTGCAGTTTTTCTAATCTCACCTCCGTCTGCAAATTTTATGGAAAGCGTAAAGTCATCATCCCTGTCACTCTCAAGAAAGCCATTGTTAGGGCCGTTGCCAACTGTCTTAGGATTAGTGTCTGGTTCTCCATCCCCTGTAACATCATGAGAAAAACCAGTAAGGATTATCTCTCCAGTAAACAATCCATTTCCAGCCTTTGCCAGACTGTAGTTTAGTTCGTGGTTTGATGTGTATATCTTTACTTGAGTGCCTTCAGAATCCACCCCATGTTCTGTGACTCTTATGTTGATTTTATCAGTCCAAGTGTATACGTCTTTGTCAAAATAGATAGAGGCGTACACATCAGATGCAAAAAAACTTGAAGATGCAGAAATCCCAAGTACAATGATTATCAAAAAATTGGTGTTCATTGTTAATTTACACAATCAGTTGTTTTAAGAAAATGTGATACAGCAGATTCTCTTGCAGTGATCTCTGCACGATCCAAACTATTTCCTATTCGACAATATGCATCCTTGTCCATTTTTATGAAATCATCATTATCCCAACTTAGACGTAGTTCTAATACATTATTGGTAGTGGTGTTAAATGCAGTCAAACGCAAATGTCCTCCATCACGGTATAATTCCAGATCTTCAACATATTCTGGATTGCGTTGTACAAAAATAGCATAATCTTCTGTTTGAGAAAACTTTTCCATCAGAAACTCTGCGTTGACGGTTTGCAGTTCTGATGGGTTTTCTTCAAATCTCGATACATCATAATCTTGAATGAATCTGCCGACTTGGTCTGGTATAGACATTCCAAGCATGAATAACATCATAATACCTACTGCAATACCGACTCCTATGCCAACCTTACCTAGTTTTTCAATATGCATATGATGATTTCAATATAAGCACTTCATAAAGTATTCTAAGCTTTGTACAAATCCTACAAATTCAAACTTGGGATTTCATGTTCTAACATGCTCAAACTAGTCTGCATAGTTTATTTTGTCATGTTTTTATAATAACATTTTTTATTTTTCTCATGTATTTCATATTCTTTAATCCTGAAACCAGAGAAGCAATCGTGGATGATGTTCTAAGCAATGAACTAGTTCAAGGTAAAAAACCGTCAATATCTATGCCAGGAATAAATGTTCCATTAATGGATTATCAAAATGAGAAATTTGAAGAAGTTTTTGTAGTATGTTTCTTGGACGAAAACATGATGCTGCCGACTTTTGCTTTTTTAAACAAAGATAACGCAATTGCGCACATGGGAAAATCAGACACCACAGTATGGAATGCTTCGTATTCTAAAAACAAGGCAGAAACATCAATGCCTCAATCAAACCAAACAATCATACATGCAAAGATCAAATTTGCCAAAAGTTGACACTACCAGAAGCATTATGATAGGTTAATGGGTTTTTATAAATCACGACTAATTACCCACTGTTTTTTCATAAAATTAACAATATTTATTAAATTACAGTGGATATCAAAACAGTGGTTTCTGTCGTTTCAAGGAGGAAAAATGGAAAAAGATACTATTCCCTAAAGCACACCACTGGGAACAAGCAGAAAGAAAAGTATCTGGGATTGAGAATTCCAAAAAACATCGAGGAAATAAAAAAAGAGTTTCTGCTGAAATTTTATCATGAGCAATGGGATATGCAGATAAGTGCAATAGCAAAAAATTATCAAAAAGAAACAAAAAGCAAACCTCCGTCAATAAAACAAAAAGACTTTGAGAGTTTTGGAATATCGTTTACATACAACACACAGAGAATGGAGGGTTCAAGTCTAACTGAGGCAGACACTAGGGACTTGCTGGTACACGGAGTAACACCTACCAAAAAATCCCAGATTGACAGCATAGAGACAAAAAAACACTATGATCTGTTTATGAAGCTTGTAACATCAAAGAATACAAAAATTACAAAGAAGACTGTGATGGGTTGGCACAAAGAAATTTTTGATCAGACAAAAATCGGCGAGGCAGGGAGCATCAGAACATATCGTGTAGGCGTAATTACAAATGACAAGATAGAGTTTGCCCCAGCACACAAAATTCCAGAAAGACTGGATGCATTTTTCAAATGGCTAAACAAAAGTAAAACAACAAACTTTGTCGAACTTGCAGCACTTGCTCATTATTACTTTGTATCCATCCATCCATTTGGAGATGGAAATGGAAGAATCTCAAGATTGATTATGAACTACATCCTGTTTATCCACAGATGCCCGTTTATGCAGATTAAAAACAATGACAGACACACATACTTTAAGGCATTAGAGAAATCTCAGATTAAAAGAGATGAAATTCATTTTCTAAAGTGGTTTATGAGATATTACATTAAATCAAACAGAAACCATCTGGAATAATCCGCATTGTTTTGGGACGTATGTCAAGAAAGTCTAGAACTGTGAAAATCTTTGATTTTTTAAGAATGGATGGTTTGAGTCACAAAACAATGAAAAATATGCATTGAAATGGCAGAAAAATTTGATTTTAAATTCAAATTCGCTATGAGCTAGAATATTTTTTCTAAATCATATAGTCCAGACAAATTCAATGTGTTTGACTTTTGGATGATAGAAATTGCATAACAAAAATGAAAAATCTAGTTATTTTAGGGATTTTCTCAAATTCTCATTGACAATTTGAGAAAAACTAACGTGTCCAGAAAAATTCTTTATCGTCTTTGCCTGTAAAATTCTGAGTTTTTTTATTACATCCTCATCAAATGAGATTGTAACTTTTTTTGCCATCATAAGAATATCCTTAGTGCCAAAGCAGAGAAGGATGACTGAATACTATCTGTTGAGTGTGCATCATTGCTGCAGTATATTGAAATTTTGACAGACAAGATATTGTCATGGGCCACATTCTAATCATAGTTGGATGAAAAATTGCCAGGCGGTGTTTTAGGTATTTTTACTTTAAATATTGTAGGTGAGTTTGATACTGTGATTTCACCTCCGTGTGATTCAACAACAGACTTCACACTTACTAAACCAAAACCAGTACCAGTTTTTTTTGTGGTGAATAACGGCTTAAAAATATAGGGCAGATTCTCTTCAGAAATTCCATTGCCTGAGTCTTCAATTTCAAAAACAATCCAATTCCTTTCTTTTCCAACCCTGATATCGATACTGCCTTTTACCCCCACAGCCTGAATAGCATTGACAACAAGATTGTTAATGACAATTGATAATTGTTCTCTGTCGCAAACAACATCATAGTCATTTTTTGAGATATTAATTTTAACATTATTGGGAATGAGAATAGAATCCATAGAGTCTAAAATAATTCTAGATGTTTTTGTTTTAGATAAAACTGTAGGCTGATCTTTGACATAATTCAACACATTGTTAACTTGATTGACAATTCTATCTATAGAATGACATATTCTGTCATAGTGTTTTTGTTTTTGATTGTCAGTTCCATACAGCATAGCTAAATTTTCAACAGATACCATGATGACTGAAAGAGGATTTCTTAAATCATGAGACAACCTAGATGCAATTTCACCTATCTGCACCATTTTCTTCTGCTTGATCATTTCTTTAGCCTGTAAATCAATAATTTTTTTTAATTCCTTGATTGTGTTGATTTGATCTAGATTGAGGATATTTGTTAGAATTGTGGAGTTATCATGCATGTATTATAAAGGGTCTAGTATTATTTAATATATTGGTGTAACAATATTATTACAAGTGTATTCATTTATGGCATGATTAAATTAATTTTCGAGGATTATTTTACATGCAACAATACAGAGATAAATACATTATTAAATATGGTGTATAACTACATTTAATAGTGTGAATATATAGTTTTGTTGGTAATTATGCATCCAAATAGATTCATCAAGATTAACATCACAAATGAAAATATTGGAAACAATAATTATGGAGGGATTTTTCTTGTCAGATAAATCCCAAGAATCATACGCCGTAATTTTAGGGACTGTCATAGTCATTATTTTCACAGTATCATTAACTGAGAATTTACAGTTTGCAGATGCAATTTCTGTTTCTGCAGATAAATTAATCTATGATATTGAAGTGGGGGATACTTTATTGCTTTATTGGTCTGTAAGAAATACAGATCCATACCCAATAGATATAGAATTTTATGCAACTGGTCCTGGTTCTGAATTACTAGTTTTTGAACAATTCGGACATTTAGATGTTAAAGAAAGAAAGAGTTTTGAAATTTTAGCGAGCATTCCAGCAGATTATGAAGATAATGTAGAATATAGGCCAGTGCTACACGTTCTACAAAGATCGCAAGATCCAGATTCAGAAGAATCAGTCGATGGTGCTTCTGTTGCCAAAGTCAATGTTGTAATGAAAACTGTACCCATAATTAGAATTGGAGAAAATCCAGTTTACAATCCACCAGTAATTGAGAATTTAGAAAAGCCTGAATCTGACCCAGCATTGGAAAAAGCAAAGTCGCCAGAAGTAATTGAAAAAGCAGAAACTATTGAGGAAAAATTGGCCAGAATACAAGCATTTAACCAAGCCAATACACAAAAAGATACTTCACAAACAACGACAATAGAAAATCCAGTTGTTCAAGACGATAATTCTAGATATGAGCCAGAACCCAAAATGGATCCTGAACCAGTAATAGATACAATTGTGGATAAAAACGAAATGGTAAATGGTGGAGGTTGTCTTATAGCTACAGCGGCATATGGAACTGAGATGGCTCCACAAGTTCAATTCCTCAGAGAGATTAGAGACAACACTGTCATGAGTACATCATTTGGCGCAGCGTTCATGACTGGATTTAACACGCTATACTATTCATTCTCACCAACAATTGCTGATTTGGAGAGAGAAAACCCTGTTTTCCAAGAGGCAGTTAGAGCATTCATCACTCCGATGATTTCAACACTAACTATAATGATGTTAGCTGAAGATGGTTCTGAAATCGAAGTACTTGGACTTGGAATTTCAGTAATTACACTAAATTTGGGAATGTATATTGTAGCACCAGCAGTAGTAGGATTTACAATTAATAAACGCCTTAAGAAGTAGGCAATACGCAATAAATTTTTCAGCACTTTTCTATTTAGTTTTTTATTCAATGAGGAAATTTTTCATTTTTATGCTTTTGTTAATACAATTATACACTTGTATTTATGGTGTAACACTAGTAAATATGAAAGTTTATTTAAAAGTGAGTAGGACAAATCCTAATGACTCATAAAACAAAATCCATACTATTTGTATTTGCATTTGCTGCCATCATGTTGGCCTGGCCAATGACATCTCAAAATGCAGGCGCAGATGGGGATGCAACTATTACAGCAGAATGTGGATTCACAACTCCTTCAGATATTAATCTTGGGACAATCGCAATTGGGGTAGACAGTACAGAAGTTCTAACAACTATTCCAATGACTGGAACAGTCACAGGAACTCTTGAACTTCAGGCCACCGATTGGACTGGTGTTGGTACTTCAGCAACTGGATCAATCACTCTAGTTGGTGTTACAGACGGAGAAACAGTTGAAGTTAATTCAAATACCTATACTGCAGAAACAACACTTCCATTAGATGCAGGAGAATTTGATGTTACTGGAACAGATGCAGCAGCAGCTACATCTTTAGCTTCAGTAATTAATTCAGAAGATGCAGCAATTACAGCAACGGTTCCAACAAGCACTAACGTAATATTACTTAGTGTTGATGCTTTGGGAACTGCTGGAAATGCTGTAACATTAACAGAATCTGTATCTAATACTGGAACAACGGTATTCCCAACAGACGGATCTTTTGATGGTGCAGAAGCTAGTGGAGTAGTTCATATGCAAGCTGAAGCAATAAAATATGCAATTACAACTGACGGAACCACAAATGCTGGAACAGATTATACTACCGGAAAAGCAGCAACAGGAGTTGATAGCCAAGTGTTTGTTTTAACAACAAACACAGATCCTGAGGAATCTGTTAGGTTGTATTTACAAGCTTCTGGTGATGGAACCCTAGAAAATCTTCCATATTCCGGAGCACTAGAATCAACATTTGCATTTGGTTCAACCTGTAATTAGGTTTGACACCATTTTCTTTTTTTCTTATCACTTTACTTACCGCAACCGTTACTGTTTTACCTCCAGGAGATACAGCAATAGAAAATAATACAGCAGATCTTGAATCTGATGAAACCCTTGATGTTTCCCCTAATGTTAAGACTTTTGGAACAGAAACTAAAACAATAGGTGGCATTCAGGTAGAACTAACAAAGGAGGTAAAATTCAATAGTTCAGACGGAGGTCATCTTACGATTAAAAATAAATCTTTGACTTCAGCAACAGTCACAATTCCAGATCAGACCAAAGTGAAGGCCCCTAATTCATGGAATGGTAAGATCATTCCACCTAAACAAACATCTACATCTGGAACAACTCCAGCAGGATTTCAAACCCCAGTAACTTCAATTAGTGTTGGTTCGGTTGATGTCATTTTAGTATTTGATAAAGCAATCACTATTCTATTAGAGGGAGTTACTGGTCAGACAGCTTTCAAGACCCCTGGTTCTGATATTTGGAACTTGATCTCTACCTGTGTGGGCACATACGAAAATCCTGTTGATCCTCCAATAAATGGCGAGTGCTCGATTAGCAATGGAATTAATACAAAAATTGTCACTTTTCACTTTACAGAATTCACAGAACTTTCTACAATTCCAGCATCATCTTCTACACCTACTGCATCTACAAGCAGTTCTGGAAGTTCTGGTGGAAGCAGTGGAGGAGGAGGAAAAAGATCATCATCTGGTGCTCCTAGTTCTAGTCAAGGATATGCCGGAAGCTTACTTCCAGAAACAACACATTCGGAATTTAGCGTATTTCCAAATTGGTTTCAAACATCTCTGGTCACCTATTGGATTGAGAACTTGATAACGGATAACGAATTTAAAAATGCAATGAACTACATGCTAAACAAAAATATCATAAAAATTGATGTTGGAGAGAAAAAAGATATTCCGACATTGGACTTAGCACCCTCAATTAAACAGTTATTCAAATTATGGTCACTTGACAAACTTACAGATTCGACAATTATTGAAATTATAGTTTATTACAGAACGGTGGGAGCATGGTAGTTATCATATACAGGAATTCAAAACAGAGTCAGAATTTAGTTTAAAACTTAGTCAATTAATCAAAATTCATTTAATTGAAGTAAAAATTTTTCAATTTCTTGAGTGTGAGAAAATTCATCTAGTGTTTCGGTTATTTTGTCAATTATATTATGGGATGACTTTCCATACAGATCTATTAAAACATCATTGATGTATCGGGGGGTTTTGTAACTGTTTTCTAAATTACAATCATATTTTGAATGCAATTTTTCTGAAACCAACATCATCATTGGTTCACCACCAATGTCTACAAGTGTTTGCTCAACGGCATAATTTATGAATGATTTTTTTACTGATATCAAAATTGTTCACCTCTTGTAAAATTCAAAAGTACCACATTATCCGTTAAAGGAATTTTTGGCTTAAAAGGCGGTGTTAGATCAGACTGATCATAAATGATTGAATATTTTATTTTATATATGATAATACCATAAGTAACACTCATTTTATCATTAATCAATCATATGAGTATAACATCATAAGCATATAACACTTTTGTTTATGGTGTATAACATAAGATTTGGTGTGATTATTTTTCACATAGAAATTTAGACATTGTTTCTCCACCATACAAAGATTTTAGAGCAGAAACATCACATTCAGAAATAAATGGGTTTGTTGTTGTGATTTTATAATACATAAGGTCATCAGGATCTGTTGAATGCTGCAATCCTAATGCATGCCCCATCTCATGACGTGTGATGGCTGCTAACCTATTTCCGTCTAATTTGCTAGATTCGTAAATAGTGATTCTTGATTTTAATATCTGGTTCTTGTCCTCATCAATAATAGAACGTGTATATCCTGAATACCCCTCAGAATTTTTTTCATCTACTAAAAGGATCAGAATATCTCCATCATCACTAGTTGATTCATGAACATGTAACCTGATTGGTATGTTGTATCGTAATTCTAAAGAATCAAATTCATTTAATACACCTTGCCATCCCTTATAGAACTTGGATGAGTTTTTTGATGTTCCTTTATGAGTATCTAGATCATTTATTTCGATAATTTTCTCAGACATTATTGATTCTTTAATCAGATCAATGTTTTTTTGAGATGTTTTTGCATGATTAATTATGTGGACATGAAAAATTCTTTCTGAATCAGATAATTTCCAAGACAGCCAAGTATCTATAGAATCCCCAATTAATGACTGGGTTATGAAATGACCAGATTCTAAAGGTTGAATGTTCGAATGAGAGATGGAAAATATGATGACAAAAAATACGACAATTATTGAACAAAATAAGACAAAAAAACAAGATGTGTTACGATGCAAGACAGAGTCGAGTTTTTCGTATTTTTGATTTATTAATCCAATTTGATTGGAGATCTGATCTAGTTTTTCTCCCATAGCGGCAGAATCCCCATTTTGTTTGTCCAAATGAACATACACCATGATTAATAGTGTCACACTAGTATTAACTAGTATTGGTGGAAAATGAATGGAAAAGAACAAAGATCAAATCAAAACATATCATTAGTTTAAATAAAAATCAATTTAACCTAGATACTGGAGAAAAACGCTATGGATAACATGGATTTTATGATCTTTCTAAGGATGTTGTCAAAAAAAGGATTTTTGGAAACATTATGGCACATTACAGAGAAAAAACAGGTTCATTATAATGAACTCCAAAAATACCTCATGAAAAAAAATATCGTGTCTAGCCAAGCATCAGTAACAATAATTCTTAATGGTTTGACTAATCTGGGATTGCTTGACAGAATCGTCGTTGATGGAAAGCCTCCAAGAACAAGTTATTCGGTCAACAAATTAGGCAAATCTGTCCTAACCCAGTTAAATAATCTAAAAAATACACTGTAGAACACTCGATCCATATACAAAATAATTTACACTAAATTTATTAATCTTACACCAGAAATGGTGGTGTAAGATTATGTTTAAATCAGATGCCCAGAACAGAAGCAAGAAAAAACAAGAATTGCCCAAAAACCAGATGAAGAAAGCGCTTATTTCATTTGTAATAGAACAAAGTTTGATTGACGAGGGAGGGATAAAAGTTTTTGAAAAAACTATGGATCTTTTAAGAAAAAAATTTGGTTGCGATACATCTGAGTGTCTTAATCATCCGGATTATTTAATTCAAATTTTAAATGATTTGCCAAAAAAAGCACATGAAAAAATTATTTTAGCAATTGAGGAAAAATTAAAAGAATTTGAATATCAGGAAGAGATTAGGAAATTTACAAAAAATCTTTACAGAATAGATAAAGTACATTAAACTTAAATGATAAAAATAATATTTTAGAAAGCATCAACATTCCTCAAATATTCTTGAATAGAGTCAGATAAAAAATGAAAAAGATAGGAATACTGTAATCATCAAAAGCCCAATTTTCATTTTCTTACAGAATTATTTGACAAACAAATCAAGCTTAGTGGTGGAGATAGAACAGTAGGATTGTCAATGGATTCCCATATACAGGATTAAAAATAAAAATTAAACCTGTAAACACGATCAATCCTAACAGAATTTTAGAATTCATCCCAACCATACCCATCATAAAAAACCAAAAATTATCCCTTTTAAGAATTACTCATGAATTCTTTGTTTATGAATATATGAGAGTCCTAAAAATAAAACTGTGATGACATTATGCAAAAACAAGTGCAAGGAATTCGAGCAGATTCACAAAAAATTAGTTTATCAAAATGGTGGATGCTATTGCAGAAACTGCGATTATTATTTCAAAGACAAGATGGTAAAATGCCCATGCTGTAATACAAAGACCAGAGGTAACACAAGAACCAACAGAGGCAAAGAACTCGACATTATCAGAATTGAATGATTTATTTCGTTATGGTTGTGCAATCTAAAGATTAATTCACGCATTCATTGTTGCACGATAGGTGCCTTGCGTATCGTTCCAAACAATCTTGATTTCAGAATCATGCTCGTATTTGGACATCAAAGTATCCAGGTTTTCCCTCAGGGATTTATCCAGTATGTCCAGAGTCTGAAATTTCTCCTTGATCATGTTTTTCTCAACTGCCTTGTATTTTTCACGAATGTCTGTAATTTGGACACTAAAGTTTTCAGCATCTATTTCATCAGAGTTTAGTTTGTTTAGGACAAGTTTCTCTTCGTCTTTTTGTTCTTGCTCCATTTGTACAAACATATGGTCGTATTTTTTCTCCATGTTTTGGATTTGAATCTCGTGATTGTCATGAATTTTTTGGATTTTCAGATTGATGGCAGAGACTTTTTCTGCAATCCTGTCATGATTCAGTTTGATTTTAGTCAGTTCATCAGGAATTGATGATGTCTCCTTGTGTACTGGATTTCCCATGCCATGACGCTGCCACATTTCGGCTGTATATTCAGTTACGCAGACATAGTCATCAGCATGATTTCTGTATATCAGAATGTACTCGTCTCTGCATACAGTATCAGGATTGGTTTCACTCAAATCCTCCCATGATGTTGTATCTTTTGGATTTGCCAACAGATAGCCAGGGTTTGTTCGGTAATCAAGATAGTATTTACGCAACTGTTCACCAGATAAATCCAGATTAAATTGACCATCTGATTCAAACAGAATCTGTTGGTTATAGTATGCATTGCCGTTTAGAACATTAAACAGGGCATTGGCAGCCACCATCTCTACCCGAGTGATCTGGGCTGCATTTACAAATGCGTCTCGTGCCTCTTCAGGACCTCCACCGTTTTGAATTACTTGGGCCAAAGCAGCACGTCCTGCATTGATTTTTGATGCAGTAAATTTTAGAGGATGGTCATAAATGGTATCAGTATGTTTTGCAGGGCTATCTTCTAATGCGCGCTCTAGCATTTTATCAAACGTGTAATACTCCCACAAATCCTCCCATTCTTTCAAATCCGCGTTCAGATGTTCCAACACTTCTGCCCTTTTTTCTTCTAGTTCTCGTTGTCTTTCAGATACCTCAAAATTTCTTTCTTGCAGTTTTGCAATCCATTTCTTGCTTTTCTCAATTTTATCCAGAATATCCTGAGCTACGGGATTGTTCTGCAAATCTCCTGACAAGGTGACTTGTTCATTGGTGATTTGGGCGTATGCAGTATTGATAAAAACCAAAGCAACAAACGCTAACATCACAAACCCTATAACCGCCATACGAAAAAAATTAATTTTTTGTATATATCACACACTGATGAATCATTAGTGAATATTATAAACAAACTCCGCATAATTTCAGGATGCGATGAAAGGAGTCATTTCATCAGTGTGTATAACCGACCATAGCGCTTCTAGTCGGGTCAGATTTTGGCCCGACTAACAAAAATAAACATTTTGTGTCTGCAAATAATTCGAATTACTTATGAATATCATAATTTTAGATTACATTATTGAAGGTATTCTACACCAAACACTTTGATGATCCTACATGTGAAAAATTTACGGAATTTCGAGTCGACACTCATAGAACTTGGTGGTGCTGCAAGCAACTCAAAGAACATGACAAGCATTTCCAACTTTGGAATGTCAAATGGGCAAAATTCCATTTCAAGGATATCAGCACAGAAGGAAACATTGCGTTTTTCCAAATGAATTACTGTCCATACTGCGGTGAAAAAATAGAATATACTTGCATGGAATAGAAAATGAAGACTAGAATCAAAATTTTAGCCATTGGATTTTTACTCTTGGCATCGGGTATTTCTTTGCATTATTACAATAATAATTATGGATTTTTAATTTTGCCACTAGGTTGCTTTGTGGTATTGTTGGGATTTACTTATCAAAGATGGTGGAGATTTAAAAAATGAAGACCAATTTGTTATTAATCCTAGTTTTTAAATTTAAAGAAATCTAGGTAAAACATGAAGCCGCTTAAATGCATGCTAGGATTTCATGAGATGAGAAAAGGTGAATGTTTGCACTGCGATTTTACCGATTTTGGTCACTGGTCTAAATTTTGAGAACCGCCATGTGTACTTTTTAAAATATCCGAACACACCATGGCAAAAGTAATAAAACAATATTCCTTCAAAGCATTAATGCTGTTGGAGTATCTTTCAGTCATTTTGTACATCATGTCATTTACGCTGGTTCCGTTTATTGCAGTGTTGGGAATTTCCCTTAGAGTTATCAAGAAGAAAGAGCAGACTAGGACATATAGAAAACCCCAAACAGAACTAGAAGAGATCATGGGATTTTGAGATGGTTGGAAATTCAAACCATGAAGTTTTGATACAGAAAATAGTGTTTAAAATACAATATTTTGCAAACAAAACATGCTGAAAATTTTGGTAGGAGTATTGGTTGTTGTGTCACTATTTTTCATGCCAACTTCAATTTATGGGCATCCAGAAATCAACTATACGAAATCATTTGTAAAATTTTCTGACGATACCCACATGCATCTTAAACAACCAGAAATTAAACGACCAACACTAGGTGAAGAAGATTGTGACTGGCTAAACCAATGCATCATCATAACACTGATTGGGATAATCGGAGTCGCCATGATCACAGTGGTTGTGGTTGTGTATAAAAAATCAGCATAGTTTTATGTTCAGATCATCGTGGAGTTGTTCAATACGGTTTTCCAGTTATTCTTTCAATAAGACCCATAAGGCCCACCAATAAAATCGAATTAAAAAATGCCATAGATAAAGTTCCATACATGTATGGCATGGCATCAGAAATATTTTCTTGGATGTGACGTGTTCGTTCTTTAATGTCCATCATGCCTGTATGGTACGCCGAACTATCTCTAGGAACAGCAGAAATTTTATCCAGACTAACAACGATACGATCAACATCTGATTGAATTCTTGCAAAATTAGTCGACTCTGTGGGGTAAATCCATACAGGATTTTTGCTCTCAGGCAATTTATCCCAAATTTTGTCAACATGGTAATTCATTGCTGAGATGTGTTCTCGAATAGTTTTAGGATCAGATGACGCAGTGATTTCTTTCAAATGAGATATAGCAAGTTCTAAAGGATGAACTGATTCTTGATAAAAATTCACGGATAGTGAAAATCCTGCAATCACAAGAATAGAAAATATGATTGCACCCGCATTCCGTTTCTGCATATTCATTACAAGTACTCCGCGTATTTTTATTTAGATAATGTCATGCCAAATCTAGCAGGTTTGTTTTAGATAACTGTTAGTTGGAACTCTAGTTGTCATTGTCTGGAAACTGCTTCATATCCGGTATGACCCATGTTCAATCTGACCTCTACATATGGATCATCATCATAAAGAGAAACAAGCTCTTTCATGCGGTCTTTGAATTCTTTCTCAAGGTTCTTCAGGTCGTCAATTTTCTTCTCAAGAATAGATTCTTTTTCCGATTCAAGATTTTCCCTAATCTTGCCAATCTTTATGCTCAATTCCTCTTTGGACATGCCGGGGCGTTGATTATAGTCAACAGTTGCATTCTTTTCATCTATTTTTGATTGGGATATGGCATCATCATATTTTTTGTCGTATTCTTTTTTTAGCTCCATTTGTTTTTCCTCAAGCTCTTGTTTCATTTCTCGTATTTGCAAATTCACTTCCTCGACTCTTACAGATTTGTCTTTATTCTCAATGCTGGTTGCAACATAATCATCTACGTTATGAAATTCTGCCAGGCCTTGTTCCATCCATTCTTTTGCAGTGTCATCAGGTACGCAGGAATATTTCCGAGTTTCAAGATTAAATATTACGCTGAATCCGTCATTGCATTTTGTAAGTGGCGTGATTGGTTCTTGTGAAAACCTATTTTGTGTATTACCTGTAATCTCACCCATCCCATGTCGCACCCACATTTCTGCAGTAGAGATACTCACGCAGACATAATCTTCTGCATGAAATCGATACACCACAACATTACCCTCCCGGCATTCGGTATCAGGAGTGGTTTTGCCAAGATCCTCCCATGAAACAACATCATTTGGATTTGCCTGAAGATATGCAGGGTTTGTCCTGTAATCCTCATAGTATTTTCGTAGCTGCTCACCAGTAATAGGAGAATCAATGAACTGCCCTTCTTTATCAAAGAGAATTTGCTGTGAATAATATGCCAAGTTATGGTTCACATTAAACTGCGAATTTGTTTCAATAAGCTCAATTCGTTTGGTCTCAGCTGCTGCAAGATATGCCTGAAGTGCATCACGTCTGGAGCCGCCATCAGCAATTACTTGTTTGAAGGCATCTCTTCCTGCCTCGACTTTTTGTTCCTTGAATTCAAACTGATCCCAAAAAACATCTTGCACTTGAGAGTCAGGAATTTTGTCGATAAATCTGTCAAATGCGTTGTAAGATGAATAATAATCCCACAGTTTTTCCCAGTCTGCCAGATCCTGATTCAGTATTTGGAGAGATTGCGCTCTTTTTGCTTCCAGTTCCTTTTGCGCTTCTAGTTTTTCATAGTCTTTTTGTTCTAGGTCTCTAATCCATTTTTTTGTCTGCTCTATCTTTTTTAGAATGTCTTGTGCAACTGGATTGTTTGAGAGATCACCGGACAATGTGGTCTGGTTGCTTGTCTCAACTGGCTCTTGGGCATAAATTGGACTTGCGAGGAATGCAAAAACAACACAAATTCCAAGAATTGCCACACCGAACATGAAAAATCGACTGAGTTTTTCCATATAATAAACACTGATGAATTATTAGTAAAATTTTGGATTTTGCGCACAGATGAAAGGTTTTTTCAGAAAAATGCTAAGATAACTCCAACATTACCTGTTTTGCAGTAATCATGTCACTATCATCATGATATGCAATAACGTAGAGAATAGCAATGCCATTTCCAAGTGAGGTAATGTTAGACAAGACTATTTCATCATAAGTGGTGTTTTCTGAGAAATTAGGAATGCAGCTTACACATCCTATCTCATATAGGGATATGGAATCATCGTGATTCCATGTCAGGTGTACTGATGCTAGGGAATCATCATATTCAAGTACGGTTGCATTAATGTCATCTAGCGGCTGAGCATATGCAGTGCCAAACAGGCCTGAAACAGCCACACACATCACTATAAGCAGGGATTTCATGATATGGTAATTTTGAAATTTTGATATTGATAAACCCTTCTTATCTTTTGTATCTAGTTTTCATGCTAGATTTCACGAATCAAGACTAAACGGTATCAAATCTGTGGCCTAATGCCAATCCTATTTGGTTTTGAATTTTAATTTTTATCATGCAATCCATGAAGTAATAGAAAAATAATTTCCTTCATATACAACAACATTAGATTCAAAACTTTGTGTGAAATCTTGATACAAGTTTCTCGCTCCTGAATCAGACATGTGGTTTTTTATTTTTAGTTCTCCGCGAGAATCAAAAATTCGATAAGTGTCAAAATTTACAAAAAAACTTCGCGTTCCTTGAGGATTTTCCTTTTCTTCTAATAATAAATTGATCATGATAGAGATTTGTGGGAACTGCATCAATTCTTCTTGTGTAATAGTTTTTGGTTCAGAGACTGCAAAATGTTCTATCTGTTGTTCAGATAGCAATTGTACGTAAATTCCAGCATGGTGAATGGAAAACCCATTAATTGACATGTAATAAAAAAACCCAATAGGAACTACGATCAAAACAAGTGCAACAAGTATCAAAAGTCTAGTTTGCATTTTTTGCCCATCCTCTCTCAATTAGTTTGGTCTTAGTTTCAGGTTTTACGCATGCAGAAGAACCATCAGATGTTATAACTAAAATTAAATCATCAATACATTGTACATCATCAAATGATATGCCTGATTTTATCTGGTTGTGAGGTTTTGAGAGTTTCTTTATCTCACTAAGGGGTTTTGAGAGGCCAGCAGATTTTGGATACATGTTTTCAAACAACCCTTTTTTTGGTTCAGAACTTTGATCATCATATCCTATGACATAACCATACACTGGATAACATACATCATTTTGATCATATGTCAAGACAAGCACTCGTAAAAGAAACATGCCATGATGAAATTCAGAGTATGTACGAGGATTTCCAGGCTCATCAGGCGTCTTAAAGTGCTCAAATGTTGCAGAAGGATAACTTTGAAGGAATTGCTGTACCACAGGATCTCTGTCCAGCATCGCCCTCACTGCAATTGCATCATTGACGTCACATAATTTTGTCTTAAAAGAATCATGGTTGGATATTATGTCAAGATACACATTTCCTACTTGCTTGTACAGCATGGTCTTGTATACATCCAATGTAAAAAGCGGATTGTGTTTGTCATCAATTCCAACAGTAATCACGGAATTTTTTGGATTGATATGCAAAGACGATATTGGAATTCCAAAATCTTCATCGTTCATAATTTTGTTCAATATGTTGAATGTCTTGTCTGCTTCTCTGAATTGGTCTGACATTACATGAATTGTTCCAATAACATCATTTGTCCTGTGCTCTGCTAGAAACAATTGGTATTCCCCAGGCTGAGAGAACAAGAAGGATGATTTTCTATCAGGAATAATTATACTGTGAAATCGATTATTAGAGCTCCAACTAATTCCATCTTTATCTTCCATGTAAGTCCCAGTTGAAATGTAACGAACATCAGGAGTAATGTTGCTCAACTCCACAACAGTTCCAACATCTACATTCATCACGGAAGGATCTGTACATGCAACAAGACAATCATCAGACAAATCAGAATATATTCTGACTGTCTTTTTTGGATAGGTTTTGTTATCGTCTAATGCTGGAAATGTAATTATATCTGAAAATGGCTTCTCACCATAAAAAATTCCTGAAACATAGTTCCCTTCCAAGGGTGGAACAAACTGATATGAAACAGTTGTAGATGCACCATGTTTTAGAGGAATGGATTGTTTTTGATGATCTAATATTTTGTCATTTATAGTACGTGTAGTGAATGCTATTTCAAAATGGTCAGCATCTTCTTCATTGTTAGTTATGATGGTTTCAAAAATTATAGGCTGTCCAACAATTCCAGTCGATACAATAGTGTCATCTGTATTTTTTGCAATTAATGGTTCAAATTCTAATGCATATACAGGAAGAGTTGTAAACATTCCAAATAATGCAATTGATCCACCAATTATCAAAATTAGAATTTTTTCATACAATATAATTTTGGTTTTCATTTTCTAATCAATTTCCGAAAGTGACTTTGCAATACTCATCACCTCATAAAGAGGCAAATGTGCTGTGATTTTATAGCCGGCAGAATTTTTTTCATCAAAAACATGAACTCGTGTAGGCTCTATCCATTTTTCATCATAAATCCTATCATTATCTACCAACTGCTGTATCATACCATTAACGCCTATTATGTAAAATCTAGAATCCACAACAGATGTTTGAAAGCCAACATTGTTTTCCTTGTATTGTGTCTTGTATTGCTCCAAAAATGTTTCTCCATCTGACTCTAAAGGAGCATCAGGAGAAAAGGCAATCACAACCTCGATCTTTCCATCTTCTAACGTATGTGCATCCGTGCCACACGTATTTCCTCTAGCATAGTTTAACAGAATAATGCCAGGATGAATGTTATCTGTGCTTTTTAGCGAATACCCAACAGGAAGGTGTCTTGGAGCTAGAATGTCAATAGAAGATTCTGCCCGTATTTGTTCCAAGGAGGGTCCACAAAATACCGATATTGTGTTTTGTGTGGGTTTTGAAATCAAGTTTTTAACAGAAAACTCTTCTGTGATAATGGTATGTCCAAACTTAATCTCAAAGATGTAATTCCCAGTGGTTTCAATTATAGGATATTTTTTGTTTCTTGGCACATCAATTGTTGATTTGCTTAGTTTGGGAGGATCTAGGGTGACACAAGAGCCAGATGATCCATACCCCCATACATTGTCATGTGAAATAGTGTATATTTTTGCATCATAGTTATTGCATTTATTCCATCCCAACTTTTCAACTGCAATTTTAATCGGCTCGCCAACATATGCCGTGTCAAGCCCCACAACTTTGTATGATGGAGATACTGTCCAATGACGTTCAAGTAATTTCTGTTTAGAGTCAGGTGTCACACAAGCGGGAGTTTCATCATATTTTTCAATTAACATCAAACCTTCTTTGCATTGTATGTTATGAATTGGAATATCTGACTTGAATTGTTTTAGGGGAGAAACGATGAATGCCTCACATCCTTCTATTATTTCAGGATATTCAGGCCAAAAAGTAAACACGAGTTCTATTGTTTTAGGCGTCTTTGTTTCAATATTTATGTAGTAAAAACAATCATCGGAGGTGTATTCAGGTGCAATCTCTTCTCCGTTTTTTAGAATGAATGGTCCTGGTCCTACTTTGTATACTTTGGGAGATTTTATCTCCAAGACTGCATTGTAGCCAGTTTCAAAGACTACTGAAGATGAATCAAAATCAAATAAAACAGAATCCACATTTTTCTCATTATAGTAAACCTTCCTGAAGTCATCATCTACCTGAACCAGTATTGAATCTGTAAATGACGCATATGCAGGAGGAATTGCAAACATTCCAAATAATGCAATTAATCCACCAATGATCAAGAAAATTGCAAAATACTTCATATAGTATGAAATCCTATGCAGTCATTGAAAAGTTCTTCGCAGGTTTTGCATCACAACTAAATATTTTTCATAAAACATTGGTAATAGTGAGAACAACTTGTCAGGAATTATCGTTTCATATGAATTGGGCATTATTATCACGTTTAGGTGGTTTGACATGAATCAGCAATATTTTTAATATGATAAGAGGCCATATTACATAGTGGAAATATGGAAGTAAGTAAAGAAAAATTAATTAATTTTGAGGAAGATGATGAGATTATCAAAGCTGTCGATGAAATAATGAATGAAAGACCAGAGCTTTTCAAGAAATTATCCAGACTATAACCTATTGTTATTCTAATTTGTAATTCTAATTAAGAATTCTTCAACTGTAGAGAATGCAATATTGTATTGATCCTCGTTGAGAAACAAAGGACTAACAGATTCTAAAAGTTGGATTAATTCATCATCAGAAATATCGACTGAAAAAACAAATCCGTTAATCTTCAGATAGTGTTGTGTTACAATAAACGCAGTAGATTTATTTCCATTTTTGAATGGCTGTTCAAACACAATTCCTGCTAAAAGATGAGATGCCCTTTTAATCACTCGAATTTTTTTGTCCGGGATATGAAAATATTGGTTAACCCTTTCAAAAATTTTTGTGATGATGCTAGGATCATCAACTCCAAAGGATTCAGGTCTTTTTTCTACAACATGCTTATTGATTAAAGAAATATTTTTGATTGCGTCTGGTGAAAATATTTCATAATTGACCATTAAGATAGTTTATTCTTCTTTGCATTTTGTATTAATGTTATCCATTTATTATTCTGCTGGATTCATCAATCAATATCTACAGTTACTCTGGGACTGATATTGATTGGAACTGGATTCCCAAATTCATCAATAAGGTTAGATGGTGCATCAATAATTCCTGAACCCTCCAAACAACTGATTTTTTCAATAAATTGTGCAGCTAATGTTCCTCTGATGTGCAGATTGCGATTATCTATTTGGTTATTACATGTAATATCCTCTCTAACAGAATCTGTTCTTTTATCATATTCTAATTCTAGTCGTAATGTATTGTATGATTCAAAGTTCATTGCAGTGACTTCTAGACTTCCTCTACCATCTCCATATGATCTGAAATATTCTCCATTATCAGGATATTTTTTGTTAAATTCCTTGTAAGAGTCAGTCTCATAAAACATCTTTTTTAATTCTTCATCAGATTTGCCTGGAAGAACATCCTCCCAATTATTCTCTATTTGGCTTACAACATGAGGCATTATGCTAATTGTAAACATTACAAAAATCGAGCATGCAATTCCCATTCCCATGTAAATTGCAATTTTAGATAACGTTTCCATCAGATACATCTGTCCTGGCGATGATTATTCATGTGTACAATACTTGAAAATATTTTGTTTATAACGTTTGATAAAATCTGAATTTTACCTAACATTTAATTCATAAAACATGTTCTATATTTCAATACCGTACTAGATGTGAAAATTCATTTTTGATTTAATCATAGAAATTTATCGTATTGATTCACACACCACGGTCAAACCCCGACATGCATACACTTGTTTTCATTTTTCAACACAATTTCAATTGCTAAATTCGAAATAATTTTTGCAGTGTAATCATATACAGTCCATACACAAATTTTGTGCTCTTTAGCATGTATCGGATTACAAATCCCTTGTTCATCACCATGTTGTCTTTAGTCTTCTTGTATTCTAGTGATTTTATTAGATGCTCTGAATCAATTTTTGATTTGCCAAAAATAGACAGAATCTGGCATACCTCTTGCTTTGTAGTAGATAATGGTTTATCCAATGCAAATAACACATCGTCGCATGCCCAGAAATTGGCCTTTACAGCATGAGAGAATGCAGACTTTGGACTGAACGGAAATATTACAAAACTCATCATTAAAAGCAACATTGCGTTAAATGATGCTTTTACCTTCTCAATTGCAGGTACTGTGTTTGGAATATCTTTTCGAACATCTTTGCCATACAGAATGATTCCAGTGTGTTTTATTCTTTGAAGGAACAGCCCAAGCGAGGCTATGGTCCTAGTACCAATCTCAATTTTGATGTCTTGCCTTATCTTGAATCCTTTCAAGTCAAGCTGGTCTTGAGATACAACATAAAATGGCTGTCCAAACATCATCTTGTTTTCAGTTTTGAAGATTAGATCAAGTGTAGGATTCTCAGTCTTTTTGTAGGCAGTACACGTCTCAGATAACTTTAGATCATACTTTGCGTCAAGTACAAGTAATAGATCAGTTAGATATTTTTCAATATCTTTGCAGAGTTTTTTATTTTTGATAATTACGATGCAGTCAATGTCTGATTTTCCACGCACCCATTCCCCAGTTGTTGCAGAGCCAAACAAAACAAATGAAACTATTTCATCAGGGTATTTGGCAGTTAGTTGCTCAACTAATTCCTTCATGAATTGCTCTAATTTTTTATTTTTTATCGTCATTGTAAACTATGTTGAATTGTGCAATCACACTCATAAACTATTCCAGAAAGTAATCAACAACCACATTCTTTTGCCTATTTTTCATTTTGACTTTATTGTTTTTATCCACATCAATACAACACTTGTGCTAACAATTGCAGGTATTGTCAAAAGTCTAGTTTTCATTCAAACATCTAATCCGGTCATTGTAATCCATTCCAAAAAATCTAGATATCATTGCTCCCCAACAATCAAATACGCCTGTAATGTAAATTACAAAAATCATTGTACTAATTAGAAATACGATGTATCCAAGTTTCCAATTTTTGTGTGTCTTTTTTAGATTGATTGGCAAACAGATAATGTTTGCAAAATAAATTATCCACAAACCAATCATTGCATAATTTTGCGTGACCATTCTTACTATATCAGAAATATTTCTTTCAAACATGATTAGTGGACCCAGTGTAAAATAAGATGCGCCAATACTTAGAATTCCGACGATTACTGCATTAAGCATAAACAAAATATTTGTCTTGTATGATGGAATTTTGAATCTAGTTTTCATTTCATTCTTGAGGTGTATATGGTTGATATTCATCATCATCGACATTTTCAGGAACATAATTTTCAATAAACAGAATCAACTCTATTGATGATGAACCTTTAGGCACTTTGAAAACATAATCAGTGTGGTGTTGTGGATATGGCGCATCTGGTGCTCTAATGAATAGTTGTGTATTGTAATTTACTTCTACACCATTAACTAGTATTATTACGCCTGTCAAATTCCCGGCATTCCATTCGTTTGGCCCATAACTCATGTAGTAATTGCCCCCATTTTTTGGCACTCTGATTTTTACAAAAGTATCATCAGTGCTTGGCTCAAAATTCCAAATCGTGTTGCTATCCTCTGGCATAAACTCTATCAAATTTATCTTAAAAGGTGTGGAATACTCGAAGAGATTATAATGCATAGTTTCAGGATACATGTAATTTCTCTCCAAGAGTTTTTCTACAGAGTTTGGTTTTAAGAACACAGTTTCCATTCTGAGGTTTTTCCATGTTTGTAGTTCTGGAGGCACGTCGGATTTTTTATTGACTTTTATCGAGTGTGTTTTTGCGTTATCGCTTATTGCACATAAAGGTGATAATTTGTCATCTAGATGAAAATCTCCCAAAATGTTATTTCTCATAGAACCGCCAAAATATTTTAGACCATGCCTATCTTTTTGAAATTCACCACAAAAAGATAAAACATTCTCACCATAATCAAAATTAAATTTCCCAACAGTAAACTCTTGATCATTTAGATTTGGATTTCCTCTCAATTCGTGTTTTACTGCAGCAGACACAATGGCTTCCTGATCATCAGTCAAGTATGATTTTTCTTCAAGAAATATTGCAGCTACCTGTTGTTTTAGCGGACCAAAACACCATCCAAAGTTGGATTCTTCAATTTCAAGTCCATGAACTGATTTTGGAGTTGGGGTTTCAGTGAATATCTTGGTGTATTGTATGTCTGTACTGTTAATTGCAGATTCTAGCCAATATACCTGATTATCTGTGTAATCAATCACATATCCACAATTGTAACTATTTGGTGTATACATTGCAATTTGTGGACCACGTTCAAGTACAATATCTTGTGTAGAAATATACACATCATACTCTATTCTGAGCTTCTTTTGAAAAATTTCAGGCATTATTTTTGCAATTAGCAGATCATAGTCAATGTATCCATCAGAGGTAAATCGCACGTTATAATTTTGAGTGTAGGGGACATAATCTCTACCAGATGGAGAATAGTCATCAGATTGGGCATGTGCAAGTCCAACAAATCCAACAAAAATCAAGAAAATTACAAAATATTTCATACCATATGAAATCATTAATCAGTCATTGAAAAATGCTTCTGATGTTTTGTATCCATGAACATTTTTTATAAAATATTTGCAATCAAGAGAAAACATTGTAAATGATCATTTTTTGCGAAATTGTAAGTAGTTTATATATAAAATTCGCATAATCCTTTAAAAAATTCCAACGTTAGAAAGATAAGTCATAAAAACATAATTTTGTTATTGAGAATTTCCAAAATTATTCTATACGATGAACCAACAGTTTTAGAAATTCAATTAGAAAAATTAGAGAAATTTCTTAGAGATACATTTCCAATACAAATAGAAATCAGGGATAACTTTTTCAGAAATTTAAATGATGAAATATACAAAAAGATTGCCAGTACAAGAATTTTTGACATAAAAAAACCATTTCAAAAACACAATGCATCTATGGAAGACATCTTAATTGAAAAAGAAAACACAGACACGTCTGAAAAAGAAGAAATGGCATTATATGACGGGATCGAACTTCATAAAATCATTTCAGAACAAATTCCAAAAGAAGAAAATAACATAGATATTCTGAATATCGTTTTCACAAACAAACTAACATGCACATTTGATGAAAATGACTTTAGGTATCATGCCAGAGCATTGATTGGCTCTAACCCAACAATTATTTCAACTACAGGAATAATAGAAGCGCCTGCAAAGCCAAAGCAATATTATCTTGATTTAATGACAGATTTTTCAAAGGAAGGAATTGACACAATCAAGAAAAAATACGAGGGAGAGTTTTTAGAGTATCACGATTCTCGAATATCAGAAGCTATTGAAGGATATCTTCTACAAGCCATCATGTATTATGAAACGGGTGAAGCATTTTGTACAGATAAAGAGTGCAGGTTGTATAATGCGCATTGGCAAAAAGAATTAATTTCGACTCAATTAAAAAATAAAAAATTTTGTGACAAACATAAAGAAATTCTAAAGAAATTAACTTAAAACAGAATTTATTTGATTTTGAATCTTTTTAGAAGAGTTGGCCAGTTGTTCGGTTTCAGATTCATCGAGCTCGATTTGTTCTATTTCAAAAAGTCCATGGCCATTTATTCGTACAGGCACTCCCATTGCAACATTACTTTGCCCATATTCACCATCAAGAACAACAGAAGCGGGAAAAGATAATTCTTTTTTATTGACGATAGCCTCAATAACATCAAAAGTATTTTTTGCAATTCCAAATTGGGATCTGCTTTTGAACTTTCTTAGTTCTAGCCAATAATTTTTGACTTTATTAGAAATCACAGATTTTTCATCATCATCTAGCATTGAAGACAAAGATGTTCCGTTAACTCTAACTTTTGAGAATATCGGAACCATAGAATCCCCGTGTTCGCCTAGAACTAAAGCATCCAAAATTGAAGAGTTAGGAATGGACAATTTTTCTGAAATCAGGTATCGGAATCTACTAGAATCAAGACTGGATGCAATGCCTATTACTTTGAATCTAGAGAATCCGGATTCTTTTTGAAAAAAATATGTCAACACGTCAAGAGGGTTTGAAACCACCAGAACAACTGTAGACGGACAATATCTTTTAATTTTTTCCGCGATGTCTTTAATCATGTTTATTTGTGAAACCATGTTCTCTGATCTGTCTTTTGAATAAATCCCTGTGCTTGCAGCGATTACAACAATATCAGAATCAGTTAATTTAGAAAAATCATCGGTTCCATGAATAGAGAATTCAGAAGTTTGTGGGATAGCATTTGTAATATCCAAAGATTCTCCAATGGCTTTGTCTTTGTTGCGATTGATTAGTAAAACATCATCAAGCGCATTAGATGCACAAAGAAACGCAATAGATGAACCAACGCGACCGCTTCCAATAATTGAAATCAAGCCAAGTACAACCAGATTATTTTACAATCAAAACCGGGCAACGGGTTTTCTGAGACACGCCATTTGCAACACTTCCCAAGAGAACTTTATCAAAACCAGTTCTTCCATGAGAACCAATAACAATTAGATCATGTTTTCGCGTTTTGGCAAAAGTCACAATGTCATTAACCACGGATTTTGAAGTAATAATTACAGATTTAGCAACAACATTATTTTTTTCAGCAAGTGATTCTAGTTTTTCAACATATTTTTTGGCAACCTTACTTTGTTTTTTAATTAATTCATTATCTGCTCTTGAATCATAATATTTGTGATGCCAAGCATCCCCTTCAATGCAGGTTAACAAAGTTACTTTGGATTGATATTTTTTTGCTACATCCAATGCCATTTTAAAGGCCCTAGTTGATTGATCCGATAGATCAAATGGCACAAGAATATTTTGAAACATGTTAGAATTCTTCCCTTTTACGAATACTTTCTCTTTGTCGATTATCATTATGTTTTGGTAATTCGCCTTCCAATTTTCTGCTCAAATCGTCAGCAATTTTCAGAATATCCCATCCAGAAGCAGTGTAAATGAGAGTCTTGTCAGAAGTCTTTACAGATGCAGTAGCATCATAATGAGTTCTTGAGCCTTCAGGATTTTGATATTCTACAGTAATTTTTGCCTCAATAATATGAGACAGTACCTGCTGGGCTTTTTCCAGTGCGGCACCAAATTTAGATGAAAGGATTTCATTCGCAGGTTCATCTTTAGATAAACCAACAACATACAAAGGAACATGGTCAACCATATACGTATCTTGAAATATGGAAGTAAATATCTTTCTCAGTAATTACCAAATATGATATTCAATGATGATTGTATTAAGATTAATTAAGAAATAAAAAAACAGAGCCACATTGGATGTAAAAAATATAAAATTATCAGAGTTAATCACCAAACCAATCACAGTTAATCCCAACTCCACATTATTAAAAACCAGAGAGAGTCTATTAAAAAACAAAGTGAAAAGAGTAGTTATTGTAGATAAGAAAATACCTGTCGGAGTCATAACTGAGAAAGACATTGCAAAAAAAATTTATGAGTTGGGTTCAAAACCAATCAAATCTGTTAAAGCAAAAGATTTCATTCCCAAGAAATTATTTACATTGACAAGAGATAATTCGGTTCAGGAATGTGCAAAGTTGATGAAAAAACACAGAATCAGCCTTGTAATAATCACTAACAAAGACAACACATTAGGAGGAATTGTGACAGAGACAGATCTTGTAAAAGCATTCCTTACAAAAGAATCAACTTCATTCAAAGTTTCAAAAATAATGAAAAAAGAACTAATTACTGCAGCACCAAGTGACCCTATATTACATGTAGAAAGTCTGCTGTTAAAATATGGAATATCCAGAGTTATTATTAAAAGAAACCAAATTCCAGTAGGGATTATTACATTTAGAGACTTTGTGCCTGCAAAGATACCACAATGGATAGCAGAATCAGCTGATCCTAAAGAAGTTCAAGAATACAAATTCAAAAAAGGGTTGGAAGAAATTCATTCAAATCAAATGAGTTATCTTTTTCCATTTCATGCCACAGACATTATGACGGTAAAACCAATTACAATCGACATGGATGAGGATATTAAAACTGCAATCACCCTGATGGTCAAACACAATATTAGCGGATTGCCAGTAGTTAAAAAATCAAAACTGGTCGGAATAGTTACAAAATCAGACGTAGTTGCAGCATTAGCCGAATAATTTCACTTTACAATCAACACAGGCTTTTTAGATTTGTGTAAAACATAATTTGATACACTTCCTAGAAAAATCTCCTTGGCAGAACTTCTCCCACGAGCCCCAATCACAACTAAATCAATTCCGTTTTTCTTGTTATTTGCAAATTTTGCAATATCAAAGCCCGGATCACCTGCGATGGCCTTTCCAGTTAATTGTATTCCTTTTTTTGCAGCCCTTACTTTTGCTTCATCAAGTGTCTTTTTTATTTCTGACATTGAATTAAAATCCAAGAAACCAAGCGGATGGATAGCATAGATTCCAGGTACGGATTTTACTGACAATGCAGTGATGATTCCATGAGATTGTCTTGCAATATGAATAGCCATATCTAATCCACGAATGGAGTTTTTTGAACCATCAAGAGGAACTAGAATCTTTTTAGTTTTGACTGCCATATTCTATCACACATTACTTTGAATTTATAACTCTATAATGATTTTCTTGACTGATTTTCAATCATGATAATTTAGAATTTATATCATATAATTGAAAAATCACGTAAACATATGGGCAGTACATTTGTGAATCAATTTATGAATAAAAATGTGCTAACTGCAGACAAATCAACATCATTGCAAGAGGCAGCACAAAGCATGACCAAGTTGAATGTAGGATGTGTCATTGTCACTGAAAATGCCAAACCAATAGGGATAATCACTGAACGGGATTTTGTCACCAAAGTCGCTGCAGAAGGAAGACCGCTGTTTACAGAGATTTCAGAAGTGATGTCATCACCACTAATCACAATAGAGCCAGGAGAAACAGTTTGGGAAGCTTCGGAAATGATGAGAGAAGAATTAATTCATAAACTTCCAGTTAAAGAAAATGACAAAATAGTAGGAATAATCACAACAACAGACATTGTAAAAATTTCTAGTGTCGGATCAGACTCAGAGATGCGCAGAATTTGTGATCAGATTCTCTTAAGAATGAGAGATTGAGGATCAAAAAAGATATTCACTTAAATTATTGAAATAGTGTCATCAAACATCATGATGGCAGCAGATGCGAGTGCAACAGTTCTAGAAACAAATGACAGCGATCCAATGAAGCCAGACAAAACAAAAACAAAATTTGATGTAATCATTATAGGTGCAGGACCTTCTGGATACACAGCAGGGATTTATTGCTCCAGAGCAGGTTATGACACATTAATTTTATCAGGAATACTTCCCGGAGGTCAACTAGTAAACACGACAGAAGTTGAAAATTATCCAGGATTTGAAAATGGAATAATAGGGCCAGATTTGATGATAGAAATGAGAAAACAAACTCAAAGGATGGGCACCACAATTATTGATGATGAGGCAGTAGATGTTGATTTCAGAAGAAAACCATTCAAAGTTTTAACTGCGTCCGAAGAGTACGAGGGACGTGCAATAATTATTGCAACTGGTGCAAATCCAAGAAAAATGGGATTGGAAGGTGAACAAAAGTTTGCAGGTAAAGGGGTTTCGTATTGTGCCACATGTGATGGGCCATTCTTTAGAAATCAAGAAATAATCGTAGTGGGAGGAGGAGATTCTGCAATTGAAGAAGCCACATTTCTTACAAAATTTGGATCAACTATCCACATCGTACATAGACGAGGAGAGTTACGCGCAAGTAAAGTAATGCAAGAACGTGCAATGAATAATGAGAAAATAAAATTTCACTGGGATTCAGTTGTAACAGATATCAAAGGAGATCAAAAAATGCAGCAGGTGATTTTAAAAAATCTAAAAACAAATGAAGAAACAGCAATTGATGCTGGAGGTCTTTTTGTTGCAATTGGTCATGAACCCAATACAAAATTATTCAAAGACCAAATTGATTTAGACAAGGAAGGGTATGTTGTTTTAAAAAATAAAACCCATACAAATGTTGAAGGTGTTTTTGCAGCAGGAGATGTACATGATAGAAATTATAGGCAGGCAATAACGGCTGCAGGATTTGGATGCATGGCAGCAATTGATGTAGACAAATATCTCACAGAAAGTGCAGATAAGAAAGAATGAAAAATGCAGAATGTAAAAAGTGTTTAAATAAATTTCAACAAAAAGATATCTACACAATTCAACAATTTCAATATAGAAAAATTCCAACTTACAAGTGGTCACTAAATTTTTTCAAAAAATTAGAAATTAATGAATGGGATTCTTTTTGTGAAAAGTGCATAACAGAATATGCTGAAAAATCTAAAGAGGGGTGGGATAAATTAAAAGCATAAACTGTTTTGAGAAGTAAGGAGACAGTGTAATGAGTGAAAATTTAGAGAATATTAAAAAATCAATCAGAGAACATAGCGAAAAACTAGCAAAATTAGGAACAGAATTAGCAGAAATCAAGTTTAGTTACAAAGTTGAAGAAAAGCCATCCAAAGAATACTGGGAGAAAAGAATGAATGAATACAAAAAATATAATGAAAAATGCTTAGAATATTATAATCAAGTTCACTCGATGATAAATTTAATCAATAAAGAAAAATCACAGATGTTTCTATTACATATAAGCAAATTCAGGCAGCTAGGATTAGAATTATTAGAAATCATGCAGAAAATCAAAGACAATCCGTCAATTGCCGATCCTAAAGACAAACAGAAGAGTCAATGGAGCAAAGACATCAAAAACAAAGTCTCTGAACAGAGCAACAAGTGTCTCAATCATGAAAAAGAGATGAATGGGTCATTTAGAAATTTTTATCAAAATGAATTAAAGAAAATTTTGGAATAAAATCTAATAGGCCAAGACAGACATATGTTGTGCTTCATTCAGAGCATTTTCAAATTCTTCTTCAGACATGACATTTTGTGATGCGTAAACACTTTTGAATTTTCTTCCATCATCTGCAAAAATTCCCACCACGCATGCATTGTCCTCAACAGGATATTTTTTCATGCACGCATAGACTGCAGCAGAGGAAGGACTAATCAAGAGTCGATCTTTTTCGAGTACCTCTTTTACTACAGAAAATGCTTCTTTATTGTCAACAGATACCCAATCATCCACCACATTTTCTCTTTTTAAAAATAAATCAGGTTTAGCAGACTCTTCAAAATTCCTCCAACCTTGTATCAAATGATTTTGTTGTGGTTGACAACCAATAATTTTGACATTAGGGTTTTTTTCTTTAAGAAAAGTCCCAATGCCAGTAATGGTTCCTCCAGTACCTACACCTGTAAAAAAATGAGTTACTTTCCCAGCAGTTTGTTTCCAAATTTCAGGACCTGTGCCAACATAATGTCCTTTGAAATTTGCTTCATTAGCATATTGATTTGGAGAGTAGTAAGTGTCAGGCCTTGAGGAAGCAATAGATGTCGCTAGGGCAATGCTTTGATCGGTTCCGGCCCCAACTTTAGGGCATAAATCATCGCTTGTCTCAAACACTTTAGCACCAAGATTTCTAATGATATCTTTGGTTTCATTGCTGGCTTTTTCTGGAATCACAATCTCAACTTTGTACCCCAACACATTTGCAATACCAGTTAACGCAATTCCTGTGTTTCCGGAAGTGGGTTCTATGATGATGCTTTTTCCTTTTGTTAAAATCCCTCTCTCTTCACCATCTTTGATCATCCAGTAGGCCGCTCTATCCTTTACTGAACCGAATGGGTTATGGCCTTCCAATTTTGCAAAATATTCAGTATTGTTGTGTGAAAGAGAATTCAGTTTTACAAGAGGAGTGTTGCCCACACGACTTAGGACATCTGTATCAGTGACAGTAGTCATAATTCCGGTTATTTCACCTTTTTAATTTGAAAAGTAATTACATCACCATCTTTTGATAAATCTAATAATTCATGACCGTTTCGTGTAACCCACCTGGATATGTCGTCTTCTGCAGCAGGATCATCGGCAGATACGGTCAAGGTTTCACCAACTTGCATTCTTTCAATTTCAATTTTTGTTCTGAATACAGGTTCAGGACAAAACAAACCTGTCGCGTCTAATTTTTTAGCAGGAGATTCAGACATGATGTATAATTCATCAAAGACGTTTTGTCATATTAAAATCTATTTGAGTTTAGCTTATCCTACTTTGACTCATAATGCCATTTTGAACATGGTGGCCAGATTTCGGTCTTTCATAAAACCAGGATCATGGTTTTGAAAATTAATTTTTTGTGAGATTCGTCTCATCAGATAGATTGCAATGTTGTAAAATAAAGACCACATGTGACTGTTTTGGTTTGAATCATAGATTCTTAGCAATAATGTCAAGAGCCATTTTGAATTTGGGTAGTGTTCAGAAATGTAATCAATCAAGTAATCCTTAGAATTATTAATTTTGTATTTTAGATGGTCTAGTGTTTCAGATTGTAATGCATAGCCTGTTTGAGATATGCTGATTTTCCCTTTTTTCATCGCTTGTAAAATATCATCAAGGTTATTTTCCGAATCAATTACATTCACACATCTTCCAAGTGTGGATATTACATGGGAGTCACTTCCTGCAACTTGAATCATATCATTGTCTAATGCAAATTGAGTTGCTCTAGCATTGGATAGTATGTCAATATTGTTACTATTGAAAACTTCAACCATATCACATTTTTTTGCATTGTCACGTAATGCGTCAAGTAGACTGAAGGGATGAGGTGCAGATGAAACTCCTCCCTGATCCCGGACTTTATCAATTACGTCATCAAGAGAAAGGCCTACAGGAATTTCATCATAAAGCCCATAGGCCAAAACATGTGCCCCATTATCAATTGTGATCTCTTCTGCCGGAAAAACATCTATGTTTTTGAATTTTTCATGATCATTTTTGTATTCCAGTAATTGATGATACCCATCTAGAGTATTGTGGTTTGTTACAAAAATTGCATTTAATCCTAAATTATATGAACGCTCAAGTTGATCCCGTATTGATATATTACAATCATATGGAGGTTCTTTGTCACCAACATGAAAATTTGAAAATGAATTATGGCAGTGTAATTCAGCGTTAATGGGCAATTTCAAAAGAAATCTTCTTCTTTAGATTATAATTCTATTGAAAGAGAAGAGAATCATCTAAAAAGATCTTCGTGTTCTGGACGAATTAACTCATCAATAACATGTTCTTCAATTTTAAATGGGTAGCCACGTATTATTGCAATTGGAGATTTCAGTGATTTTCCCATCACCAATTCTGCTGCAGAAGAAAGCTCGTCAGCTACAGCAATTGCAGTGACACGTAAAATTTTTTGAAATGAATCAAGAGTTCCAGCATAATCAATTATAGGATTTAATCCAGAAATACCAATTGCACAATTAGTTTGACCCATACGAAAAGGACGGCCAAACGTATCAGAAATGATTACTGCTACATTTTTGTTAGTTTGTTTTAAAATATTGTAACGAATTGATTCTGCAGAGATATCAGAGTTAATCGGCAACATGGTAGCATGTCCTTCTTTTACGTTGCTTTCATCAATGCCTGCATTTGCACAAATGAAACCATTTTTTGTTTCAACTATAATTATCCCATTTTTCATTCTGACAATTCTTTTTGTTTCAGATAAAATTAATTCAATTAATCGTGGATCTTTTTGATATTGAGAGGCAATTCCTTGAGACAGTAAAGAAGGCACAATATCAGATAAACGGACAGTTCTTCCTTCTTGTTTTGAGATTATTTTTTGTGCAATTACAATAATATCTCCATTGTTCAGTTCAGAAGATTTTATGATTAACTCAGAGATATTGTCAGAGGGTTCAATTTCTTTTTCAATAAAGATTGGAATGATTTGCAAACAAGATAACTAAAAAGATGGACTAAAAAATTGTTTAGGCAGGAGAGACTGTTTCCAGTTGTATCTTGTAGTGTTTGTTAATAATATCTAGAACTTTAGAAAGATCTTTTTCTTCCAAAGTAGTAGTAGCTAAATCTTTGACTATATCCTGAGCCCTATAAGCAATTCCTAAACCGCAGATATCAAATAATTTTACATCATTTGCTCCATCTACAACACAAACTATGTCTTCCCTTTTTTCACCCCATTCTTCAATTTTTATTTTAGCAGATTTGGATTTATCAGAATCAACATTAATAATCACGCCATCAAGTTTTCCGTCTTTAAATAATAATTCATTAGAAAAGACATAATCAAGACCCAGTTCTTTTTGTAATCTATCCATCATCAAAGTGAATCCACCTGAAACTGCCATGAGTTTCCAACCAGCAGCTTTTAAGACTCTGCACAGTTCTTTTGCACCAGTCATTATTGGTAATGCATCAGCAACTTCCTGACACATTTTTTGATCAAGACCTTTAAGAGCGCCAACTCTTGTTCTCAAACCTTCTTCCCAGTTAATTTTGCCTTGAATTCCTTGTTTGGTAATTTCCCAAATCTCATCTTCTTTGTGGAGTTTTTCTGCGAGGAGTGGAAGGTATTCTTCATCATATAAAACACCTTCAACATCAAAAATTGCAAGCAACGGATTTCTGATTTGCAAAAAAATTGCTAATTATATTAAAGTTTAAACTTTTTTGAGATCCAAAAAACGCTAGTAATAAATCACCGTATGTTTTATGATTAAACATGGCAGAATTAGAACACAAATATGAAGTTGACATAAGTGAAAAAGAAGGAAGACAAAAACTGCCACAGGATGTAAAAGACGAGTTAAAAGCATCAGGCATGATGGATGAGAAAGGGAAATTGAAATTAAAAGGCGTCAGTCCAAAAATGCTCAAAAAAATGAAACAGGAATTTGTTGATTGCCCAGTATTGAAAGAAGAGATTCAATTTATTCAGTGTTTTGTGTGCCCAAATTTCCAAAGTAGGGTAATGGGCAAAGTTCTCTGTAAAGGGGATGCTCTTTAAAGAAAATAGAGATTTGCAAAATTCTCACGAAAGGCTCATTAGTTAAATTAATTCTTTGAGTTTTAGCTTGAGTAAAGAGGACATAGGGATCACAGTTACAAAAAAAGATGATTTTAGTGAGTGGTACACACAAGTAGTCCTTAAAGCAAAACTTGCAGATTATGCACCAGTGAAAGGATTGATTGTGCTTAGGCCGGATGGATATTCCATTTGGGAATCATTAAGAAGCACATTTGATAAAAAATTTGCAAAAAATGGAATCAGGAACGGATTTCTCCCAATTTTAATCCCAGAATCATTGTTAGGTAAAGAACAAAAACACTTTGCAGGATTTAATCCAGAAGTTTTTTGGGTAACTCATTCAGGAACAAATGAAATTGGAGACAAACTTGCACTGAGACCAACATCAGAAACTCTGGCATATACAATGTACGCCAAATGGATTCAAAGTTGGAGAGACTTGCCACTAAAAATTAATTTTTGGAATACAGCTTTGAGAGCAGAAATCAAAGCTACAAAACCATTTCTTAGAACATCAGAATTTTTATGGCAAGAAGGGCATACAGTCCACACATCACAGGAAGAAGCAGAAGAAGAAGTGATTAAAATTTTAGAGATTTACAAAAATTCAGTAGAAGAGGAATTGGCAATTCCTGTAACAGTGGGGAAGAAAAGTGAAAAAGAGAAGTTCGTCGGTGCTGTATATACAACCACTATGGAATCAATCATGCCAGATGGGAAAGCATTGCAGATGGGCACATCTCATTTTCTAGGACAGAATTTTTCAAAACCATTTGAAGTGAAATTTGCAGATAAGGACAATGTAGAACATTTTGCATGGCAAACTTCATGGGGAGTGTCATGGAGATTAATCGGAGCAATGATCATGGTACATGGAGATGATAAAGGACTAGTGTTGCCTCCAAAAGTAGCGCCAATACAAGTTGTAATTGTTCCAATTTATAAAAATGATGAGGGTAAAGAAAAAGTATTACCAAAAGTTGAAGAAATCAAAAATAAATTAGAACTAAAAGAAATCAGAGTTCATGTTGACAACAGAGAAGGGTTATCCCCAGGCTACAAATTTAATGATTGGGAACTAAAAGGAGTACCACTAAGAATAGAAATTGGACCTAAAGATATTGAAAAAGAAAGTGTAGTTATTGCAAAAAGATACAATTGTGAGAAAACAAATTTGAATTTTACAGATATCGAAAGAATTGTTATAATTTTAGAAGAAATTCAAAAAGAAATGCTAAAAAATGCACAAGAACAATCTAAAAAGAACAGCATAAACATATCAGACTACTCGGAATTCAAATCTAAAATTGAGGGAGGAGGTTTCCTAAATGCTCCGTGGTGTGGAAAATCAAAATGTGAAGAAAAAATCAAAGAAGAAACTGGTGCAGATATCAGAGTAATTCCATTTGGCAGTGAAAATTTAAATTTAAAATGCATATACTGCCAAGAGCAAAGTCAATCAATCCCAATTTTTGCCAGAGGTTACTAGAAGAAATTAGCCACAAACATAATAATAGAAAAAAGATCATTGTTCGTTAATGGCCTCCAGTCAAAAATTAGATCAAAAGGGAGTACTATTAGAACAGTTTAAAGAAACACGAAATAGAACACTAGAACTTGTAAAAACTTTAGAAAAAGATGACTTTGTTGTTCAAACTGCTGTTTTTATGAGTCCTCCAAAATGGCACATAGGCCATGTTAGTTGGATTTACGAGGCAATCATGAGCAAATTAGATAAAAGTTATGAATTTTACTCAAAAGAGTTTACAGAGTATCTAAATTCGTATTATCAACAATTTGGAGTTCCACATGACAAAGGATTGCGAGGAGTAATTTCCAGACCAACCGTTGATCAATTGTTTCAATACTTTAACACTATTAATCAAAGGGTGGAGAAATTTATCAAATCACAGGCATTAGATGAAAATGCAATTAAAGTTATTACAATGGGATTTCACCATGAATGCCAACATCAAGAACTTTTAGTGTATGATTTGCAACATCTTCTTGCTGAACAATATAGACCGGTAAAAAAAGAGATTGCAGACAAACCAAAAGAGAATGACAAAAAATCAATCTACATCAAAGGAGGAATTTATGAAATGGGTTACAATGGAAAAAACTTTTGTTACGACATAGAACTTCCTGAACACAAAGTTTACCTTAATGATTTCAAGATGGACATATTTCCAGTTTCTAATCAACAGTATTTAGAATTCATTGAAGATGGAGGATATGAGAATTACAAATATTGGCTGTCAGACGGATGGGAGAAAGTAAAAGAAAACAAATGGAGGTCTCCCATGTATTGGGAAAAAATTAATGGTGAGTGGAATGTCCGAGATTTTATAGGAATTAGAAAAATCAATCCAAATGAGCCAGTATGTCATGTCAGCTATTATGAAGCCGATGCATATTGTAAATGGGCAGGAAAAAGACTCCCTACAGAAGCAGAATGGGAAAAAGCAGCTTGTTGGAATGAAGAAAAACAAGAAAAATCAATTTATCCTTGGGGAAATGAAGAGCCAGAAAAAGACAAATGTAATTTATTAGAATCATATTATTGGAAATGTACAGAGCTAGGAACATTCCCAAATGGCACTAGCCCTTCAGGATGTCAACAAATGATTGGAGATGTTTGGGAATGGACGTCATCAGAATTTATCGGATATCCAGGATTCAAATCTGGATTTGATGAGTACAATGACAAATGGTTTACGAATCAAAAAGTTTTGAGAGGAGGATCATTTGCAACACCAAAAATGTCCATCAGGGGAAGTTATAGAAATTTTTTCAGATTAGATGAGCGTTGGTTATTTTCAGGGTTTAGATGTGCAGAAGATATCTAAATTTTGGATGCCAGTGTTAGTGAAAAATAATTTTTATCATCTAACCAAGTATGTTTGATGTCAAATCCCACATCATCAAGAAGTTTATGGATATCAGATAACTTGTACTTGTGAGAATATTCGGTATGAATCAGTTCGTCTTTTTCCAAATTTAATAAAAGATCAGATTTCGATATTACTACAGATTGATTTACTAGAGATTTCAGATACATCTCGATTCTCTGATCATGTTCATTGTATAGTGAATGATGTGAAAAATTATTTAAATTAAAATCTGCATCAAGTTCATCATTTATTCTAGAAAGAACATTTAGATTAAATTCCGCAGTTATGCCTTGAGAATCATCATAAGCAGATTCTAAAATCTGCCTATCCTTTACTAAGTCAAGTCCAATCAAAAAAAGATCACCTTTTTTCATGGTTGAATTTATTTTTTGTAGGAATTCATGCCCATCAACAGGAGAGAAATTTCCAAAACTAGAGCCTAAAAATAAAATTAAGTTTTTTTTCTCATCATAGTTTTTTAGAAATTCTAAACCACCTTCGTAGGTGTCAATTATTCCAGTTATGTGCAAATGGTCATAATCTTTCAATAAACTCTCTGAACTTTCTGCCAAAATCTCAGAGATGTCTATAGGGAAATATTCAACAACATCATAAATTTGTGAAAAAATATCAAGAATTATTCTTGTTTTTACAGATGCCCCACTGCCTAATTCAACGACTCTAAAATTTTTGTCCAAATAAGAAGGCAATTCATTTTGAAGTTTTTTTAAAATTGTAATTTCGGTTTTAGTAGGATAGTATTCAGGCAACATACAAATTTTTTCAAATAAATCTGAACCTTTTTTGTCATAAAAAAATTTAGGAGAGATGAATTTACAATGCCTGTTTAAACTAAAAGATATTTCTTCAGCAAATGTTTTTTCAATTCTACTGGCATGAGGTTTGAAATATTGAAGACGGTTATCAATGACATATTTTTTATAATTTAGATTTTTTTGTAAAGTATTACTCAAGTATTAATTCCGGGATTTTTCAACATAAATGCGTTATCCCAAATTTTACGCATAAATCGTATTTCTTGATATACTTCTTGTTTTAACAATAATCAATGAAAGAAATACTAAAAGTTGAGCATTTACAAAAATATTTTAATAAAAAAAGCATGTTTGGAGGAAAAATATCAACAGTCAGGGCAACTGACGATGTTTCATTTTCGCTTGAAATAGGCGAGGTGTTAGTATTAGCAGGAGAATCAGGTTCAGGAAAATCAACTATTGCAAAATTAATTCTTAGATCAATTCAGCCAGATTCGGGAAAAATCTTTTTCGAAGGACATGAAATTGATGATGAAAAAAAGAATTTGGAAAAAATTAGAATGAATTGTCAAATGATTCATCAAGATCCATACGACTCAATCAATCCAAGAATGAAAATTGGAGACATAGTATCAGAACCACTAGAAATTCACAACATAGGAAACAAACAACAGAGATTAAAGAGAGTAGTCGAAGTTTTGCAAGAAGTAAAACTAGAGCCAGCTAACGAGATCATAAAAAAATACCCCCACATGCTATCAGGAGGACAAAGGCAAAGGGTAGTATTGGCAAGGGCGTTGTCCATCAAACCAAAAATCATCATAGCAGATGAGCCTGTATCCATGCTAGACGTGTCAATAAGAGCAGAGATGCTCGAATTAATGCACGATTTACAGAAAAAATACAATATTTCATTTATCTATATCACGCATGATTTGGCAACTGCAAAATATTTTGGTCAAAGAATAGGAGTTTTGTATAAAGGAAAAATTGTGGAGATGGGTCCAATTGACCAAGTTTTATTGAAACCAAGACACCCTTATACCCAAGCATTAATTGACGCCATTTCAGAGCCAGATCCTGACAACCTAAAGAGAGAAAAGAAAATTAGAATTAAAGATGCAACAGACGAAGATGTTTTTCAGGGATGTAGATTCAGAGCAAGATGCCCATATGTGATTGAAAAATGTGCAGAAGAACCAGAGTTATTGGAGATTTCGGACAGACATTATTCTGCATGTCACGTAAAATTAGACTAGGAAGTTTGTACAGAAGGCATTCGTTTATCTTTGTAAGTCACAACATTGGAAACGCCATTCTTTGGGAAAACACCATAGATCAATTTTGCTTTTTGTATAACAGAATCTTTCAAAGAAACCATTATGAATTGACTCTCATGGGATCTTTCTTCCAAAATTTTTGCCAGTCTTTCAGAGTTGGGAGCATCAAGATGTGCATCTACTTCATCAAACAGGTAAAATGGAGAAGGCTTTAGCTTTTGCAATGCAAGTACAAATACAATTGCAGCTAAAGTTTTTTCACCACCACTAATTGAGGTTGATTCTCTTTTTGGCTTATTTGGGAATTGAATCAGATATGATATTCCAGAATTAAAGATATCATCTTCATTTTGTAATTCTAACCATGCATTACCTTCAGTCATTTTATTAAAAATCAAACGAATTTCTTTATCGACTTTGTCAAATGCATCCAAGAATGTCTGACGCTTATCTTTCTCTATATCTTCAATGAATTTAACAATGGAGTTTCTTTCTTCTTCAAGAGAATTCTTTCTTGTAGACATTGAACGATATCCATAGGATACTTCCAGATAGGTTTCAGGGGCTTTTGCATTTAATGCATTTAAAGAATTTAGTTCAGCAGTTAATCCCTGAACAATTGACTCAACATCGAATGTTTCCATATCTTTGTCAAACCCAAATGCGGAGAGAATTTGCTGAAGTTTCGTTTCGTTTTCAACTAAATCATGCAAATCCCTGTTCAAAGAATCAGTTTGACGCTCCAATGAATTGATTTGTTTTGTAATTTCTCGATCTTTTTCAGATAAAACTTTGAGTTTATCATCGTATTCTTTCAGATTTTCAATTGAAGAACCAGATGTGGATATAAGTTCCTGCTCTTTCTCTCTTAATTTAACAAGAATTTCACTTTTTGATTCTTTTTGTTTTTCTAATTCTTGTATTTTTGATTCTAGTTCTTGATGTTCCAAATTCAAAGAATGTTCTTCATTATAAAGACGATCAGATTGAGACTTTTCTCTGTTTTCTTGAGTTTGCAATGTTGTTTGTTGAGAAGATTTATCGCGATATTCATTCATTATTGTAGTGTATTGTTTTTCAATTTCAGACTTCCTGGAATTTATTCTAGACAATTCATTTGCAATTCGAGTCTGTTCACCACTTGCATAATTTTCCTCTACGATTGCGATACGTTGACGTAATGATTCGGCATGAGATTCAGTAGTGGAGATTTCAGACGCAATAGTAGAATTTCTAGAAGTCAATTCAGAAATTCTTTTTGTCAATTGATCTTTCATGGTAATTGCTGAAGTTATTCTGGATTTCAAATTTGCAAGATTCTCATTTGTAGAAGTAAGAGAATTTTCAGAAATGGAGAGTCTTTCTGCATAAGATTGAATGGAATCATCTAATTTTTTCAAAGAATGTTTTTTCTTTAACAGATATTTTTTTATTAATCCAATAGACTGGAATAATCCATCAATATCACTACTCATCGAAATTAGTTTTGTAAGTTTAGAAATTTTTGAATTAATGTCTATTACAACAGTTCCGCCTTTTGCTTCAAAGAATTCACCATCAATAGTCACAGCCTTGTAACCTTTTTGAGACAGATTATACGCAGATTCACGCGTTTCAGTAAGCACAATATTTCCAAACAAGAATGTTTTGAGTGCAGTGTATGCAGAATCACAAGTCACGTAATCTGCAAGAATTCCCATTATTCCTGATTCGGTAGGCAATTTTAGTTTGAATTGAGGAATTGCTTCAAGTGGGATAATTTTCAATTTTGGAAGATTTTTACTTTTAGCTACTTCAGCAATTCCAAGCAATGTTGCAAAATCTTTTACCACTATAGCTTTAATCCAATCTGAACTCACAGCCAATACTGAACGTTCGTATTTCTTATCCCATGAAATCATTTCATAAACTAGACCGTCAATTCCAAGTTTCTCAGCATCTTCTTTTAGTTTTGCAACAGTATAATCTTCATGCATGAATCCTTTTACTGTCTTAATTTTTGATTCGTATTGAGTTGCAGCTTTGTTAGATTTTTCTAAAATTAATCCCAATTCATCCATATCATTGTTAATCTTTGATTTTCGTTCATGCAATTTTGAAATTCTAGATTTTAATTCAGTTATAGATGCAGTGTGGTTATTCACCATCGATTCCAATTGAGATTCATATCCAGATAGTTTTACAATGTCATTTTCTATTTCATTAAATTTTGCAGTGTTTGTGTTAATTTTAATGAGAGATTCATCGTTTTCATTTTGTAGTTTGGACAATTTTAATTCAGACTGATTAAGTGCTCCAGTTAAAGACTTTATTTTATCATCAATTTCGGATTTTTTTGCTGCAGCTTGTGATTGTTCATCTAGAATTTTATTTCTTTGCGAATCAATTATTTCCAAATCAGCATTTATTTTGTTTTTCTTTAGATTTGTTTCTTCAATTGAATCTTTAATTTTATTTATTTGGGAATTGATATCATTTCTAGCTTGATCAATGGCTTCAATTTCTTTTTTAATTTCCGGAATTCTAATTTCAATTTGCTCCAGTCTTTTCTTTGATGCAGATATGGCACTATTATCAATTTCATATTGTTCCATAGCAGAACTTATTTCTATATCCAAAGATGCTTTTGATTGACTGTAATCATTAGCTTCGGCCATCAATTTAGATTTTTCAGTTTCAAGAGACTCAATTTCAGTTCGCAAAACATTTCTTTCTTCATCAAATTTTGTGATTTCAGATGTCAGAGTATGTAGTGTGGATTCTTTTGAGGATTTTTGGCCTAAAATAACTTTCAGTTTGTTTGCAGCCGCTATTGCCTTGTAGCGATTTAATTCACGCTCCAAAATATCGTGTCGTAATTTTTGATTTCTTTCTTCTTCAAGTTCGTCAATCCTTTTTTTTATTTCACCCATTTTTGCAAGTGCAATTTCCAGTCTTCTATCTGCCTCATCAAGTTGTTTTACAGACTCTGTCTTTTTTTCATCAAAATATGATAAACCAATTAAATCTTCAATGGTTTTCCTTTTTTCTTCTGATGTAAATTCAGAAATTCTGGTGACTGTTCCTTGTTGAACAGCATTTAGTTGACCCAATCCAGCATTTGCCATATCCAGTAAATCAAGAATGTGACTTCGGTTTGTTTTCTTTTTATTAAGATAGTAGGTATTTTCTCCACTTTCATCCATTTCTCGGGTGATCTCAACCTGATCTGAATCAACCGGAATTTTTCGGTCGGTGTTATCAAAATGCACACTAGATCTGGCCATTTTTGGTCCACGACGATTTCCCTCAATATCATGAATTAAAGATCGTAATTTATCAACCCTCATTACTTTGGGCTTGTTTTCACCCATTGCAAAAATTATGGCATCCAAAATGTTGCTTTTACCAGAACCGTTTGGGCCAGAGATAGACACAAGTCCAGGTTCAAATTGAACAGTAGTATTCTTAAATCCAAATGATTTGAAACCAAAGATCTCGACTTTTTTTACATGAACCAATGACAATAATCTTGTATTGCGTAGGATAATCGATGGTTAACAAGTTTAGTTGACATAATTGAGCAATTTTTCTTGTTTTGTTATCATATTTTTCGTAATGGTACAGATCCAGGGTATTCATAATTAAAATACAATGAAACTAGGAAAATGACAAATTGTTTTGAGCACATTACAAAGTCAAAAACCAAGATCAGGCACAAAAAGGATATGTTTTAAATTAAAAGTGGTTTCAGGCTTAATCGAGTTTCCCCTTGAACGCCTGAAGCACACAAACGATAGGACGGTGATAAATTATCTACAACAAAATGGGAGATAACATCTTGTATGTATAGTAAAAACAGACAGAACTGTTCAAAAGGAATTTTATCTTTACCGTATAGATTGTTTGAAACAAATCATATCAACGGAGTTGTGATAAATCCTACGACTGAGCCGACCATGAATAGGAAGAGATTTTTTGGAAACACCATGTTTCACCTGCCCTTAAATTGGAATAAAAAATATAGATTGTTTGAAACAAACAGATCATTTTTGTAAGGAATAAAGCATTATCAAAATTTTTCAAATTCAGTGACAAGTCACCTATAATTACCGATGGGAAGATTCAAAAATTAATGGTAAAATTAGGATTAATTCAGACTACATCGTACGAATCTAATCAGAAAGGAATAGCACAAGTTTCAAAGACTATTAAAAAATTAGGTCAAAAAGAGACAAAAATAGTATGCCTACCAGAACAATGGCTAAAGAACAACATTATCAAGGATTTCGATTCAGAGTTTTTAGAATTTAAGAAAATCGCAAGAGACTTTTCAATGACTATTATTCCAGGAGCGTTTTATGAGATTAGAAAAAACACCTCAATAATTGCTCCAGTTATTGGTCCCGAGGGCGAATTTATAGGAAGGCAAGAAAAAATTCATCCTTTTGATTATGAGCGCGATAGCGTGAAACCTGGGAATGAGGCTAAAATTTTTAAAACATCTTGTAAGTTCGGAATAATTATTTGCTATGACATGGTATTTCCCAACGTTGCAAATGTTCTTGCAAAAAAGGGAGCTCAAGTATTATTTTCTCCAAGCAGAATTGTTCGAAGAGGGATCGCACCTTGGGAAATGTATGTTCAGGTCAGAGCGCTAGAAAATAGAATCCCAATTTTAGCTGCAAATGTGGAGAATCAAAGGTTTGGAGGAAACAGCATCATTGTGGATTTAACAGAAGATAATAAAGTAGTCACAACAAAAATCATTAAATTAAAAGGAGCAAGTGAAAAAAGCAAAGAATTCATTCTTGAAAAATATGAGAAAAGTAGAAAAAGCAGATTTGCAGATTCAAATAAATTTCAATAATTAATTACCGGCAACAAACTTTTCACATTCAGCTTTTGCTTTTACATCAGAAGTTTGTTCTATTGGATGTTTCATCAGATAAGCACTAGCAGGTTTAATTGGACCGCCAACACCCCTATCAAGAGCAATCCTTGCCAATCGAATTGCATCAATTACAATCCCTGCAGAGTTTGCTTTGTCATCAACCTCTAAACGAACTTCCATGTTATAAGGAATGTTTGCCCATTGGCGACCTTCAATTCTCATAAACATCAATTTGGTATTTCCTAAGAAAGGAATAAAATCAGAAGGACCGACGTAGATTTGATCATCATCTAGTCTGTCTTTAAGCTGGCTTTGAACACTTTCTGTTTTAGAAATTCTCTTGGAAGCTAATCGATCTTGTTCTTTCATGTTTAGAAAATCAGTGTTACCGCCCACATTGATTTGGTAGGTTTTTTCGATTTTAGTTCCTCTATCACTACATAATTTTGCTAACGTTCTATGTACAATAGTTGCACCAACCTGTCCTTTGATATCATCACCAATGCAAGGAATGTTTTTTTCTTCAAACTTTTTGGCCCATTTCTCATCAGATGCGATAAATGATGGAATGCAATTAACAAAAGCAGTGCCAGTATCAAGACAGATTTGAGCCCAAAATTCAGTTACTTTGTCTGAGCCAACAGGCAGATAAGATACAATAATTTCAACACCAGTATCTTTTATTATTTTTTTTACTTCATCAGCAATTTGTTCAGGAGTTTTGTCACTTTGAATAGGTTTAATTCTATTTTCCACCCATAACCCTACACCATCCAAAATTGGGCTTTCATGAACTTTAGCGTCGGTTTTTGGCATTTCGTCTCTAGGAATCCAATCAACCATGTTCGGATATTCGTAAATTGCCTCATTGAGTAATTTGCCAACTTTGTTTTCCCCAACATCAAATCCGCAAACAAAGTCAATGTCATGTATCCCATATCCTGCTAATTTATCGTGAATGATTCCTGTAACTTCTTGAGAGGGGTTTCTACGGTAATATTCTATACCTTGAATTAATCCAGCAAAACAATTACCAATACCTACCAAACCAACTTTAATCCTATCAGCCATTTGAAGACTGGTGTTATTGGACTTGTTTAAAGTTTTCTTAGAGCATACAGAAAATGTTTCAGTTAAGGCAGAATTTTATACTCGCCATCGACGAATAAAATCATGATAGAACCTGGACGTCCGGTTAAAGACATTGAAATTGATTCAGACACATCAATAGAAAATATTTTTGAAGAGTTGTCTCAATCAGGAGGATTTGAATCAGTAAATCTTTCAGACGGATTAGAGATTTTAACTGAGATGATTTCAGATAAACAATGTCTAAGATTTGTTTCATTTGTAGGAGCTGTTGTTTCAACTGGATTAAGAGGAATAATCAAAAATATGATCAAGAACAAATGGTTCGATGTTGCAATTACCACTTGTGGTGCATTAGATCATGATATTGCAAGGCATTTTTCACACTACAAAGAAGGTTCATTTACAATGGACGATATGGAATTGTCAAACCAAAATATTCACAGATTAGGAAATGTACTTGTTCCAATGGACAGTTATGGTCCACTTATTGAAGAAAAGATGCAGGGATTTTTAGAAGAAGAATATCAAAAGGGAGTCAAAGAGATGACCACTGCAGAAATTTGTAAAATGATCGGAAAGCATCTTGGAGAAGATTCATTTCTTTATTGGGCACACAAAAACAATGTAAGCGTAGTAGTTCCTGGAATTATGGATGGAGCAGTAGGCAGCCAAATTTGGCTTTTTGCACAAAAACATAGTGATTTTAAACTAAACATGACAGGTGATGCAGATTTACTTTCAGGATTCATTTTCAAAGCTGAAAAATCAGGCGCATTTATGATTGGAGGAGGAATTTCTAAACATCATACATTGTGGTGGAATCAATATAGAGAAGGATTAGATTATGCATTTTACATTACAACTGCACAAGAATTTGATGGAAGTCTTAGTGGTGCACTAGTAAGAGAAGCAATCTCATGGGGAAAAGTCACACAAAAAGCTAGACAGTCAACGCTACATGCAGAAGTTACAACAATTCTGCCGTTTATTTATGCGGCACTAATTAAAAAATTACAAAAATAGATCACAAGTTAGACAAAAGATATTATCTGATTAGGACAAACAGAAACCATTGCTTCCTGAAATAAAAATTAGAGAGATCATACCAATAAATCTAGAAGGAGGATACCTTATTGATGGGTTCCCATCTGTCGGGTTTAGTAGTGCAATAGCTTCGGAATCAATGATAAACACATCAAATTTTGAATTAGCAGGCACAATAGATTCAGAAAGTTTTCCACCAATCAGCATAATAAAAAATAAAATTCCAAATTTTCCAACCAGAATTTTTGTAAATGAAAGTTTGAAAGTTGGGATATTTTTATCGTATTTCACTCTTGAGGAATCTCTGCACAGAGTTACTGCTAATGCAATGTTAGAGTGGGCAAAAAAACACAAAATTGAATTAATTGTAAGCAGTGTTGCAATAAAAAATCCAAAAGGGAATGAAGAGATGATTGGAATTGGGAGCACAGAATCGGCCAGAGAGAAAATCAAAGATGCAGGTTTGAAAGTATTAGAACACGGAACAGTTCCAGGGATTCCAGGAATCTTGTTAAATGAAGGAAGTATGAAAAAACAAGATGTCATTGTAATAATTTTTCACACTGATGGACAAGGCCCAGACTTTAAATCAAGTGCAAATCTTTGCTTGGCAATGTCAAAATTAATTCCCGGAGCTTCATGCAATATTCCATCATTGCAAAAAGAAGCAGAAAAAGCAGAGGAAATGATTAAAGAGGCACAAGAAGAATCGAAACATCTGAAAGATTACATGTACAGATAAAAATTCAATTATGTTTATTTTGTTATCCATATGATTGCAATTACAAGAGAATGGAACAGTTTTTTGAATTTGCACTATCAGTAATTGTCATTTCAGCATCAGGAGTAATGGCACCAGGTCCACTTTTTGCAGCCAATGTATCTTATGGATTAAGAGAAGGTGCAAGATCAGGAATCAAGATGGCAGTTGGTCACACAATTGTTGAATTTCCGCTAATTGTTTTATTGGGAGTTGGAGTATTCTCATTTGAGATTTTTCCAGAATTTAGAACAATAATCTCTATTTTAGGTGCCATCACGCTTTTTGTGTTTGCAATTATTCAGATTAAGACAGTTTTTACAAGAAAAGAAATTGCAAAAATAAAAACAAAACAAGGACCGTTAATCACAGGGATTTTACTTAGTGCATTAAATCCATTTTTTATTATTTGGTGGTTTACAATCGGTTTCAAATTAATATCAGATGCAATGTTGATATGGGCATTTGCAGGAATTCTCATTTTATTTGCATTGCATATTTGGATGGATTTTGCATGGCTTGGGGCGATTTCATTTTTTACATCAAAGAGTTCAAAAATTTTATCGAACCGAAATTACAAAATGCTAATGATTAGCCTAAGTGCAGCATTAATTTATTTTGGAATATCTTTTTTATCAGATATAGTATTTTAACCACAATCTAAAATTTCAATTTTAGGTTCACATGAATCATTAAAAAGATTAATCTTTTCAACAATCATTTCACATATTTCAGGATCTAGAGATTTTTCAAATGTGTTAATTTCATTTAAAATTTGCATGTGTTTAATACCACAGGAATTGCCAGATAAACTAAAAAGCACCATCATAAATAAAATTATGAACAAGATTAGAATGATCTTTTTTAAACTAATTTTTTGAAATATCAATTTCCATAGTGGAAACATTACGTTGTTTTCCATCTTGAGAAGTAAGTGAATCAGATGAAATTCGTACGTCACTAATCACATAGCCTACTGAATCCATTCTTTTTACAATCATTTGGGATACATCAACAGCTTGAGTTATTCTTTTTCCTCTAGCCTTAATTGTCACAGTAGGTCTTGTAGAAAGTTGAGTTAAAGTTGCTGAAACATATGTCATGATAGGTTTGGTGCCAACAAAAATTACATCTCGTTCTTCTGGCGGATGATGTGTTTCAGAAGTTTTGTGTTGTGGTTCAGGTTCTGGTGCAGATAGTTGTGGTTCAGGTTCTGGTGCAGATAGTTGTGGTTCAGGTTCTGGTGCAGATAGTTGTGGTTCAGGTTCTGGTGCAGATAGTTGTGGTTCAGGTTCTGGTGCAGATAGTTGTGGTTCAGGTTCTGGTGTTGGTTCAGGTTCTGGTGCAGATAGTTGTGGTTCAGGTTCTGGTGTTGGTTCAGGTTCTGGTGTTGGTTCAGGTTCTGGTGTTGGTTCAGGTTCTGGTGTTGGTTCAGGTTCTGGTGTTGGTTCAGGTTCTGGTGTTGGTTCAGGTTCTGGTGTTGGTTCAGGTTCTGGTGTTGGTTCAGATTTAGTTCTGGTGTCGAATTCAGATAAAATGTCTTCTGCATCTTTTGATTTTTTAGAGTTGCTCAATTTTGAATTCCTGTTATATGAAAACTTTCTCCGGCGTTTATTAATTTTTCAGGTTTTGCCCATCAAGATAGTCTTCAAGTATTTTTTCTAATTGATCTTCGTTACTAGCCTTTCTTATTTTTTCAACCAAATCCTCATGTTCAATTTCATAGCAGTTTAACACGTCTTGAGAATCTTTGAAAACCAGCATTGCCTTATTTTTAAAAATACAATGATATAGTTTTTCTTTTTCCATTTTTTCGGGTTTTAGATTAATGCCATTTTCATCAGCAGAGACGGGGTAATCCATAAAAATTATGAAACATAATCAGTATTTAGATGAATGCACAATATAGTAATAATCAGAACAATATCTAAAAGCATTGGAAACAAGAGTGGTTTTCCACATAGATTTTGATTATTTTTATGCTCAATGTGAAGAGACACGATCACCCGAATTAAAAACAAAACCAGTTTGTGTTTGTGTTTTTTCAGACAGAGGAGGAGACAGTGGTGCAATAGCTACAGCAAATTATGCTGCAAGAAAATATGGAGTTAAATCAGGAATGCCGATTTCGTTTGCAAAAAAAAGACTGGAAGGTAGAAATGATGCAGTATTTCTGCCGGTAGATTTTGATTTCTATTCAGAAATTTCTGAAAAAGCAATGAAGATTATGAAATTCAATGCAGATATCTTTGAATATGTTGGAAGAGATGAGGCCTACTTGGACGTAACAAAAAGAGTGGAAGGAGATTTTAAGAAAGCAAGTCATCTTGCGCAACAAATTAAAAATTCCATTCGAGAAAAAATTAAACTTAGTTGCTCAATAGGAATTTCATCCAACAAGTTGATTTCAAAAATTGCATCAGATTATCGAAAACCAGATGGTCTTACAGTTGTAACTCCAGACAACATGAATGAGTTTTTAAATCCTTTAAAAATCAGAGTAATTCCAGGAATAGGGAAAAAAACTGAAGAAAGATTCAGTGAAATGGGTTTGGAAACGATACAAGACTTGAAAAAACTAGATGTTTTTACATTGAATAAAGAATTTGGAAGAAAGAATGGTGCTTACATCTACAATGCAGTAAGAGGAACGTATAACGAACCAGTCAAAGAAAGAGAAGCAAGCATACAGTACAGTAAAATTTCAACATTAAAAAAAGACTCAAAAGATTATCAATTTCTATCTGAAAACATTATCGATTTATGCAAAGAGGTACACGGCATACTATTGAAAAATAATCGAATGTTCAAATCAGTAGGAATTCATCTAATTCAATCAGATTTATCAAGTAAATCAAGATCAAGAATGTTGAAAAATCCAACTTCAAGTCTTGAAGAATTGCAAAAAAATGCTGACCAATTACTAAGAGAAGCATTAGAAAACCAAACCATCACAATCAGAAGATTAGGTGTGAAAGTTACCGAGCTTTCAGAAGTCCAAGGACAAAGCAGCATTACAAATTATTTTTAAATAGAGATATTATTGTTCACGTTTCTTCATACGTCTGGATTCTATCAAAATTACTACAAGTATGAATGCAAACAGCCACGGTAAAAACATGATCTCACCTGCAATTTTGTGATATTCCTCCCAGGCCACAGGATCTGTTGTTACTTTAAGGGCATACCAAGATAAAGAAAAGATTCGAATCAGATTGACTGTGATTGTGCCTATAATACCTAAAACAAAATACATAGCTTTTCGATGTCTTGGAATGTTCAGTTTTAACATGAAGGCACCAATTACCAAGGAGAAAATAATAATACTGTGAACTCCGGCAGATGGCCAAAATACCTGAAGTGCCATTGAACCATGCTCCCCACGCAAAAACATCACATTATCTTTGGCAATGGCAGTTCCAAGATCAAGCATTGTAATAACCCACACATTAGTTTGAACAAAATATGGGACAACATATTGTAAAGGCCCCAAAGTATCATATGGAAAAAATGCATCAAGCGAAAGAATTAGCGCAGTACCAGTTAGGAAAATAGGTCCAGCAGGAGCGATTCTAATCCATCTCTTGCCAAAGAAAATAGTCAATGCTACAACAACAAAAATTGCCATAATTACAAAGTCCCACATCCATGTCCAAGAATAAATTAATTGTACATCAAACTGTTCTGCAGATTCAATAATGTAATCTCTTAAACCATACTCCAACGAAATCAGATATGCAATAGTCAGAAATGCCAAAGGAATTACTGAAAAAAGTCGTTTTTTAGAGATGACAATTTTCAGTCCAATTAATTCGGCCACTATGAAAACAAGTGCAAAGAAATAACCTCCTCTGCCTTCATTCCAACTCCAAGCGATAGAATCAGGGAAGGCAATCATTGAAAAAATGATAGGTCCAGATATTATGAAAATTCCAAAAATAATATTCCAGTTCTGCATTAGTTAAACCTAAAAAATGGTAAATAAATAGCTCAACTTTGAGGATTTTGAAAAATCACTCTTTAATTAAAATTCAAAAAAACACTAATCTTCGTAATCCTCTATTTCATCTGACTCAGGATCTCTTCTACTGGGCCTAATTGGGACATAAATGAACGTCATATAATCAATTGAGAGTCCTACAACATACATTTCAAGGTTGTAAAAATTTGCCTAATTGGTAATTTCTGATGCATCATTATCGAGTATTGAGAGCACATTCAATTTTAAGAGATTTTACAGTAGTAAAATAAGTGACAGTCAGAATAACAATTGCAATAATTCGAATTGGAACATCATAATTTGTTAGAAAGGCAGTTGCTGTTGCACCTACAGAACCAAAAGTCGAGATTATTGCAAAGCCTATCGGGCCACAACTACACGCACCAGCAATAGCGCCAACAATGGATCCAATAATACCCCCACCCATTTTTTGTTTTGAACTTTTTAGAATGTTTATTCTAAAAATATTCATCGGAATAACCAGTCCAGATAGTGCAGAAAGCATTAAAATCAATACAAATCCCAATTCAGTCCCAACAGGTAAATGACTTATGATGTAAGGTTCTAAGAAAATGTATTCAGACAGAATCAGTAAACCAATTACCATAAAAACGAAAATAACAGATGCCAATAAGACATATTTGAAATTTGAGAATACAAGTTTGGTAGTTTGGATCATTTAGATCATAGGATCCAGAATTTGTTTAAAGACAGAAAATGGTTGTGCACCACTGATTTGTTGTTGTCCGTCAGGACCTACAATAAAGAATCCAGGAGTTCCTTTAACACCATGATCTTTTGCTTGCTGTATATTATACTGAACACGTTTTGAATATTTTCCTGAATCAAGACAACTATCAAAGAGATCCATATCAAGACCCAAACTAAATGCAAATGCTTTTAGTCTTTCAGCATTTGCCCAACCACCATCAATTTTTGGTTCTTGTGAATTGTAAAGAAGATCATGATAATCCCAATACTTTCCTTGATCTTCAGCACAGTATGACGCTTGAGCTGCTTTTGGAGAATCACTTCCCAAAAAAGCTAAATCAACAAAAACCAAATTTACTTTTCCTGTTTCAATATAATCACGTGTTATTGCAGGTTTTGTGTTATGAAACCAATTATAACATTGGTGGCACTGGTAATCACCAAATTCAACAATTGTGATTGGAGCAGAAGGATCTCCTAAAATTGCAGAGCCCATAGCAGTAGAGATGGTACCATGCATTCTACCCACATCAAGATTCACAGTTTCTGCAGGTAATGAAGAGGCAGATACTGTTATACCAACAATAATCGCTGCAACTAATCCTAAAATTACAGCTTTTTTACGCATGTTTCAAAACATATGGAATTGGTTAAAAAAACTTATTCCAAATTACGTGATGATTTTCGTTTGAACAGATTTAGGAATTTTGCAATAATAGTATCAATGGGACAAATCTCACAGGAAACAAGTGATGAGTGACTATCAAGATGCTTTTCAAATTTTTCTCGAGATTTAAAAACAAGATTACATTTTTCGCAATAGACTTTATTCACATTGTTCTTCGATGGCGTATTCATAAATTTTTTTGTGGAACTGATGCTTATAAAGATCCTGTTGAGAATCAAATATGATTAAAATTCTTTGATGACGATTACAGGATTTTCGTAGTGACATTAGAAGTTTGATAGTTATAGTTTAAGATACTGTGTAAAACCCACCACACAATTATAATTTATCATATTTTTGGAAAAAAATTAAAGATGGAATAATGAGAACAGATTCAAAACATAAGTTGCACAAAGTCAGATTTCAGAATACCAAAAACGTTTTCCGCATTATAATGTCTCATTGCCTCAAGAGATACCAATGAAGAATTTGGGTTTCAGGATTTTTAACAAATTAGAGATAATGAATTCTCATATGAACATTTAGTTCAACTTGATATTTTGTCACAAATCCACAATGTGTACAAGAAAATAGTTCAGATTGATCGACAGGTTCTCGTTCTATCACCCTACCTGAAATAGAAGTGATGTTAATTTTTTCATTATTTGAAACTACTGCAAAGTTTTTTCCTTCATCTATTGAATCCAAGTATTCTTTAATAGCAGAAATAACTAAAGTGATGTCAAGAGTTTCGTCATCATTAAAAGTAGAGAGTGTAAATTGGTGTTGTTTGATAGTAGGAATGGCAGCTACCTTATCTGCAACATAAACAAGCAAATCGTTTTTTATAGATGAAACATCTTTGCAGTCAATAGTAAGCATGTATTTTAATGAATTTATCAATATTTTAGTTTAACAATAATTTGAAAATGATTATTATGGTTTGATATTGTGAATTTGAATAGATGAGAGATTCAGAAACATTTGGGGTTGAAAAAGGCCACGGGAAAGAGATTGTATCATGGTTAAACAACCAGGCAAAAATTCAAGGGGTAAAACTTGAAGCTAGATTGTACGGGTATGATATTTCGACTAAAAATTTTGGTGATTTTGAGTTGTTTTCATGGATTGGAGATGTCCAAATTGCAAGAAAAATGATCATAAAAGCAAGTAAACGATTCAAGGTAAAAGTAATCGAAGGAGGATACAAACCAAAAGAAAAATTACTCAGATTAAAAAAATTTGATTTTGCCAAAGTCAAAAAGGGAGACAAGACAATAGGATTATTAGAATTTGCATCATCAAGATTTGGAAATAACCAATGGGAGATTCAAAATGAAGAACGTCATTAAAATAATAATCAAGAGAGTCGAAAAAATATGAAAAAAATAGGGATCATAGGATTAGGAATGCTAGGAAATGCTGTTGCACTGCATTTGTTAGATGCAGGATTTGATGTCACAGTATACAATAGGACAAAAGAAAAAACAATTCAAGTTAAAGAAAAAGGAGGAAAAGTTGCATCATCACCAAAAGAAACTGCTGAAAATACAGAGCTTGTCATAATAGTAGTTAAAGATGCAAATGCAGTAAAGCAAGTATCATTTGGAAACAAGGGGATCATAGAATGCAAAAATGAAAAATTGATTGTTGCAGATATGAGTACAATTGAACCGTCAGAATCAAAAAATATCTCAAAAAAATTTCAAGAGCACAATATTCAGAAACTGGATATTCCAGTAATGGGGGGACCAAATGTAGCTATTACAGGAGAACTAGTCATGATGGCATCAGGAGATAAAACCGCTTTTGATAATTGTAAAGATGTTCTAGAAAAAATTGCAAACAAAGTATTTTTCTTAGGAGGAAGCGGGGTAGCACATTCAGTTAAACTTGCCATGAACCTACAAATAACTATGCTTGCGCTGGCACTATCTGAAGGAATCACTCTTATGAAGAGTGCAGATGTGGATCCAAAAATATTTCTTGAAATTTTAAACTCCACATATTTTAAAACTGGCATGAGTGAAAAAAAAGCATACAAAATGATAGACGGGGAATATACCGCAACATTTACTCTTTCAAACCTGAAAAAAGACATCAGCACTATTACAAAAATGGCCAAATCCTTAGGAATAAAACTCCCAATGATAGAAAAAGCAGAGGAAGTGTATGACGACGCCCTAAAAGAGGGATTGGGGGAGATAGACTATACAGGAATAATAGAGCACATCAAAAGAATTAATGATTCCAAACAAAAATAATTGTACGAATATAATTAAACAAAAATTCTATAAGTTATGAGTTCCTTGTGCTAGTATGAGATTAAGTGATAAAGTCGCCATAGTAACAGGTGCATCAAGTGACATAGGCAAAGGAATTGCTAAAAGATTTTCAGAAGAAGGAGCAAAAGTAGTCATGGTTGCAAGAAACCTAGAGGGGTTGGAAAATGCAAGAAAAGAGATAGGAAATGAAGAGTCAACAGCATCAGTCACGTGTGATTTGACAGATGAATCACAAGTATTACAAGCAGTAAATCAAATCATGGATACGTATGGGAAAATAGACATTTTAGTAAATAATGCAGGAGCAATCAATGATCCAGTACATTTTCACGAAATGAAAGATGCAGAAATTAAAAAACTCATAGATGTTAACTTGTTAGGAGTCTTTCACATGACAAAAGCGGTGCTTTCAAAAATGTCAGATGTAAAAAGCGGTGCAATTGTAAACATTGGCTCCATTTCAAGTGAAAGAGCAATTCCAAGAGTACATTTGGCAGTATATTCAGCAACTAAAGCAGCAATTTCCATGTTTACAAAATCAATCGCAGTTGAATATGCAAGAAGAAACATCAGATGTAATTGCGTCAATCCGGGAATTATCAATTCAGGAATGATTAAACCATATCTAGATGATCCTCAAGCAAGAAAAGTTCTTGAAGAAAGATTACCGCTTGCAAGAGTCGGTGAACCTGCAGATGTTGCAAATGCAGCACTGTATTTAGCATCAGATGAGGCAAATTGGGTGACTGGAACTATCTTAAATGTAGATGGCGGCAAGACAGCTTCAGAAGGATAATCCTTTTTCAAACAATGTTTTTGCCAGTAATTGCGATACACGAATAGGTTCTGGGATAGAACCATCCAATGTCAAATCATCAAGAAGATGTCGGACATCATTTAGTGAACAGCCCTCTCTCCGAACAAAAACATCATGACATGTATGCAAAGTAATCTTTTCTCTTTTACCCAATTTATCATATTCAGAAAGTTTAGATTCAAATGAATTTGGAAAATGTTGTTTAATGGCACTAGATATTCCCATAGAGTCATTATATGAAATTCCAATTATAGGAATTGTTAGAGAATCAAACAATTGTTTTATGTCTATAATATTATACATTGAGACTATCAAACCAGATATCAGAACATAGCTAACATCAGGTCTCGCAAGTTCACCATACATCTTCAAGATGGAATCTGTAGCATCATCACCACCTATTGTAGCACTCCCAAATACAAAATCATCAATAATGAAATCTCGCCTCATTACAATTCCAGACAAAATAGATTTTGAAGAATTTGGTCCAAAGCTTTCAGCAATAGCAAGGCCTCTTAATCCCTTTTTTTCAAGATGAAGAGATCTCATTTTTCTTTGCCCTCAAGTATGCTCTATAGCTTAATCCCGTAATGGTCATGATTATACCAGTAATTACAGACCACACAACGAAAGATGAGATTTGAGATTCGTCCATAAATCATTAGGAATTTGTAAACATCTAAAGTTTCGGTTAGGAACAAGAATGTCAAATTCAATTTTGCCTGAAACATCTAAATAGATTTAATGCAAGTGAAATTTATGCCTGAATTTATTTGCCCTGACTGCGGGAAACGACTATTTCATGAGAATGAAACAACGCTGAAAATCGAGGAAACAATTCATTCAAAATTCTGCAGGAAAACCGAAGGAGAAACACATAGTTTTATGCATCGAGATCCAGCACATATGCAAACTTTTGATTCAGAAAGAGAAAACGATACATCAGGCACGCCAGTATTAAAGAAATAATTTCAAAAAAATACCTCAAAATTATATCCTAGGCATTACTGACGGAGTCTAGTTGTCAGAGGAGTATCATTATGATTTAGTGGTAGTAGGAGGAGGCCCAGCAGGTTCATCAGCAGCATATGAAGCTGCAAGAAATGGAATTAGGGTAGCCATGCTAGAAAAAGAAAATTCAATAGCAGAAACAGTTAGAACAAGTGGTGTAACATGGATTCAAAACATCAAAGAATTTGGAATTCCAGATGATTGCTATAATCCAATAAAAAATTTCTCATTTTGTTCACCAAATAATGAAGTTACAATTAGTGATTCAGTTCCACGAGCTGCTGTGCTAGATGTGAGAAAAACATACAGATGGTTAGCTCAAGAAGCAAAACAGTCAGGCGCAGATATTTTTGTCAAAATCAATGTGAACAATGTAATTAAAGATGAAATGGGAGACATTATAGGAGTAAGCGGAGTTGGTCCAAATGGCAAGATCACGTTTCATTCCAAAGCAGTGATAGATGCAAGTGGATTTCCTTCAGTTGTTGTCAAAGCAATGGGATTTGCTACTCAATGGAAAAGATTTGGAGCAGGAGCTGAATACGAGGTAAAAGTGGAAAATATTGATTCAGATACATGGTGGCTAATGGTGGGTCAGCAGTATTCACCTGCAGGATATGCATGGATTTTTCCTCTAGGAAACAACATTGTAAGAATTGGAGTGGGTGTTGGAAAACCAGAATCAAATGTAGATCCAACTCAAAAACTAAAAGAATTAATGGATTCAAAGTTAGGACCCATTAAAAAACTGGGAAAAATATCACCAATTGAGTTTCATTACGGGTTGATTCCAAATGACGGATTATCAAGAAAGACAGTGTTTAATAATTTAATTTTAGTTGGAGACTCTGCAGGACAGGCAAATCCATTGGTTCTTGAGGGAATTAGATATGCCATAAAATTCGGCAGAGTTGCAGGAAAAGTGGCATCAGATGCCATTAAAGCAGGAAACACAGATGAAAATTCTTTAAAAGCCTATGAAGAAAATTGGAAAAAAGAAATCGAATCTAAGATCAATTCTGCAGGAAAAGTACAGGATAGATGGATTGGGTTATCCGATGAGGAATGGGATAAAGAGTTAGATATTATTAAAGAATTAAAACCTGAAGAGTTCATCGATTTTATAAAAGCAGAATTTGGATTATCAAACATGATAAAACTTGCAACACACCATCCAAAACTTGCAGTAAGACAGCTCTTTAATTTAGTTAAAGGGAAAAAATAATCATTTCACATTAAAAAAATCAGTTACTCGCGTATCATGATATTCTAATTGAATGACATGCAGACCAGAGTCAAATGGTTTTGATATTACTTCTGAAAATAATCCTGAAGAATTATCTTTAAGAGGAATCTCCTCTATCAAATTCCCCCTCTGATCAAAAATGTCAACAAAGATATCTTCTCTAAATGCAATTGTCTTCTGAACAGCACCAGATATTATCAGTTTGTCATTATCATAAGAAGCTTCAATCACTGCGGTACGGGAACGAATGGGAAGGTATCTTTCAATGATCATTTTTAATTCATCAATGTTTTCATCTACACTTTGAGCATTCTTATCAGTAAACCCAGACTTTATTTCATTAATTACAGAGGAGAATCTAGAATTACTAGCAAAATCGTCACCGCCAAATTTTTCTGCAAATGACTCTAGTTCTTCAAATTCACGTGCTAATTCAACCATATTCAAATCAGTTTCACTATATTCAAAATCAAATTCTTCTTCAACATGAACAATTTGAGTAGCCTTAGAATCCTGATATTGTAACATTACAACATACAGACCAGGATCGGTTGGGGCAACCCATTGAGTGAAAAAATCACCTTGCTTGGTATCAGTAAATTTCAAGCTACTATGAGTACTTCCATCCATATTGAAAACAGTAACGTAAAGATTTTCACGCCTATCAAAAATAGATTTTTCCGTAGCACCCTTTAGAATCCAAATATCTTTCTCTGCGTCAAATGAAATATCATATATTATTTTTGGGCTTTTGAGAACCAGATATTCGCTAAGATAATCACCAATTTCTGAAATTTTGGATTCTGCATCGACAAAGTTTGCAATATCAATTAATTCATTAGCATCAGTCATCATTTGATCATACTCATCAACGTATGCAGAAAATTCACTGTTGTAGAAGGTTGACACCATGTTTGAAAAAGTGTTGAGTTTTTTACGGAATTCAATACGCTTTATCTCATCTGCAGTGTATCCAACATCAGACCCCAGAGGATCATTTGCATAAGCTTGTGAAACATCGGTCCATTCACCAAATAATTCTCTCACTAACGTATCAGCTTGATCAAGATCATTTTTAATCACAAGATCCCTGACGTCGTCTATTTTCTCATTGAATTTTTCAGTGAATTGAATATAGTTTGGTAAAAAGCGATTCTTAGTTAAGCTGAGTTCAACCAAGTTTTCAAGAGATTTTGCACGTTGTAAAATATCACTAGCACGTACTTTGAATGCATCTTTATCATAAGAATCTAAATCGGATTTGATCTGAGGTGCTTTTTCACTTACCCAAGTTAGCAAAACTTCAATCCTATCAATTCTGGTTATTGAGGGATTTCCAGATTCCATTTGTTTAGCAGTATCTAAAATTTTAAGAGCATTATCAATCAAAAAGAGATTTTCATAATCAGCATGCAACTCAGCCTTTTCTTTCATGGCCTTGTATTGGAATTCTAAAACAATCAATGGGTTTCGTTTTTCTCGGAGTTCAGTCATCGATTGATCAAATTCAGAAACAATATCTAAAATCTCATCAGGCGATTTAGCAGTTTCCACTCGCTCTAAAAGTAATTTCCAATCAGAGACAAGACTAGAATCAATACCGCTTGATTGTGAAATCTCCACGCTCTTGTTAATTCTTGAAGAAATATCTATAATCTGAACCATCTGTTTTATGACATATTCAGAATCCAAGATACTTTGAACGGATGTAGCAAGTGCAAGATCTGTTTCCAAATCCTCCCAGTCAGGCATAATCAGATTAGCAAGTTCACTGTTTTCTTCAGAATCGCTTGAGATAAATCTCTCAACAGTATCTAATTCCCTCAATAGAATTGCGGCCTGATGTAATTCCGAAACACGTGTTTTAGAATCAAGTAGATCTTCAATAGACTCTTTTTCCATTAATGAAGGTTTTAGCAATTCCCAATCATTTTGAATTAATCTGTAAAGATCACTTTCTTTTCTAGATACAACATCAAGATACCTGGATTTTGAAAGAATGTCAATTAGTTCATTTAATTCTTCAGAATAAATTGGAGCGGTCCCCCTAGCAAAAATAAAGCCAACTTCATTTTTCACAGGCTTGCTCATCACAGTATCAGACTTTGTCATCAAATTAAGCAATGTCTCTTCTAATTCATCAAATGTAGGAGTTCTTTGATTAGTTGCCTTTTCAGGATTAACGTTTCTGATGTCAACAAAAGCATCAGTTAGTAAATCAATTGCCTTTGTTTTATCGCCAATATGATAATAAAATATTGCAGAATAAATTGTTCTGTCAATAGACTTTGTAAGTTCAAAAGATATTTTATCATCATCAAATAACTTTTGTACAGAATCAAGTGAAGAAGATATCGCAGACCTAATTAAAGGATCAACCTCAAGAATCAAATCATTCACAAAAAACTCACTCCATAAATCAACATACGTGGTTTCCAAGTCAGACAGATCATTTGATGTTTGATTTGATATAGGGGATGGAATATCAAACAGTGTTCCAATTAACAGACCTTGATCTTTTACCAAGTTTTGTGCAAGAGAAAGTTTTTCTTCATTGTTGGGTTCAGAAAAAACAGATGAAGATACAGTAAATGTCGTAGATTTTGAATAATCACCATAAAATAATTTTATTTCATATTCACCAGAAAGCCCACAAATTCTTCCTTTTAATGGAATAACATCTGTGATGAAAACTCCATTGGATAAGGGCATTAATTGTTGAATTTGACACAAGTCACCTTCAGGATTAAAAATTTGCATTATTAGGAAAGAATCATCAGTAATGCTTGCAATTTGTCCATAAATGAAAAGAGGTTCACCACGGCTATAACTTCCAAAATCATCAAGAATTGTAATCCTGTCAGGACTTTGAGCTGATGCATACACGGGCATCAATAAAATAACAATTAGGCTCAGAATTACCGGAATTTTCCCCATAGAATTAAAAACCTACGTTAATCATACTTAAAACTTAAGTAGCTATGATATGTGAAATTTTTTAATATTTGATTTTATCAAGCCATGGCAACTACCATTTGATAGTTGCCAGACTTGATTTTTGGCACAGCGTTGGCATGGTTGATAATTTGCGACATACAAATTGAATGAAATTGCACCTGTGTGCAAAAGGCACAATCTTTACAAATCATACTATTAGGCATCAAACATTGAGAGCATTTTGAATACTCGTATAATTTTCCACCACATTTTCTGCATGATTCATCGGGCAATTTCTTTCAAACTGATTTAATGCAAATAAAATATAAGCAACACGTAGAAGTTGTTCATATCAATTATCAGTGAAACGAAGATTATAATGGAAATAAAAAAACAAAAAAGTATGGACAAAGTTAGAAAGACATTTGACGAATGGGCTCAAAATGGACGAGCAGAATTAATGGAAATAGAACATGGAAAGAATGTTGTAAAATTTTTGCAAACAATATCATTTGATAAACCATTTACATTTCTAGATGTCGGTTGTGGAAACGGATGGGTGGTTAGAAAAATAGTAAAAGAAAAAAACTGTAAAAAGGCAGTAGGCATAGATAAAAGTAAAAAAATGATCATTCAAGCTACACGAAAAAAAGAAAACAACAAAGAAGAATACATTCACACAGATATTGAAACAATGAATAACAGAAGAAAATTTGATTTTATCTTTTCGATGGAGTCTCTTTATTATGCAAATTCAATGGAATTAGCACTGGAAAAAATATTCAAACTACTAAAACCAGGTGGGAAATTTTTTTGTGGAACTGACTTTTATTCAGACAACAAGGCCACTGCCAAATGGGCAAAAATTATGAAAATACAGATGCACCTACATTCAAAAAAAGAATGGAAAGAATTTTTTAAAAACACCGGCTTCATTGTAAAAACAAAGCAAATCAAAGATTTGAGAAATACAAAAAAATGGAAGCGAGAATTTGGCACATTATTCATCATAGGCACAAAGCCTAAAAGGCAATATTCAAATTCAATCAAGAAATAGAATTATCATGTGAGCTGGAGCACGACACGCTGCTACGGCAGAGGAAACTCCTCCCTCCATACAGGAAATGTGATCTGGAGATAGATAATCAGAGATGATTGGCAACGGAGCAGAAAAAAATCCAATATGGCGCACTATGATGGCAAAACCTGAGGTTTCCATAAAAGGAATGAAAAAAGCCGCCCCACATGGAGCAAGGCCAAACAGAACTTTAAGTTCCTGTACTAGGTTCAGGTAGGCTGCAAAGCGAAATATCGTGAAAACAGAAGGAGGGTTACTCCCAGCACACATAATTTTTTAATTTTAAAAATATTAACTCATTGAGCGAACTTGCTCTTTGCAAATCTCTGCATTACACTTGCATGATGCATCACACAAACATGAACCGTGCATCTCACAATCACACTCAGAACCCATCTCAGCAGATGCTGCACATCCACAGGCTGCCTCTTCAGTAGAAGATGCTTGTGGTGGTGGACTTTGTTGTTGTGCATTATCATAAACGCTTCGGGTTTTCTGGTAATCAGTTTCATCCTTCAACTGTGCTTCACCTCGATTTGTTTGATAACCACCAGAGGATGCACTAGTTTGATAACCAACTAATCTGGTTGGATCAATTCCTTGTTGTCCAACTTTTTCATTTTTAAGAGATCTGTTACTTACAATGAAAAATGCAATTCCTGCAATTGCTGCCATTCCTGCCATTCCGTAAACTATCATAATTGGAAAGTCACCAGTAGAAGTTGTTGCATATCCCTCTGGAGGTTTTGGTGTAACACCTGCAATTTCAAGACCATCCAATACATCCAAAGCTCCAAAACCTATTGTAGCCAAGTTTGCTTGGTCGGCAGATTGGACACTTCTAACTGAATACTTTTGATCAGCAACAACATCAGCTGTAAAGACTCTTTCAACCTGTCTTCCTTCCCTAATGCTGCTTTCTCCCATTGTCCAACTTGACACTACAAAACCAGCTATTTCTTCATCCAATCCAAATGTTCCAGCATCTACATTGATTCCAGTTGGATCAAACAAAAAGTGCCAATTTGTAAGTGGTTGCTCTAAAATAAAATCAGCGTTAATAATGGGTCTATGTAAAACTTGGTCAGCTTCAGTTCCAGCAAATACAGCATATACTTCAGGTTCTTTATCCCTTAACAGGTTAATTGGAATATTGATTTCTACTCCATCGATATTGACTTCGTCATTAACAGTCATTCCTCTCCAACCTAGGTCAACCAAAGTTCTTTGGGCATCTTTTGTGATTACATAATCAGACAGTGTACCTTCCAAGAGAACTTTATAATCAATTGATGTATTGATGGCTCTTCCTTTGAGTAAGAATTCATAGGATACATTCAAATCGGAAACTTTTGCGTGGCTTCCATCATTAGAAAGTTTTTGATTTAATTTTGCCATTAATTCCTGAACGCCAGGATTTGATGAGTCTGCAGAACCTGAAACCGTCCATTCTTTTCCTTGTAATTCATCAAAGAGATTTCCACCGTTTGGATATTCAATGAAGACGGTTTTGAGATAATGCATTGAAAATGGTGAAGAATCTGAATTAGGATTAATTCTAGCATCTAATTGTGCAGCCCAAGCAGTACTGCCAGTTCCAACAACAACAAGTATTGCAAGCAAAACTGTTAAGGGTACAGCTTTAGACACGAGTGAAATCCACAAAATAACAGTAATAAACTTATCTTAAGATTGTTGATCGGTATTTTTTTGAAAAAGTAATATGGAGTAATTTAGGTAAACCACATAATCTAGGGGAAAATGGTATGATCACAGTATTAGCAGGAGGAACAGGTTCGGTCAAGTTGGTAAGAGGATTAGTTGCTCAAGAATCCAAAGTCAACGTAATTAGTAATGTAGGTGACAATTATTGGCTTTATGGACTCTATGTTTGTCCAGATATTGATACAATTGTTTACGGCTTGGCAGATTTACTTGATCAAGAAAGAGGTTGGGGAATGAAAAAAGACACATTCAACTTTTTGCGTCAAATGGAAGTATTTGGAGAAGAAACATGGTTTAGAGTAGGAGACAGAGATGCCGCAACACATTTGATTAGAACTAACATGTTAAAGAACGGAAAAAATCTCAGTGATATCACTAAATGGATGTGTGAGAAATTTGCAGTGAGTGCAAATATCATTCCAGTAACAGATAACAGTATTGAAACCAGAATTACTACAGATAAAGGAGAACTACATTTACAGGAATATTGGGTTAAACATAGAGGTAAAGATCCTGTTTTAGGAATTCAATACATTGGCGCAGACAAAGCACGTCCAAATCCTGAAGCAGTTAATGCAATACATGATGCAGACATGGTAATTTTAGCACCAGGGAATCCTTTAACATCGATTGGCCCAATGCTTCAGATAAAAGGCATTAGAAAGGAACTCTCAAAAATTAAGAAAAAAGTTGTGGCAGTTAGTCCGTTAATTGGAGATGATGCGGTAAGCGGACCAGCAGCAAAATACATGCAAGCAGCTGGAATTGAATCAAATGCTTATGGATTAGCAAAGATGTATTCAGATGTGTGTTCTAACATTATCATAGACAGTAAAGATAGACTCCTAACAAAAAAAATTCAGAGTTTAGATATGAGAGTGTTTGAAACAAAAATCACCATGAAAAATAAATTAGCTGAAGACGCATTAGCGAATTTTATTTTAAAACAAGTACACGTTTAATTTGAAAATTGCAGCAATTATTCCTGTAAAGACTTTCACCAAAGCAAAGACACGTTTAGATTTATCACCAGAGAAAATAGATAATTTATGTAAAATAATGCTAGAAGAGATTTTACATACAATATCAATTTCACCTCAAATTGATAAAACAATCATAGTAACAAAAGAAGAAAAAGCAATAGAGATTGGAAAAAAATTTAATGCGGTGATATTAGTAGATGAAAAAGAAGAAAGTGTCAATAGCGCAGTTGCACTTGCAGACAAATATCTTTTAGAGAACAACTATGATGCATCTATCGTTTTCCCACAAGACATACCATACATCAAAACTCAAGATATTGATTTTATGTTAAATTACAAAGCACCGCCAAATTTTGCGATAATTATTCCATCAAGAAGATTTGATGGCACAAATGCCCTTATGAGAATGCCAATAGATCTCATGGAAACTCATTACGATGAAGACAGTTACAAAATCCACATGAATACGGCCAAAAAACACACTCTTAATGTTGCAATGGTTTTTGTAAAGAGAATCATGTGGGATGTAGACAATATTGAAGATCTGAAATTTCTACTAGAGCAAAACGAAAAGCCACAAATCGCAGAAAAAATTAAAAAAATTCTAGAGATCAATTAAATCAAAACCACAGATAGGATCAATGGAGGAAGAGAGAGAGATCATCAACAAACTTATAAACAATAAATTAGAAAATGTTAAATATCATCATAAAAAGTTTTGGGAGATATAAAAATGGTTAAAAAATTAAATCCAAAGGACAGATGTCCAAGATGTGGACAGGGTACAGTAGTCACAGACGCTAATACAGGAGAAAATTTTTGTGGAAAATGTGGATTTGTAATTACAGATAAAGTTGAAGAGTCTGGACCAGAATGGAGATCATTTTCAAATGAAGGTGAAAACAAAAGCAGGGCAGGAGTTCCAACATCACTTGCAATGCATGATATGGGATTAGCGACAGTAATCAACCCACAGAATAGAGATGCAACAGGAAAGCCACTCACAGCGTCAATGAAAAGTACAATCGAGAGACTAAGAACCTGGGATAGTAGAAGTCAAGTTCATGAACCAGTAGATAGAAATTTCAGACAGGCATTTAGTGAATTAGACAGATTAAAAGACAAACTTGCAGTAGGAGACGCAGTTATTGAAAAAGCAGCTTATATCTATAGAAAAGCATTAGAAAAAGGACTAGTACGTGGACGTTCCATTTCAGCTTTAATTGCATCAGCACTATATGCAGCATGTAGAGACACAGAAACTCCTAGAACGTTAAAAGACATAGGACAGGCAAGCAACATCAAGCGAAAAGACATTGCAAGATGCTATCGTCTTTTGCTAAGAGAATTAAATCTGAAAATGCCGGTAGTGGATCCTGTAAAATGCATTTCAAGAATTGCAAGTAAAGCAGGATTATCAGAAAAAACAAAAAGAAAAGCGACAAAAATTTTACAGACTGCAGAAGAAAATAAAATTTCGGCAGGTAAAGATCCGATGGGGTTGGCAGCTGCTGCACTTTATGTCGCATGTGTCACAAATGGAGAAAACAAGACTCAACGAGATGTTGCAGAAGCTGCAGGTGTAACAGAAGTCACAATTAGAAATAGATACAAAGGATTGAAAATAGCGTTAAATCTCTAGAGCAGATTCTTTTTTTGAATGAAATCTATTCACAAATAAAATTGATGTAGAAATTATTCCCGATATTAACAAAAGCATTTCCAATGAAGACATCAGTGAATGAGAAAATGCTTCTTCAACAGATATGAAATTTAATTGAGAAATGAAATTAGCATAGGAGAAAATAAAATAATTCATCGCCCAATGGATTAAGAGTGAAGCCACGAATCCATATCTCAAGTATACCCACCCTAAAATAATTCCACTAGCAGCAGCTTGGGCAAACTTTCCTTCACTCCAAGATTCTGCAAACGCAATATGTGCGAAACCAAAGAATACACCTACAAAGACAATCAGCAAAATTGCTTTTTTATTGTCGTGAAGATGTAATGAACTGGGAGTCCACAAACATTTGACGAAATATCGTAGTGAAGATTTATGAGAGTATAAGACAAACAATGGGATTCCTATCAAAATTAGACGAAATCCAAATTCTTCAACAAAAGGTGCAAGGCTAACATAAAAAAACTGAATCAGATCATTGTCGTCTAGTGGAGGTACAGTTACAATTCCAAATGCCTCTTGAATAAAATTAATCAATGCGGAGATTAAAATTAAAATTGAAAACCATTTTGTAATTCCAATCATGTAATTAGACGTAGTGTTGAATTTGCCAAAAGAGATGATTGATGAAATGGATTTCAGAAACCCATCTTTTGGACCAAAAATTGCGATGGCAAACAATATTGCATAAAAAGTCCATAAAACAGCAAATACATCCCCAATACTAACATCAAGAGGAAATTGATACAACTCTGTGCCTTCAAAAAGTGTCAAATGGGTAAGAGGGTATTCATGATTGATATCCCCACCAATATCACTTTCAAAAACAATGTAAATACCGATGGGAAACGATACAAGCAACAAGCCAAGAATGACTGATTGTAATGCCGTGAATGGAATTCCAAGGAATTGAAGAATTCTATTTGAATTTTGCAATGTATCTAATGTAATTCTATTGTATCTGCAGCAAATCCCAAATTAATCAAAGTGTCTTTGATAGTATCTCGATGATCACCTTGTAAGAAAATATATCCTTCTTTGGCAGTTCCACCACAAGCATATTTGTTTTTGAGTTCTTTGGCAACAGTTTCTAAATTATTTAATTTTGGATCTAACCCCTCAATCATCGTGCCTTTTTTCTTAAATCTTCTAGTTTCTAATCTAATTATAATTTTAGTGCTATCTTTGGCCAGTTCACCGCATGCACACAAATCTTCTGGTAGACCACAAGTATTACAAATTACTGCCATTCGTTCGAAATAAATTCAATTATACGCACTATTAAGCCTTGTTTGGTTAATTCTTACAAAATGAAAACAAGCGGATTTTTTAGACAGGGAATCAAAGATAAATTATGCCAGAAGATCTTACAAAAAAAGCTGCTGAAATGCTTCTAAACGGAGCAACATTACTTGGAGAGCCTTGTCCATATTGTTCAGGAGTCAGAGTTATGAAAGAAGGGCATGCATTATGCGTTAGTTGTGGACGTGAGCCAGAAAAAAAAGAGATCATGACAGAAGCTCCGCAACACCCAAAATCAAGATTAGAAGAAACTTTAGAAGAAAAGATAGAACTACTATCAAAAGAACTCGAAGAGGAAAAAAATCATGATAAACAACAAAGTATTCTAAAATCAATTAATTCAGTGCTAGAAACATTGGGAAAAATTAGAGAAAAACAATAAAGTATTTATGTAAAAATCCGTGACTCGAGGTATAATGAGTAGCAACAAGAAAAAATCAGCACCGCTTCCAGCATCAAGTGGTGGTCTCATGCGATTCTTCGAAGATGAGACAAAGGGATTCAAAATAGATCCAAAAATAGTAGTATCAGTTCCAATTGGCTTAATTGTAGTTTCATGGGCAATTGATCTTTTCCTAGCTTCGTGAAAAAACAATGGAACAAGATCCAGACGATGTTTCAAATATACACAGTAGATTCTCGCTTACTCTAGTTAATCCATCATCACATTATTTTTCATTAGTAGTATCACTAATAGTATCTTCAGTGATGGTTCTTGCAACATATTTTGGTTATTTGACCAATGTAAGTTTTGAACAAAATTGGTATAGACTACCACTTGTTTTAGGAGTTCTATTTATAACACAATTACTAGATACAAGATTTTCCAAGAAGAAAGAACTTTCAAAATCACTACATTCATCTCTTTTTGGAAATATGTTATGGACAGTTACAATTTTGATGGGAATACTATCAAGCATAGTATTATCAAAAGAAATAGAATTATTTTTCATAGTTTTCGGAGTGTTACTTTTTGCCAGTTTTAGAATAGGAATTTACACTACAACTCTTGGAGCAAGTCTCAAAAAAGCTTGGGCAATTTGTTTTATTCAACCATTAGCAATGTATTTGGTATTAATTCCGCAAGATATGTGGTTTTCAATACTTTCTGAACCTATAGGATTAGCATATGGAATATCATTTATGATAATAGCAAGCATATGGTCAGTTCTCACTGACAGAGCAGGAAGACCAGGAATGGAAAGTACACATAAAACAATTCAGGCATATCTTGCATCACAAGGAAACGATTTTGAGGATGCTGAAGAATTAATGGAACAGCGATCAAATGAAACTAAAGTTACTACATCACAGTTAAGACTATCATCGCCTAATGGAGAAACAGAATTTCGAATGGTATTGCCAGAAATTCATCCAGGACCATATCATCCAGTAGGTGGAAGCAATATTCCATACCTTATTTACAAAAATTTATCCTCATCAGCAATGGTGATGCACAGTATTTCAGATCACTCATTGAATCTACCATCAAGAAATGAAGTTGAAAATTATCTGAAAAAAATACAAGACAGTAAAATCAAAGAAGAGGGGCTACAGTGTACAGAACCAGTTACAGTACAAATAAACAAAGCCAGAGTAATAGGTTTACTTTTTGGAAATAATCCACTCTTGTTTTTGTCATTGTCGCCTCACGGTATGGAAGACATCCCTAGTTATATGAAAACAGAAATAGAACAATATGCAAAGAATCGAAATTATTCAAGAACAATGATTGTAGATTGTCATAATGCAATGGGGGAAGAGATTTCAAAAGAAGATGGTGAAGATATGTTAAAAGCTGCAAAATCTTGCCTGGACACTCTAATTACAAAAGAAAACTATCCAATAGAATTCGGTTATGCTAATTCAGATGATATGGATGTATGGACAGAGGATTTGGGAATGGGTGGCTTGGGAATTGTTTGCCTAGTAATAAACAACAAAAAATATTTTCTCGGGTGGGCAGATGCAAACAATATGGAAAATGGAGTAAGAGAGAAAATCATAGATAATTTTTCAAAATTAGATTATAATTTGTTAGAAATCTGCACGTCAGATACCCATTATGCTCCAGTAAAAGCTAGAAACAGAAATGGCTATTATCAATTGGGTTTGATTACAAGCGCAGATAAGCTTTCAAAGTGGTTTTTGGAAATTGCTAGAAATGCAGAATCAGATACAAAATCTGCAAAATTTGAAATTTTAGAAAATGAGGCAAGCGTGAAAGTCATGGGGCATGAAATATACGAAGATTATTCAAAAGCACTAGACAATTCGTTGAAAATCACGAAAGCATTTGTCATTGGCGGAGTGTTGTTTTTCATAACTAGTCTGTTTCTATAGTTTTCATTTGATCAATATTCCCATAAAATTCATCAATAAATGAAGTGAGTTGGAAGATTGGAACGATAGGAACATTTTCAATAAAATTAACCTTGTCTTGATATAATGTTACTATTACAGGCACTGCCATTCCACCAGGGGTTTTTTCAACATAGTGTTTTGTCCTCTCAATTTGTTTTTTAACTGCGGTTTTTAATGCAGATGAACTATATCGCTTCCAATGCTTGCAATCAATTAAAATTGCAATACCTAATCGAATACCAATTACATCAATTTCCATACGGGGTTTTGTAAGAATCATATTTTTAATCACTGCAAAATTTTTTGATGATAAAATTTCTCCAGTTAAACCCTCAAAATCTTTCCAATCAAGAGAAATTGAAATTTCATCAATAGGATAACCATTTTCAAGCAATGCAACTGCAATTTTTAATTTATCACCACCATCAAAATAATAATTATCATTTTGTTTTGTACCAATTCCATTTTTGACGAATTCTTCAAGAATTATTTCAGAATCAACAAAATTAATTTTTGTAACAGCAGAAAAATCCTCAACGGACACACCACCTTGAATAATTCCATTTAATCCAATTATCATCTTAGGATGAATTTTCAACTCCATTTTTTGGCTCATGGGTAGATATAGGTTTTAAGAATACTGTTAATTGTAAGTAATTATGATATAGATTTTATTACAAGCTTTGCAATGTAAGAATATGAAAAAATTGCTAGTAATTCTACTAGCTCTTTCAATTGCAACCTTGACGTACAATGAATCATTTGCAGAAAAAAATACGTTTTTTGATTCAGTTAAATTTATTCAATATATGGATGAAAACACAGCATTAGAGGAAGTAAGAAATGGAAATCTAGACATGTATTATTATAGAATTTCATCAGACAGATTAGAAAACCTTCAATCAAGAGAAGGGTTACAGGTTTTTGATTCTACAGGAGGATCATACAGTATTCTTGTAAACCCTGCAGAATCTGAAAAATTCAATCCTTTTTCAAATAGAGAAATCAGGTTTGCCCTAAATTATTTGGTAGACAGAAAATTAATCGTCAATGAATTGATGGGAGGGTATGGCTCACCCATCATTTCGTACTATAGCCCATCAGATCCAGAATATCTTACTATAATCAAACAACTAGAGTCATTTAATTTCAAATACAACCCCACATTAGCAGACGAGATAATCACTAGGGAATTAAACAAAAAAGGAGCAATTAAGATAGATGGAAAATGGGAATTTGCAAACACCCCAATAGAAACTACAATTTTCATCAGAAGTGATGATCCTGTAAGAAAATCTATTGGAGAGATATTATCAGGAGAACTAGAAAGAATGGGATTTACAGTCAAAAAAGATTTTGGAGATCTTAACAAAGCATTTGTTATAGTGTACGGTTCAAATCCTTCGGATTTGAAATGGAATTTATACACTGAGGGATGGGTGCGTTCTGCATTTGTAAAATATGATTCAGTAGGATTAGGTCAAATGTACTCTCCATGGTTTTCAAATATGCCGGGGTTTAATGACCCAACATATTGGAATTACAAGAACGAGAAATTAGATATGCTGACTCAGAAAATTTACACTGGAGATTTTGATTCATCAGAAAAAAGATCAGAGTTAATTCAAGAAGCTGTTGTTGAAGGAATTAATGAATCAGTTAGAGTTTTTTTGGCAAGTAAAATTGATCAATATGTTACAAATGAGAAAATTAACGGAGTAGTAAATGATTTTGGTGCAGGGATTCCAAGCAGATTCACACCAATTAATGCAAGAGGGGATGGTGAGGAGTTAGTTATTGGTGTCAAGCAAATCTATCAAGGGGCGTGGAATCCAATAATGGGATTAACTGATAGTTATAGTAGACAGATTTGGGGAATAATTTCAGATCCTGGAACATTCAAACACCCATTTACTGGCGAAACAATTCCAGTTAGAGCAGATTGGGAGATTGAAACCTCCGGGCCAGATGATAAAATAAAGATTCCTAATGAATCAATAATGTGGAATCCTGCATTGCAGAAATGGATGAACGTAGAACCAAACACGCTTGCAACAAGCAAAGTTACATTCGATTTTGAATTTAGTGACTGGCACAATGGACAAAAAATGGATATGAATGATATTTTGTACTCATTGTATTTTACAATAGAATGGGGAACACAGACGGATAAGAATGATAAAACTTTTGATACCGAATTTACACCAAGAGCTGCTCAAAGTATCCAGACAATCAAGGGGATAAATCCAATTGATGAAGACACAGTGGAAGTCTATGTAGATTATTGGCATTTTGATGAAGGAGAAATTGCAGAATGGTCATTGCTATGGAGTTCAATACCATGGGAAATTTCGGTTGCTATGGAAAAAGCAGTGATTGATGGTAAAGCATCATTTTCAAGATCTGGTGCAACTAGCAAAAATGTTAACTGGTTGTCATTAATTATTCCAAATGATGCAAACACCATTAAAAATTATTTACAAGAATTCAAAGATACAAACTATATCCCAGAATCTCTAAAAGAGAATAAAAGGAATTCAGAGTATTTTCAAAACAGATACGATGCATCAATTAAATGGATTGAAACTAATAATCATGCAGTAATTAGCAATGGACCATTTTATTTAAAATCATACTCTCCGGAATCAAGAACAATTACAGTTAAAGAATTCAAAGATGGTTCATATCCATTTAAAATTGGGAAATGGGAGCAGTTTGAAAAACCAAAATTTCCACAAATAAAGAAAATAGATATGAAAGATATTTTTCAAAGAGGAAACGAAATAAATTTCGTGGTTGAGACAGAAAATTCAGATGGAATACTTTACTTTTTAACAAACAGTGAAGGAGATATGATATCATCAAAGACATTCAAATTAGATAAAAACAGTATTTCTATTAACATACCTCCTGAAATTACAAATGAGTTGGGAATTGGATCAAACAACATCAAAATATTTGCAATTTCAAATTCGGTTTTAAAACCAGATTTTTATGAATCAAGTTTTATGATAACCAAAGATAAAGTAGAATTACCAAAAAGTGCAGATACAAATATTGATGTTTCAGAAAACAAGACAGATCTTTGGTATTGGATTATTCCATTAATATCAGTGATTGGAATCATAACCATCATAAAGAAAAGACATCATTCCAGACCATAATCTTTGAGAATCAATTGGATTTGTTGTTCATTTTCAAGTCGGGCGTATTCTTCAAAGAGGTTTTGGTTGAGTTCATAAAATGTATGCCCCCATTTGAATTTGTCAAGCAGTTCCAAACCTTGTTCCTTAAATCCGAGAATTATCAATGTTGCAGACAGAGCTTCAACGGTAGTGAGTTTATTTAGTTTTGAATAGTTAACGGGGTTTCCAGCAAGCAGAGGAGGGAGTTTTCTCTTTATACCGTTGAATTTTTTTGAGAAGGCATGTTCTGCAAGATTCCAAGAGCAATCAATGCCAACAATCGAATTAATCAAAAACTTATCTTTAGGAAGCAAAGTTTTTTCAGAAAAAGGATCCAGTACTAATCCTTTGGCCCCTATTTTTGTTATATTTTGAGCAAGTCCAAATTTCACCATTTTAGCAGCTGTGCATTTTTTAGGATCATCTTGATAAAACATCAAAACTTGTAACTTCATTTTGATTAATGGTAAAACGTAGAGTATTTTGAATTTACTCTAGTGTTTTGTATGTTATTTTGTAGTAGAATCGCGAAGCTTGATCATCTTTGATAATTTCCACATCCCAATTAGCGTCAGATAAGAATCCATCAGCAGATTCAGGCAAAATACTAAATTTTTCTAATCGTACATCAGGACCGCTATATCGTACATTTAGAACAGTTCCATCAACTTCCACCACATCATAGATTTGTCCAGGTTTTCGAGTAGATTCACTAACTAGACATTCAGTATCAGGACCAATTATACAAATTCCAGTACCAGTGGAAACTTTGATGTTAACACTTGATTCATCACCTCTAGTCGGAGTTATCAAAGAACCAGAAAAGACTCGAGGTGCAATAGTTACATCGTTAACAATTTTTTCGGAAGTAAAAACAGAAATCATATTTTCAGCAACTCTATTTTCTTTCTCAATTATTGTGTCTACTTTTGGAATTTTTGGTTTTTCAATTACATTGAATTTGATGGATTTTGCTTCAAAATCTGCATCAACCAATGCTTCGTATGAACCAATTGCAGAGGCATCTGAAGGGATTGTAAAGTGATAGGTAAAAGAGCCCGATGAACTAGGACGAATTGTAGTTACAGGTCCAGAATTTTTACCACAAATAAAAGATCCACATGTTATCTCGTTACCTGTTTTTTTAGCAACACTGACTTCAAACTTTTCTAGATAAATTAGCTTGTTTGGTTTTCCAGTAATAACTACAACATCTCCAGGATAATATTCAGATTTATCAGTAGATAGTAAAAGAGACAATGGAGCATCAATACCGAATGCAAAATCATTTACTACTGTAAATGTTGAACTGGCAATGGCATTTCCATAAAGGGCTTTTACTGTGTAACTTCCCTCGCGAAAAACGGTTGCGGGCAAGTCAAATAGGCTTGAAAAGTCACCGCCTTGTGTTGGGTAAACGGATGATTCATGGATTTGTTTATATGGAAAAGTGCCATCAAGAACTTTTATTAAGATTCGCTCAGGTACCACAAGGCCTTGATCACCCTGAACCCTTTTGATAATATTTCCAGTGACCTTTAGTTTTTCACCTGTTTTGTATAGGGATTTTTCAGTTGTTACAAAAACAGGAGTTTTTGACAGAGAGTCATTTTGAGGATCAGGTGAGACTTTGAAAAAGAGACTCTTACTTTCTGAAGATGTAGATATTTTGATTTTATATATTCCAAAATTGGATTTTGTTACATCTCTTTCTTTGACATCAGTTTTTAGATTTTGAGTTTTTTCAGCGATGGGAATTTTCCAGTCAAATGTGAATCGCTGTTCATGTACAGTTGCACCTAAATCAGTTCTAGTTCCATCAGGTCTGGTAATTGTTATAACTACAGAACGATCACCAGTTGGAGGAAGAATTCCTGTAAGATGTACTGTTTCACCTAATCCATATACTTCTTTATCAAGAGAAATGATAGCACCACTTTTCAAATCAAGGGAATTGGCAATTTCAAAACTATTAGTTGCCAATAGTCCCTCATATTGAGCTTTAACGACATATTTACCTTCAGAGAAAATCAGTTTGTTCAGATCAATAGTTACGGTAAAAATTCCTGATGATTCAGGAATGGCAGTAAAGTCATAATCAATTGAAACACCGCGGGTAGAAAGGTTCCCAGTATTGGCAGAACCAGTAATTTGTAACGGTTTTCCATCTTCTGTTAGAATTGTGACTTTAACAGGAGCAGTTTCGAAACTTGCTCTGGAAACGGTATTAGCTATCTGACCAGTGATAATGAGTTTTTTGTCGGCTCCAAAATCATATAGAGGTTTATCAGTAAAGACGGTAAGAGGAACGTTTGATTTAACATATGTTGAAGGATCTTTTACCACTTGGATGAATTTGGTTGCAGAACCAATATCTTTGTTGACATTTATAGAATAACCGCCTAATCGCGAATCACTTTGCGGAATTTTAAATGAATATTGGAATTTACTGTCTCCATCTAATCGTACTACATCAAGGATTTTTAATGTGGATCCACCACCGGTAGTACCTCCTAATGAAAGATTCTTTGTCTGAACAATTTCTAAATTAAATGAATCTACCCATTTATCATTTAACCTTCCAGTAATAGTAACAGTTTCTCCTAATCCATAAACTTCCTTGTCAGTCCAAAGAGAAATTAATTTATCTTCTTTTACATCTTTGATTACTTCAAAAGTCACTAATGCGGATTTGTCAAAATATTCAGCATATACCTCGTATGTACCATAGACTGGACTTACAGTTGTTAAGAATAAACTAGTTGAAAATTTATCCTTTGTCGGATACAAATTGCCACTTGAGACAACTTTGCCATGAGGATCTTTCACAGTTACTTTCATTCCTTCAAACGGAATGGTTTCTGAAGTAAGACCAGTTATTGAAACCAGTTGTCCTGGAATGTATTGAGATTTATCAGTAATTATACTAAGAGAAGAATCTCCTTTTGTTTTTTGTTCCGCCAATTCATAGCCAACTAAGAAATTAGTTTTTGCAGTTGAACCTGCATATGAAACTGATACTGTATATTCCCCTTCATTAATTCCCAGAACCTGATGTAAGTTTAGAGAAGTTTTGTAATTGAGATTTAAATCAGGATACAAAGTAAGAGATTGCGAATAATCAGGCCCAGAAATATTTACTTTGATTGGTTCCGATTGGAAAAAGGGTTTAACAATAAAAACTTCTTCAGATACGCTACCCTTTATTGTTGCAGTTTGACCAAACAGGTATGATGATTTATCAGTAGATAGAGTGACCGTAATTTCATCTGAATCTTGAGTCTCTACAAGCTTACCATTTGAAGAACCTGCAGTGGATGTTACAAATTTCCAATCATCAGAACTATCAGAGTCATAACCATCATAGATTCTCTGCCAAGATTTAAAATCATTTTGAATATCAGCAAGTAAGGGAGTTTTGTCAATCACAACCCCATTTTTATCTAGTAGTTCAACTGATTCATTTGAATCAGTAAACCAAACACTTTGATAAGAATAGGTCAAGAATTGTCCAGGTTGAATTATAGTTCCGCTAGGAATAGTCATAGTTTTTTTAAGAACAGTAGTTGATGCAACTTTCCAACCACTCAAGTCAACATTAGAATTAGTAGGATTGTAAAGTTCTACCCATTCAGATACAGATATCGCATCGTTTCCAGGAGGATTGATATCAACTTCATTTATCACCACATGCTCAGAATTTGTTTGAGCATATACGGGAACAACAAGTGCAACAAGTAAGAACAAAGATAATACTAAAAACAGATTGCTTTTCATGGTTTTCTCCTGATTTGATTGATTATAGCACTCTTTTTAGAATGAAATTGAGGAAAAGTTGAGCTTGTTGTTAAAGTCATATATCTTAAAAACACGAAAAATTTTACGATTTTTCTCTATTAAGGCATACGTAGGAATTATTCTTTAGAATAGTCACAATTCGGACATTTTTTATTAAAAATACGTGAACCGCATTCCAAACAAATGCCCTCCCCAACATCTTTTTGGATTGATTGCCTTTTTTTTCCCACATATACCTTGATTCCAAAATACATGACTATTACAATTAGAGCAGCATAAACTGGCGCCATAAATGGGATCAGGCCAATCATAAAAAGCAGGAATCCTGCAATTAGCAAAATGTCGCGTCTTTCAAATTTCAATAAAAATAACACCTAAAAGAATTCATAAAAATATGCCGGAGCTCAGAGCCATTAGTTTACTTCATATCAAAGTCAATTCTCTAACTCTTCCTCATTGCTCGGCAAGTAGATTAGTTATTAATTTGATAATAAGATAATGGTGGGATTGGAGTGATTTGAACACTCGATCTCTGCGTCCCAAACGCAGAATCATACCAAGCTAGACCACAATCCCAGTAAATCGTAAAAGTTGCCCAATTTAAGCTTGACAGATAAACGATTCGTAAGTAAAATTCCTCTATTAAATAAAATAGATATGAAGAATTTTTGAATAAAGAAAAATAAGAAAAAAGTTGGGTTTTATGTGAAAGTCAGTTCCAACTGAGGAATATTATCTTGTGTCTCTCGTGCCGCAATGTTGATTCTACCCGAAGAGTCTTCATCGCTTTTCATGATAATCCAGCCATAGTTTGGAGTACCATCAAGATATGCCAAGATATCTTCAGTAACATCAAACTCTATCCATTTGCCAGACATATCATTTGAGATAACTACTGTGTCAGCAACTGTGGCCTTAAAACTTCCACCATTCCAATTTTCACAGTTATCTTCAGAGGAGCAATTCCATGTAACACCTTTTTGGGTTCCAATGAAATTTCCAAATGGAGCATTAGAGCCAATTCCTTCTTGCCATGGTTCAGTTAAACTGCGAACAGTAACTGATTGTCCCTCTTGCCATTGGCCATCATTATCCACTACAAAGATTTTCAGTTTTGCAGAATCCAATGTTTTATCACCTAGTGCAGTTCCCAATTGTATTTCATCAAAACCAATGAGTGCACGATTGGTAGTAGGACCAGTGCCCATTATTCGTAGAACTTTATTGGAACCTTCATTTGATGTTTGTAATCCTTCTCTAACAAAACTATCTTTTGAAGAGAAAAGGATTGCAGAATTTTCGGTGAATTGAATGTCAGAAACAGAAGTTTTTACAGCTCTAAATGCCGAGAAGCTATCAGTATTTGTTCCAATCATTTGTGAATCAAATCCTTGGTTCTGTTGAATAAATAGACCAGTTGGAAATGATGCAGAGGATGGATCAAAGCATAATCCGGTATTGCAAAGCATTTCGTAGTTTTTATCAGAAAGTAGAGATGATGTAAATCCGTCACCTAACATAAAAAAAGTCATGCCAGAAAAGGCTACACCAGCAATTACCATCACACTTAGAAGTTTAATTCCAGAATGTTCAGTTGTCGTTAATGTTGTCATTACTATATCATATCAGATCGTGTTAGTATAGACTTGTTTGTAATCAGATTACACACATTTCAGAGGACATAAAACCATTCTAAAAATTACAAGTTATGAAATAATTATATTTCAATTAAAATTAATTGTGAAGTTCTAACTAGTTTATAATAAACGCTGCATCAATTGAGCCAAATCCATACTCATTGGGATTGTTTCCGTGTGAATTTGGAATTGCGTTTCGCTCGATGTTATGTAATAGTTGTTCAGGGGACAAGTCAGGATTTGCATCAATCATTAGTGCTGCAATGCCTGCAACATGAGGAGTAGTGGCTGATGTTCCATAAAACAAGTTACCACCATACGCAATTGTAGTTACACCGTTTGGTCCCACCACACTTGGAACTAATAGTCCATTATTTGTAGGCCCATGGGAACTAAATGATTCCAAGGTTCCATCAACATTATTTACTGCACCAACTACAATTACACCTTTGGCATCAGATGGAACCACAACACTTCCTGAAGATATAGGGTATTCAATGCTGTTATTCACTGAGAATAATTCCAAGGAAGAATGAGTTGGTACATCTGAAAGAGATTTAAATTCACCTACGGATGATATTCCTATGGCATATATTCCTGCCATTTTTGGCATAAAGAAGATACTTTCAATTTTTTGAGAGTCTTTGGTTTGGGTGTTTGCAGAATAGTCTACAATTTGTCCTAATGGATCAACTAGTACCAGATCAAAGTCAGATGAATCTCCAAGTCCATCATTCCAGTTTAGATAGAGCATGATTGGTACGTGGTCATTAAGTTGAGACTCAGATACTGTAATTGAGAGGCCCTCATCATCTTCTGCAAATTCGTGCCATGTATTAAGATCACCATCAGAGAATGTTCCTTCCCAGTGTTTTTCTGCAAAGTTACCAGATGGCACAATTACTGTAATTCCATGAGATATTGCTTCTTCGACTTTCTTAGTAATATGACTAGAACCGTCAGTTGGGAGATTAGGCCATCCTGCAGCCATTGCAATTACATCCACATTATTTGCAATAGCCTCATCAATTGCACGACCAAACTCTACATCAGTATTCATCTCATAGAGATGTAACTCAGCGTTTGGTGCAACATCAGAAATAATTTCGGCTACTGCGGTTCCGTGACTAGTAGTTTCTCCTTGGGCTATAGTTTGAGAAATCATAGAGTTCTCAAAGGAGTTTCTAAAGGATTTAAAATCTACTATTTTATCGGAAATTTTTGGATTATCGGTATCAAATATCATATCAAGTACTGCAACTTGGACATCTTTTCCAGTAATTCCTGAATTGTGTACAATGTCGGCATTAATAGTGAACACACCCTCTGAAATTGGATAAGTGTAATCGGATTTTGTAACGGAATCGGACGTATCGCTGCTTAATTGAACAAGGTTTGCATATTTTACATCACCTATTGTTTTGACAACAATATCAGAGTTGAGGAAGGGGGATTTTACTGTCTCAAATGAATCTCTAGTGAAATCAGATAGGTTGGTGGTTGCTCTAGTCTTTGTAACATCCATCATAGAGTTTATTCTTGGGATATTTTGTATATCAGTGGTAATTTGGACTAAATTGTCTCCTTGTATTTCAATATCAGATAGACTTTGAATTTTCTCAATAGTTTCAGGATCTGTATTTGATAATTCTAAAACAATTCTTGTTTTGCCGTTTTGTGAATCAATTCCAAATTTCCATGCATCTTCATCAGGATTTTCACTTTGGAGTAGTTTTCGTACTTGCTTGTCTGTTTTCTTTACCAACAATCCAGGAGTCTTTTCATTCTGTATTTCAGAAGATACTTCTTTGACTTTATCTTCGATGTTATCTGCCTCTATGGTCAATCCAGGATTTGCATCCAAAATCTTTTCAAAATATTCTAATTTTACTTTTTGAGTATCTTTGATTAGTTGTAATTCAATTTTTGCAAGTTCTGCGCGGTATTTGGCATCAGGGGATTTTCCTTTGTATTGCTTATCAAGATCCTTTGTAGCCATCATTGATATGACTTTATTTACTAGATGTCCTTTTTGAGATTCCTTTTGAGCATCACTGACTTTGTGTTCAGTTTTGTCTAATGAGGGATCTGATTGAAATGATTCTTCAATAATTTCATCTACTGCTTGAATGATTGCATCTTCAATTAATTTATCATTGCCAAATGTGTTTGCAGTGAGTTTTTCTGCCTTTTCAATTGCGTCATCTACTGCCTTTTGAGCTTGCTTTTCTGCCTTTTCAATTGCCTTTTGTGCTTTGTCAGCTGCCTTCTGTTCATTGGAATTATTGTTGCCGTTTCCACCGCCATTGCCGTTTCCACCGCCATTGCCGTTTCCACCGCCATTGCCGTTTCCACCGCCATTGCCGTTTCCACCGCCATTGCCGTTTCCACCGCCATTGCCGTTTCCACCGCCATTGCCGTTTCCACCGCCATTGCCGTTTCCACCGCCATTGCCGTTTCCACCGCCATTGCCGTTTCCAGGATCTGCAAATACAGGAGTCGAACCTGCAAAACTCCATGTTAAGAGTAGAATTGACAAAGATAAGAATAGAATTCTAGAACGTGTACTAGGTTGAGTCTTCAATGTAGATATTATAAGAATAGAATAGATAATGAACTTCTGTCTGTAATGCCATTACAAACATTTTCGGGAATTCCAGAATAAGCTAAGACATTACTTAGTTGCGATGTGCCCTTCCTTTAGTTTTGCATACTCTTTTTTTATTGGAATTTGATGATTTCGAGAATTTTTTGGTAATAAGATAGAGAATGTGGTAGGATTGTTCCTTACAGAGATTTTACCTTCATGTGCCTCCACAATACTCTGACAACTAGATAATCCCAGACCAGTACCAGTTTGTTTGGTAGTAAATAGTGGTTCGAATATTTTATCAATTTCACCCTCAGGAATTCCCTTTCCGGAATCTTCAATTTCAATCAACACATCATCATCATTTTCAACAATTCTAAATGCTATTTGGCCATCATTATTTATTGCATAACATGCGTTATTAATCAAATTAGTGAAAATAATTTCAAGTTTATACGGATCACATAAAATTACAGCATCATTTTCTGGAAGAATAATTTTTACGCCATAAGGAATTTTTATATTTTTTATTGTTGATTTGAGAATGCTCAAGAGGGATTGTTTTTCACGTTTTAATTCAGTGACATTAACAAAATCTAAAACATCATCTGTTTGATGAGTTATTCTTTCAACAGCTCTTCCTATTCTTTCGAAATTTTTAATCATGCCGTCATCAAGAGTATTTTTCGTTTTAATTTCAATAATTTCAAAACTATTTTTGATTACTGATAGCGGGTTTCGGATATCATGTGCAAAACGAGTTGCCAAACTGCCAATAGAGGACAATCGCTCTTTCTCAACTATTTTCTTATGTAATTCTGCAAGATCTTTTGACATTATGTTGACATCTTTACCTAGTTCCGAAATCTCATCATTTCCTTTTACAGGATACATGACGTAATCCCCTTTCGCAATAGAATGTGTAACTTGTCGAATTTTATTTAGAGGGTTAGATATGGATCTTAAAATTAAAAATCGAATTATTAATGCAGTCAAGACAAACATGTTTAATGCGACCACAATGCTCCAAGTTACTTCAGACACAAGAGAGTCAATGTATATTTGTCTTTGATCAATGTTTCCTGAAGTTAATGTAATAGCACGATCGATTTCGGCATTCATTGCATCAAATGAAGAATCAAAATCTTTGTTCAAATTTAGAATCGTAATTCCCGAAATACCGGATGTTTTTGTTTGAATCATTTTGTTTGAAACAAATAACATTTCATTCCATTTTTCTGCCAATTCTTCAGTATGATTAATTTCATCAGGATAATTTTTTGACATAATATTAGAATATTTTGAAAATGCATCATTAAACAGAGATTTTGCTTGCTCAATCCTATAGAAATTAATTTCAAGTATCTCTTCTAATTCACGATACTCATTCTCTTGTACATTTCTAGTCTCGTCTTCAATCAACACAATTTCCATAGTGATAGCAGACAATTGAGTTGATGCATAACGCATGTTCTTTAAAGTGTCCAATATAGGAAGGGTTTCACTATTAATGCTTGAAAATGTATCTTGTAGCTGTTTTGTATTCATTATAGAAACAAAGGAGATCATGCCAACAAGTGCAAACAAAACTATAATTTCTAGTACCAATTTGGTCCTAATCTTCATGAGATTAATGCCTGATTTTAAAAACTAAAGAGTAGCTTGTCAAAAGTAAGCTATCATCACAGAATAACTTCATCACAGATATCATATTTCTAGTCACCATTTTTTGGAAATGTACATAAATTGTTTGTAAATATTGTAAACACATCTAATGATATAGCAAAAAAGATGTAAAATTCATCATATGCAAGTTCAAGATATCTCCCTAGAAGAGGAACTTAATCAAAAAGAAGAGCGGGATGAAATATCAATTCTTCGCGATTTTGGATTAGAGGAAGATGAAGCACAGACATATGTGGGATTAGCTCAATTAGGCTCAGTCAAAGCAAGTGAGATTAGTGCATTTACAAAAATCGATAGGGTGAGAACCTATAAAATTTTAGAGAATTTAAAAAATTTAGGATTTGCAACGTCCACACTATCATCACCTATCAAATTTTCAGCTAATGATCCAGAAATGATTCTCAAGGATATTATTTTAAAACAAAAACAAAAAGTAGAACATTTGGAAAAAAACAGTTCGCAGTTCTTAAAAATTTTATCACGTCTGAAACTACATGAACCACAAATTGGATTACCAAAATTAACCATTGTTTCTAATAGAAACAACATATATGATCAGATGACAAAAATAATTGAAGAGACAAAAGACAGATTGTACATCGTAGTGACACTTTCAGATATAATTCGAATGTATTACACTTCAATTCCAGAGGCAATAAAAAAAGCAACTAAACAAAATACAAAAATCAAATTGATGACAGGTCCGGAATTATCAACAAAATTAGAATACATTCAAAGATTGGGAATAAATAAATTTAGAATTGTCACTCTTCCCTCACCAGGACGATTACTATGTAGTAAAGCCCAGGTATTAATGTCAGGAAATACATCATCGCAAGTAAATAAAAATACCAATGAAGAATCAGTAATGGTCACAAATTCAAATGATATAATCAAAAACATGCAAAGTTTGTGTGAATTTCTATGGGAATCAGGTGAGGATGTTTCTATAGAAGACAATAGCAAAAAAGAAAAGAAACATGAAAAAGAATCAACAATACTTGTAGTAGATGATGATCCAGATGCAGTAAATATTTTTGCAGATTATTTGGAAATTAAGGGAGTATCCACTGTAGAAACATGCACCGATGGAAAAAAAGCAATAGAGGCATTTAAGAAAATACGTCCAGACGCAGTATTTTTAGATATCATGATGCCTGATTTTGATGGATTTTATGTTCTAGAACAAATTCGCAAGATAGATCCCAAAGCCAAAATAATCATGGTTACAGCAGATAAATCCTCGGCCACAAATAAAAAACTACACAAAGTAAAACCAACAGATGTAATCTACAAACCATATGACATAGAACAAATAACAAGATGTTTGAAATGAAGAATCAAAAAATTCTTATCTCATCTTTAGTAGTCATGTTACTTTTTACGTTAGTTATTACTCCAATACATGGACAAACAACTGGTGAAGGTTTTTCTTGGCAGGTAATTTATCTTTCAGACAAAACAGGATGTAATGTGTCTGAAGATCGTAAAGTTAAAGATATTTCTGGAATTATTGACAAATATTTTTCAATGTATAAAATCAACAACCAGAGATTTGGAACTACATGTTTGTACTCGGGAGAATATTTTGAAAACTCATTTTCAGACAATGTTGATTTGAATATTCTAGTTTTTGATGAAAGAATCGGACAAAAATTATTTCAAAAATATGGATATAATGGATTATACGCACATTTTGGTTCAGACAGAATGAATAACCATGTAATCATGATCACCATTCCACCACAATTTAGTTCTGCGTACGATAATGTTGAATTTCCTTGGTCATTATCTGAAAAATTATCCCAATTCATTTTATCGTATTATGGATACAATTCAGAGTCAATAACAAGAATGTTGGATTTTAAATCAGATTATGATGCATGTGTTAAGAGAGTTGTAGCAGATGAATGTGATAAAATGATTTCAATAATTCGTTCAGATATTTCAGGAGAAGGTTATTCGGTGTTGTCTCCGGTAAAAGAAATAGTTAATCAGAAATCATTAAAATACTTACCAGATGATCTATATTCTTCACAAGTAGTAAAAGACATACTACGGAATATCACTAATTGGTGGATAAAAGGAGTAATCGATGATCAAATGTATTTAGAGTTAGTTCAACAAATTGTGGATGTGCCAATAAAAAACAACAATGAAATTAAAACTACTCAATTATTGATTTCAAATGGATTTGTAATTGTGAGTGAGGAAAAAAACAACTCAATTAAACAAAAGGATGACAAAATAAAAATTATTCAGGAAGATGATGAATTTTATACAGTTCTTAATTATGTGCCATTTGATGCAAATAAAATGGAATTGGAACCAGAAACTTCAGAAATTCCAATTTGGTTTAAAAATCGTGCATTAATTTGGCAAGATGGAAAACTTGTGGATAAAATATTTTTTGATGGATTAACAGCACTAATACAAAACGGCTTTATTGAAAATTAATTTTGAGATATACCAAACAATCAGAAAACAAATCTGTTCATTAAAATGGATCATTTTTTTAAAACCTTGTTCTCATGTTGGTTTCCATATAGATATGTGATCAAGATAATCATTTTAAAGGCAATCCAATGAGCAAAAATGTGCAACTAGAAGATTATCTCAAAGCAGGAAAAATTGCAGCAGAAGTAAGAGAGAAGGTCAGGATAAAAGACTGGATTGGAAAATCAGTGTATGAAATTTGTGAAGAAGTTGAAGGAGAGATCAAAAAAAGAGGAGCAAAATGTGCATTTCCAGTAAATGCCAGTATTAATGAAATTGCAGCTCATTACACAGCAGAACCAAATGATCCAATAACAATCAAAGATACAGATATGGTAAAAATTGATCTTGGTGCTCAAATTAACGGATACATTGCAGATACAGCAGTAACTGTTTGCTATGATGCACAGTTTGACGGGCTAGTGCAAGCTGCAGAGGAAGCATTAGGTAATGCGATGTCCATGATAAAAGCAGGAGTAAAAGCAAGTGATATTGGACGAACTATTGAGACTACAATAAAACAAAGAGGCTACAAGCCAATAGCTAATCTCAGTGGTCATTCTTTAGAGCAGTACACAATACATGCAGGAAAATCCATTCCAAATATTTGGTCAATTGGAGGATTTTCACTTTCAGAAAATTCGGCATATGCTTGTGAGCCATTTGTAACAACTGAACAAGGAGGAGGATTCGTCAGGAATGGACAAATAAAAAATATTTTTGCCATTAATTCACGAAAGAAAACGAAAGACGCAGAGGCAGATAGACTACTTGATTTTATCTGGAAGAATTTTAACATGCTACCATTTGCATTGAGATGGATAACGAAAGAATGGGAAGAAAAGCAAGCAAGAGAATTACTGAATGTTTTGATTAAAAAGAAAGCAGTTCAAGCATATCCAATTCTGATCGAAGTAAATGAGCAACGAGTTGCTCAAGCAGAACACACATTCATCCCATTAGAAGACGGCGTCACAGTAACAACAAGAGCTCTATGAACATATAAAAAATGAGTGAAGAAGTAAGACCATGTCCCAAATGTGGCAGATTTTTGTTTAAAGAACAAGGAGAGACAACAACGTGGTTTTGTCCGTCTTGTAATTTAAAATTCAGAACTGAATAACGGAATTATTGCTCCAGAGTTTCACCAAAAATTTTCTCAATTAAACACATTTCACCACACGAATCACATTTTGAACACTCAGCAAATAAGACATCACCATCAGAGAACTTCCTTTTTCTTTGCATTCCACAATTTGAGCATTTTTCAACAGTATAGTCCAAAGTGATTTTTTTCTTTGAGAACATCATTGCGGTACACCAACAGTATTTCCCACACCAATTATGACTATAGATTGTCCCTCCATAGTATTTTCTTGAATCATTTCATGAACTTGTGAGCACACATCATCTGCTTTGTATGCAATGTCTTTGGTCATAAGTGTAATTGCCTCTTTAACTGATTGCTTGACAACTATAGAAAATATAGGAATGTTTTTGGATGTAGCGATTGCTTCAATTTCAAATTTTTCGATTCCCATTCCACCAATTGCAGCCCCAAATCCTTGTGCCACGGATGCAGAATCTTCACCCTCCATTTTTAATGCAGCATCTATCATAATAATTGCATCAATTTTATTTTCAGAAATGATTTTTTCCAAACCGTCAGCAGGTCTTCCAACTGTAGAACCAGGACCTTCAGCCTTTAAGAGAAATAATTTCCTTCCATTAAATTCAGATTTTGCTAGAACAGTTTGAAATGCAACTGTCTCTTTTTGATGTTTTAACATCATCATTCCAACAACCATCGGACCAATTCCATCACCCACAGGTTGTCCTTTTTTAAATACGGGAATTGCTTCTTTCATGGCCTCAGATTGTTCCATTATAAAAGGAAGAATCATCTGCAAAGGCAAAATTAATGGATAGTTGTTTTGTTTTTTTGCAGTAAGATACATGTGATTAATAACTTTGTAAATCATTTGTAATGAAGATGCAATTTCAAGTAAAGTTTGAACTCGAGTCAATTCAATATCATTCATCTGAGGAGAAATCGACCTTACATGTTCCCTAGTGTAATCTTCTCTAGACCTTACAATATGTCGTACTTTGTCTACAATTCCATTAGGATCCATATCAACAGGCATAATTGTAAAATAATCAATGAAGCGGTCAATTTTTGTAGTTGGATCATCTACAGGCTTCAAGGTTATCTTTACATAATTAATTAATTCATCTCTAGATTCTTTTCTAAAACCATCAAGTTTAGCAATTCCTTTTTTGATTTCACCTGATGTGACATAGAGTTGAATGCGTTGGCCATAAAACACAAAAAAGAAAATAGGTAGAATCCAAATTAACATCATGAGAGGGTTTGTGTCATCACCCATTGCAAAAATCTGATCAAAATCAAAACTTGTAAAATTCACTAAACTCATCGATCTTCAAATCTAAATTAAATGATTCGTCCTATGACCAAAAGACATACCAAAATCAGAAAAAAATGGGTGTAGAGGCAAAAAAATTGGCGAGTGCTTTTATTATAGTTCAAATACAAAAAACCTGAATATGCCACAAACAAAACCAATTGTAAGCGTGGAAAACGTTGTAGCCTCAGCTTCTGTAGACCAGAAGATGGACTTGAATGAGATCACTAAAACATTTCCAGATGTAGAATATCACCCTGATCAATTTCCAGGACTAGTTTTTAGATTAAAGACACCAAAGACGGCTACATTGATTTTCACTTCAGGCAAAATGGTATGTACTGGTTCCAAATCTGAAGAGATGGCGAGAAAGGCAGTAAAGACAGTTGTGCAAAAACTTCGAAAAGGCGGAATTAAAGTAAAAAAAGATGCAACTGTACAAATTCAAAATATTGTAGCATCTATTAATCTAGGTGGAAAAATTCATTTGGAGCAAGCAGCAAGAACATTGCCTAGAAGCATGTACGAACCTGAGCAATTTCCAGGACTTATTCACAGAATGTTAGATCCAAAGACAGTGATTTTGTTATTTTCATCAGGAAAGCTTGTCTGCACAGGAGCTAAACAAGAACCAGACGTTTACAGATCAGTTAACAACTTGCACGCATTACTAGAAGAAAAAAACCTAATGATTTATGATTAATCATAAATCAAATCTATTTTCATTAATTTCTATAATTTACTTATAAGTATAATTGTCATCATACAAATTTTGAAACAAGAAGATATGATGCTGAAAAAGTGTCTTAAAGGGCATATTTTAAAAATACAGATGAAAGAAACGAAACAGACTAGATTTTAAAAAAATTATTTTATAGAACTGCCAAGAGGAACATCTTCATTTACTGTTAGCCAAAAGGGTTTATCATCAACATCAGCTGCCAATAACATTGCATTTGATTCAACACCTGCCATTTTTTTTGGTTCTAGATTTGCAATGACAATCACAGTTTTTCCAACAAGATCTTCAGGTTGATAATATTGTGCCCCACCAATTATCACATCCCGTTTATCATCATTTCCCAAATCAATTAAACCTTTGATAATTTTTGATTTACCTTCAATAGGTTCTGTTGCAAGAATTTTTGCAACTCTAATGTCTAGCTTTGCAAAGTCGTCATATGACACATTGGACATATCACTCACTTATTCTTCCTGTTAAAATAAATTCGCATTTACTGTAGATCTTTTTTATTGATTCCACTAGTTTCAATTTCATATCTTAATGCAGCAGGAAGATCCATGTACTTTTTGTTAACCATTTCAATTATTTGATCTTCGGGGACATTAACTTTTTTTAATAATTTTCCACGTTGATGAGCATAAGCATTTTTCCAAAAACCAGCACCGTCCAACGTTTCAATTTTTGGCATGTATTTTGTGGGTTTCATATTTTTTCAAATTTTAAGTGACTGTGACGGAAGAATGGCAAACGCCATTGGAACTGGAGTTACTGTTCCGGATTTTAGGCATGTTGCCCATCACAGTCTATTTGCAATGCAGTTGGAATCTAATATATTTAATGCGGAAGAATTGACTTTGCACATGGCTACAATTGAGGTAGAAGTTGAAATTAATTCCACAGTAGACAAAGTTTGGGAGATAGTATCAGATATTGACAATGAACCCAGATTTTGGAAGGGAACAAAAGGAGTCAAAAATCTATCAAAGGAAGGGAACATAATCAAAAGAGAGATTACCATTGCATTTAGAGATCAAAAATGCCTGCAAGAAGTAAAACTAGAACCTAAAAATAGAATTGAAGCCAAGTTCACTAAAGGAATCATTAATGGCGAAAAAATTGTACTCATCATTCCAAATGGAGAGAATACCATACTAAAAACAATCTGGGACATAAAATTAACTGGAATGATGGGGATGTTTACAGGTATGATTAAAAACCACATCAAAAGTGGAACCGAACAAGCCATGCGCAGTATCAAAGAAGAAATCGAGAGATAGTTTTATGGAGTTAATATTAGATATTTTCAATTACACTTTAACTGCAATTTTAATTGGGATTTGTGGAGCATGGGTTTTTCTAATTAAATCAATGGTAGATTCGTTTAGGTTTACACCATATCTAGATAAATTTGAAAATACATCAAAAACCAATCCCAAAGTATCAGTGATTCTTCCAGCAAGAAATGAAGAAGAATTTATCAGTAAATGTTTAGACTCGTTAATTGATCAAGATTATAAAAATTATGAAATCATAGTAATTGACGATTCATCAGAAGACAACACACAAAAAATTATTTACAAATATGCAGAAAAACATTCCAAAGTAATTCCAATAATTGCAAGACCCAAACCAGATGGTTGGATGGGGAAAAATTGGGCATGTATGGAGGGATATAAGAAAGCAAGTGGAGAACTATTATTATTTACCGATGCAGATACAAAACATTCCCAAAATGTAATATCGCTTGCTGTAGGACACTTAGTTTCATTTAATTTAGATGCGTTATCTGCAATTCCCAAAATGATGACATTTGATTTTTGGACAAAGGTCACATTGCCAATGATTTCAACATTTTTACACAGTAGATTTTCTGCATTAAATGTCAACAATCCTGCCAAAAAAACAGGCTATTTTTTTGGTAGTTTTTTTATTTTGAAAAAAAAGACATATGAAAATGTAGGAATGCACGAAGGAGTAAAACATGAGATTATTGAAGACGGGGCATTAGGAAAAAAAGTCAAAGAGGCAGGACATAAAATGAAAATGGTGAGAGGAGATCATCTAATTGACGCAGTTTGGGCAAGAGACAAAAGCACATTGTGGAATGCACTAAAAAGATTAATGATTCCACTATACCTTCAAAATGCAAAAATCGCTATAGGAATTTTTTTTGCGGTGGCATTTTTGTTATTTGTACCATTTCCAATATTTGCAGTATCATTGTCTATTCCTATAGAGGAGATATCTTCAAAAATACTTTGTATTTCAGCTGCGGCGGCATCATCACTGATCTATATAGGAGCAATTATTGAGACAAAAATGGGACTACATCTCAGATTAATTCATGCATTATTTGCACCACTCGGCAGTTTAGTGGTGGTTTTAGGATTTCTAAGTGGCTTACTGCAAGCAAAGAGAAACGAATCAGTGATGTGGAGAGGGAGGAGTTATTCCATGAAAGACCACACTCAAAATTCTATCAGCGTATAGTAATCCTTTTAGATAGAAAACAGAAAACCAAGAACCTATGGACAAATCAGGAATAATTGTAGGTGCTTCGGTGGGGGCAGCAATTGTTCTAGTATTATTTGCCGTGTTATTCATTTCATCACCAGAATCAATAAAGCCTGAAATCATAGTTAGTAATGGCCATTCATCAAGTACAGTGGGCGAAGTAACTTCTATTTATTCAAAAAAATTATCATTAATTGAAATTTTTGAAAAATCAGAACCAGGAGTTGTACGAGTTAACGTTCAAAGAAGTGAAACTGCTGATATTGCAAATGGCGTAGGATCAGGATTTGTTTTTGACAAAATAGGACACATAATTACAAATGCGCATGTTGTAAAGGATGCAAACAAAGTAACTATAACATTTCTTGATGGAAGATCATACAATGCAGAAATTATAGGATCAGACGAGTTTACAGATATTGCAGTAGTTAAAGTTAATGCAGATTTAGAACTTTTACATCCGTTGTCACTTGGAGATTCATCAAATCTCAAAGTAGGAGAACAAATAGCTGCAATTGGAAATCCATTTGGATTGTCAGGATCTATGACATCAGGAATTGTAAGTCAATTAGGACGATTACTTCCATCAGGTAACGGATATTCAATTCCAGATGTCATTCAGACAGACGCAGCAATTAACCCAGGAAATTCTGGTGGACCATTGATAAATATGCACGGAGGGATTGTCGGAATAAACACTGCCATCCAATCAGCCACAGGTGAATTTACAGGAGTAGGGTTTGCAATACCATCACAGACGGTCGCAAAAATTGTACCCATCCTAATAGAAAAAGGAGAATACAAGCATCCATGGATAGGGATTTCAGGCAGAGATATTGATCCAGATTTGGCCAAAGTTTTAGAATTAAAAGATGCAGTTGGATTTTTAGTTGTCACAGTAGTAGAAGATAGTCCTGCATCAAAAGCAGGATTGATTGGTTCGGATAAAACAATCGAGACAGATGGAATAAGTTATGCAGTTGGAGGAGATATAATTTTAGCAGTAGATGGAAAAGAAGTTAGAAAAATTGACGATATTTTGATTCATCTTCAGCGAGCAAAAACTATCGGAGATGAAATGGTTTTAGATATTTTGAGAGATGGAAGAACAACAAATGTCACAGTGATTCTAGAACAAAGACCCAATGGAAATTAAAATAACACAAGCATAAATACTTCTAATCAAGAATGGATTCTGTTGAACAAGCTTGTCTTAAACTCCGAGAGTTTAAACAAAGTTTTAGAGAACAAAACAATATCTCGTGAAGATATTTTTGAGATTTATCAAAATTCTCTAAAAGATCCTACTGAACTTTTTTCAGTATCTCAAAATCTAAGAGAAAAATTCAAAAAAAATACAGTTACATTTTCTAAAAAAGCATTTTTTAATATCATCAATTTATGTAAGGACACTTGCTCATATTGTACATACAAAGCAGAGCCAGGAGAAGAAAAATTATCTTTAATGTCAAAACAACAAATTCTGGAATTATTGCAACTTGCAAAAAAATACAGGTGTGTTGAAACACTTTTTGTTACAGGTGAGCAACCAGAACAAAGATACCAAGAAGCACGCGAGTGGTTAAAAGAGAACGGATTCAAATCAACTGTAGAATATCTCATTCATTCATCAGAATTAGCATTAGAGATAGGACTATTTCCACATACTAATGCAGGCAATCTAAATTATGAAGAAATGAAAGAATTGAAAAAAACAAATGTGTCAATGGGAGTTATGCTTGAAAATGTCAGTGAAAGACTAACAGAGAGAGGAATGCCACATTATTTGGCAGCAAGTAAAAAACCAAAAGCAAGATTACAGGTATTAGAAAATTCTGGAAAAATTGGAATTCCAATAACTACAGGAATTCTTGTAGGGATAGGAGAGACAATTGGCGAGGTAATTGATTCAATTTTAGCAATAAGAGAACTTCACAGCAAATATGGAAACATACAAGAAGTAATTTTACAAAATTTTCAACCAAAACCAGACACGGTTATGAAAAACAAACCATCAGCTGATGAGAGATATTTTAAAACAATTGTGGCACTATCAAGAATAATAATGCCTGAAATGAACATACAGATTCCTCCAAATTTATCACCCAAATCATATCAAAGTTTCTTGTCCGCTGGGATAAATGATTGGGGAGGCATATCTCCACTTACTCCTGATTTTGTAAATCCAGAATTTGCATGGCCAGAAATTAACAAAGTAAGCAAAGAGTCCAAAGATGCAGGATTTGATTTAAAATGCAGATTCCCAGTATATCCAGAATTTTTCTCTTTTATTAGCAAAGAGTTAAGAGATAAGATGGCAGTAATTGAAAATGAAGAAGGATTGGTAAAAGAGGAATATTGGAGATGACAATCAACATAGACGCATTATTAAAAAATGCAGATCCACTCATTTCTGAAATCTTAAACAATGCATTATCAGACAAAGAAATTTCTGCTCAAGATGGATTAGAGTTATACAAATCAACCGGAGTTGATTTTCATTTAGTGGGATTAGTTGCAGATGAAATTAGAAGAAGAAGAGTCGGGAATATTGTATCTTATGTAGTAAATAGAAATATCAATTTTACAAATGTGTGCATAAAACAATGTGGGTTTTGTGCGTTTAGCAGAGATTTTAGAGAAGAGGAGGGATATTTTCTACCAACAGAAGAGATTGTACGGAGGGCAATGGAGGCACGTCAATTAGGAGCAACTGAAGTATGCATTCAAGCAGGACTGCCCCCAGATATGAAAGGAGATCTTTATGAGAGTATTTGCAGGGAGATCAAAAAAGAGATTCCAGATATACATATTCATGGATTTTCACCTGAAGAGATCCTATACGGAGCATCAAGATCTGAGATTTCAATTGAGGAATTTCTAAAAAGAATGAAGGAAGCAGGAGTAGATACACTTCCAGGAACATCAGCAGAAATTCTTGATCAAAAACTACGAGACCAGATTTCTCCAGGAAGAATAAGCGTAGAGAATTGGGAAAAAGTAATCAAATATGCTCACAAAATTGGGATCAATACTACATCAACTATGATGTTTGGACATTTAGAAACACTAGAACAAAGAGTGGCACATATAGTAAAATTAAGAGACATACAAAAAGAGACAGGAGGATTTACTGAATTTGTACCTCTAAATTTTATTCATACTGAAGCCCCCATGTACAAACATCAATTACATGAAGGAATAAGACGAGGAGGAAGTGGAAATGATGTCTTACTAACACATGCTGTTGCAAGAATCATGTTAAACAATTCAATTAACAATATCCAAATGTCATGGGTTAAAGAAGGGCAAAAAATGTCACAGTTATTGCTAATGTGGGGAGCCAATGATTTTGGTGGAACTCTGATTAACGAAAGTATTTCAACATCAGCAGGCTCAGAACATGGACAATTACTAAAACCAAAAGAAATTAGAAGAAGGATTAAAGAGATTGGAAGAATACCTGCTGAGAGGAACACAAATTATAAGATTCTAAAAAAGTTTGATGCAGAAGAGGAGGTAGATGAAAAACTAGATAGAATTTTAGATACATCCCAATTTGGATCATATGTAGAATTGATAAAAATTAACAAATTCAAATACAAAAACCCTAGAGCGAAGTAAATGTCTGCCTTAGAAGAGGCATTAAATCATTCAAAGAATGTTGGAGTTGACGAATGTGAAATAGTTGTTTTGAAAAAAAAGATCACAACTGTGCGAATTACTGATTCAGAGATTGCCGAAACCAAACAAAGCTTTGAGGAAAGTTATGGCATTAGATTAATCCACAATAAGAGAATTGCTTCAATTCAAATTACAAATCAGCAAAAAATTAAAGATGTTATTAATGATTCGTTAAAGACTCTACACAGTGTAAAGCCACGAGAATTTTGGCGTGGACTACCATCCAAAATAAAGTCACAAAAACTAGACGGAACATATGACGAAAACCTAGCAAATATTTCAGGATCTCAAGCTATGGATATAGCAGAATCTATGATTAATGCAACTAATAGCTACAAAATAAACACAATTACAGGCTCACTGAATATCGTTTCAGATGATTTTGAGCTTGAAAATTCAAATGGGTTAAAACTCAGAGAAAAGTCTACATATATCTCAGGAATAATTAATGCAGAATCAGAATCAGGTACATTACCAGTATCAGGAATTGGACATGATAGTTGTAGGACATTATCAAATTTTTCAACAGAACAAATAGGAGATGATGCAAAAAATATGTGCCTAGAATCAATAAATCCACAAAAAATTGATTCAGATACATATTCCATAATTTTTGAGCCATATTCTGTTGGGGAATTGTTATCATTTGTGATTGCATCAAACTTTAATTTTAAAACATTCGCAGAAAAGAAAAGTTGTTTCTCAAATGATTTTGAAAAAGAAATTGCAGTAAAACAATTTAGTTTAATTGATGATCCACATATTTCAGAAGGCATAGGAACAAAATCGGTTGACGATGAAGGGGTTAAAACCCAAAAACAAAGTTTGATAGCAAATGGAATTTTCAAAAATACGTTTTCAAATCTTTACGATAGTTACAAAGAAGGAAAACAATCTTCAGGAAATGCATTACGTTTAGGATCTCCAATGGGTAGAAGCTCAGAACCAATTCCAATTTCAGCACCACATAATCTAAAAATTAATCCAGGAAAGAGCACACAAGAAAACATGATAAAAGACACAAAACACGGATTATTAATTGGAAGGCTATGGTACACATATGCAGTAAATCCAATCAAAGGAGATTTTTCATGTACTGCAAGAAGCGGAATAAAAATTATTGAGAATGGTGAAATCAAAGGTCCTGGAAAATCAGTCAGAATAATTCACAATCTTGTAAATATGTTAAAAAATATTTCAGAAATTGGAAATAATCAAAAAAACATAATTCAGTGGGCATCACTTCCATCAATTGCACCATCAATAAAAGCAGAAAAAATTTCGGTAAAATCAATCTAATTTAGGCCTAAATTAATTGAAAAATGTAAAAATCAAATATACCACATAGCCTAGTGCAAGGCAAGCACCCATAACACGATTAATAATTCCAGTTTTAAGTGCAATTAACAATGAAATACTAAAGATGATCATGATGGCATAATCAATGAAGACATCGGGTGCGACCATTACACCTCCAAGCGCCGCACCAACACCCATGATCATTAAGATGTTGTAGATATTACTTCCAATAATATTTCCAACACCAATATCGCCATGTCCTTTTCTAATTGCAATAATGGATGTAATTAATTCCGGAAGAGACGTTCCAATTGCAATCACAGTTAGTCCTATGATTTTTTCAGATAATCCAAACTCTTGGGCTAAAATTACGGCATTATCAACAGTAAGAATTGCGCCAAAATACAAAATAACAACACCTATCCCAATTAATCCAAAAGATTTCAGATATACATTATTTTTACTTTCTTCAACATTTTCCTTGCTTTCTTCTCGGTGTTTCATTGCATCTTTGAATGTATAATATCCATAAACACCCAATCCTACAAGTAATAAAATTCCATCATATATAGAAAGTTCACCATCAATTGAAATCAAAATCAAAAGAAAAGAAACACCTAGCATTATTGGAATTTCTTTACGTAAAACAGATTTACTTACGGCAAGTGGAACAAGAATTGCTGCAATTCCTATAACCATTCCAACATTTGCAATGTTACTTCCAACAATATTTCCCAAAATTATAGCACTGTGTTCTCCAGCTGCTGCAACACTTGCTGCAAGCTCCGGCGTAGAGGTACCATATGCTACAATAGTCATTCCAATTACAAGATTACTTATTCTAAATTTTCGGGCGATTGTAACACCGCCACTAACTAACCAATTACCACCAAAACACAGCATAGCTAATCCGACTATAGTCAGCACTGCATTGATTACTATTTCCACAACGAAGTTTCCAGATAGAGGGGTTTAAAGTGAATGATTTACTATAATTTCACAATTCAAACAATTCAAGCTAATTTTGCCAAGTCATTACAGGCACATAATAATCTAAAAGTTCTCTAAATCAGATACTAGACAGAATATTTCTCGGAACCAAGTGCTGAATGAATATAATCAATTATCTTCAGATAATCTGCCCTTGGTTCTGTACTAACCATAAATAATTCATTAGAGTTAATTGGAACACTGATCATTGTGACTTTTTCATATTCAGTAATTGAAGATGTTTCATGACCAATCTTGTATGCCAGATTCGTATATAGTTCTCTTTTTTGTAATGCATAATGAATTGACATTTTAACTTCATCATCACTTAACATTCCATCAATACTTTCTTTGTGGCCTCCAGCAACAAGCTCACCTTTACTATTTGCAATACCTGCAAACCTAATTTGTGAATCTAAAGCAAGTACTTTTTTCGATAATTCATCGTAATTAATTGCCAAAACATTACACCAAAAAATCTACTTTTTTCGGAATATTTCATCCTTTTCCTGTAATTCTTCAGTAAAGGTATCCATATCCAGCATGAATTCCTCCTCATCAGAATAGGCAGATTCTGCGTGTTCACTAATATCAAGTCCTACGTCTTCGACTTCAGGCGAAACCCTAATTCCAATCAGATGCTTCATCACTTGCAGAATTATCCAAGTTCCACCAAAGCCCATTGCGGCTGCAACGCCAACACCTACTGCTTGAATCCACAATTGATCAGGATTGCCAAATAACAATCCATCAACACCGCCAGGATTAATTACAGTACTGGCAAAGATTCCGATAGAAAGCGCACCTACAATTCCGGCAACACCGTGAACAGAACTTACATCAAGTGCATCATCAATCTTTAGTTTTTCTTTGAATAGTACAACTCCTGAATAGGAAATTACACCAATTGCAATACCAATAACAAAGGCATGTTCTGCACTTACAAAGCCAGATGCAGGAGTAATTCCAGCAAGACCTGCAATTGCACCGTTAATTGTTGCAACAACAGAAGGTTTCCCTGTTCTTACCCAAGAAAGCCCAGCCCAAATCAAAGCAGAAACTGAAGAAGCCATGTGAGTAACAATTACAGTATTTCCTGCAACTCCGCCAGAAGCTGACAATGCACTTCCTGCATTAAAGCCAAACCATCCAAGCCATAACAACGAAGAACCAAGAACTGCAAGTGGAATACTATGAGGAATCATTATAGCAGGACCATAATGTCTTCTTTTTCCAAGCACAATTGCTGCAGCAAGGGCTGCCATTCCAACACTTGTGTGAATTACTATACCACCTGCAAAATCAACTACACCTAATTGGGATAGCCAACCTCCTCCCCAAACCCAGTGAACCAGAGGATAGTAAATCAGCATAGACCATGCAGCGATAAATATGATAAATGAGCTGAACTTCATTCTTTCAGCAATTGTTCCTGTAAGTAATAACGGAGTAATTGCCGCAAACATCAATTGGAACTTTACAAACAAGACACCTGGAATGGTTGGAGCATACTGTTCTAATGGACCATCAGATGGAACACCTTTGAGAAATACCCAATCCATATTTCCAACTAGTCCCATTGTAGAGTCACCAAAAGATAAACTAAATCCAAATACGAACCACATGACACTCAATAATGCCAAACCAAAAAAGATCTGCATGAAAATTGATGCTGCGTTCTTTTTTCTTAAAAGTCCAGATTCAAAAAGACCCAATGCAGGGATCATCAAAAGTACAAGACTTCCAGCTACTAGCATCCACGCTGTATCCCCAGAATCAAGTACCATTAGTGAAAAAAATTAATTCAAAACTAATAACAATGTCTGAGATTGATTATCATATGTATATCATTTGACCATCAAAATCAGAAATTATATTTGTGTAATAGACAATAGAATAACCAAATGCTCAAAATCGAAGTCATACTTGGCGAAAATGACGTAATGGCAATAAGCGAAGGATTAAAGAAAATAGGAATTGGAGGCCTCACAGTATCCAAAGTTAGAGGAAGAGGAAAGAGGCCAGGACCTGAAATTCACGCATCAAAAGGCAGCGAGATCTTTACGCCTCAGTTCAATGACAAATATAGAATTGAAGCAATTATTGCAGATGCTAGGGAAGACGAAATTATAGGAATTATCAAAGAGAATGGAAGAGTTGGAAAAATATTTGTATCTCAGATCTTACGTGCAGTAGACATTGCCACAGGTGATGAAGGAGAATCGACAATTTAGAATCACCATGAATTTGCGCAAAAGTAAATTATTTCACAGAGAAAAGATGCAGCCATTCCAGCGTAAAGATTACCTTAAAGTTGCAGTTATGTGTGGAATTATCGTCGCACCATTGCTTGTTGGTTTATTTTTATGAAACTCTCAAAAATATCCATTGCAAAATTAATTCTTGCAGGGGTGGGTATGACGTTGGTAGGATTAGCTCTATTTGGACCTTATATCTAAAAATCACCAAAAGTATTTTCATAAATAACCGTAGGATTCTTTAATTGTTTTTCCATAATAGGAAGTGATTTTACAATGCAGTAATTTACGAAATCACTAAATGATTTTATTCGATAATCATCTCTGAGTTTTTCTTTGTTTACTTCATACACTATTTGCAATTTATGTAAAGTGAATTTCTGTAATGGAACAAATCTACTACGTTTAGGTATTGGTGCAGATTTTGTTTTTTCTTCTGCAAAAATTTCTAAATCTTGTTTTGCGTCAAGTGTTTCCATGTCCACGACTTCTTCCATTTCAGAGACAAAGATTTTCCCACCATGATCTGATGTAAGACCAGAATTTTTTGAAATCATTTCTACAACTTTTCTTGCCTCCTTGTCTGGCACTACAATCTCAATTTTTGCCAAAGGTATTGATTTTATTCCAGTAGAACCAATGCGAGAACCTTTTGCTTCATCATAAATATCACTGTCATCTAAATTTCGTTTGTCAATTACAAATGTTCCAAGAACATTCAGATTTGTCTTAATAGTAGTGAAAGTTTTTCGCTTGATTATAGCTTCTATCTTTTTCACAAATAATTTTCAAAAAAGGGGCTATTTATGAGAAATGGTCTTTATCAACATCAAAAAATGGATCGTGATAAATTAAAGAAGGAAACAGGCACGAATAAGGTGTAAAAAAACCAGCTAGAAAGACAAGCAAAGCTCAAGTTAAAGACTAATAAGGTAATGTACCGTACAATACGGTATGATGCGAGCAAGACTAACATATGTACCACTAGAAGTGGCAGACCAATTCGGGGATTTTATCATACAAAGAGACGAACAAGTTCTCGATGCAGTAAAAGCAAGAACACGAGATTTCAGTACACTGTCTTTGATAAAGTTGCTATATCAATTAAGAGGAAACCCTATGACATTTTCTGATTTGTATTCAAAGTCAAAAATCAGAATGAAAAAGTCATTTCTGAACTACCTACATCTGTGTGTAGATTACAACTTTATTAAAAAAGAAGCAGTTGGTTCAAACATGATCTATACAATTACAGACAAGGGGCGAACCATGTTGAATCTGTTTATGCAGAAAAGCAATTAAATTTAATTTTTGGATGAATTTAATCAAGCATCTGCATACATTGAAACTTCCCAAGCTGTAGGAGTTTGGGCAAACGCAGTGTATTCTTTGTATTTTATCTCAGAATATGCATCAAGAAAATCTTTTGTAAAAACATCTTCTAAGAAATTCGAATCACTGTTTAGAGAATCAAGTGCATCCTTCAATGAAACAGGCAAAGTTCCAATTTTGTATTCTCGTTTCTTTTCGGCAGAAAGTTTGTATACATTTTCTTCAATAGGATTTCCAGGATCAATTTTATTTTTTATTCCATCCAATCCAGCTAGTAGTAATGCGGCTTCTAACAGATAAATATTTGCAGTTGGATCAGGTACACGATATTCTAGTCTCTTGCTTTTTTCTTGATTTCTATTATACATTGGAACTCTAATTGCAGCAGATCTATTTCCTAACCCCCAGCAAACATTTACAGGTGCTTCAAAACCGGGAACAAGACGTTTGTAAGAATTTGTGGTAGGATTTGAAATTGCACACAAAGCTGAAGCATGGTTTAAAATCCCACCAATATAGTATCTTCCAGTTTGACTCATTTGTGCCTCTTCATCATCTTTATCATACATCACATTCGTTTTTCCATTCCACAGACTTTGATGAGTATGCATTGCTGAAGCATTATCACCAAAAATTGGCTTTGGCATAAAAGTTGCAACTTTATTTTTTCTTTTAGCTTTAACTTTCACCAAATTTTTAACTGCAATTACATTATCTGCCATTGCAATCATCTCATCATATACTAAATTGATTTCACATTGACCCGAAGTCGCAACTTCGTGATGTTCTGCTTCTATTTTTATTCCAAAGTAATTATACAGATCATCACAGATATCTTTTCGAAATCCCTCAAGTGTGTCCTTAGGTTGTGATGGATAGTATCCTTCTTTGAGATCTATGGCCGTACTGACATTGCCTTTAGCCCAAGGAGATTCTTTTGATTCAATAGAATATCCTGAACCACCATACGAATGCGTCGCAGCATAGGGGGAAGGATAAACATTGATAGTATCAAATACAAAAAACTCTATTTCAGGACCCCAATTGGTATGAGTTAAACCAAAATCAGACAGTTTTTCAGATGCTTTATTGGCAATTCCTCTAGAATCACGATTATATCTAGACTCTTTGTTCGAATTGCCATCATACAAATCACAGAATATTCGTGCATTTTTCCGATTACCAGGATCATAATCATTTGGGAGAATTTTAAATGACGATGGATCAGGTAATAAAATCATATCAGAATGATTTACAGATTTGAATCCAACAATTGAACTTGCATCGAGTTTTTCAAGACCATTTACAAAACTATCTTTATCAATTGCATAGCTTGGCATTCCCACATTATGAAGTTCACCAAAAATATCTACAAACCAAAAATCAATAAATGAAATTTTTTCATCTTGTATAGTTTGTAGAACTTGATCGGCATTCAATGTTTAAGGTTAATTTATCAAATTACTAATATTGTTTAGTAAGATAGATTTGTCAAGATAGTCAGGTTAATTCTCAATCAAATAATTTTCAAACAATATATAGACACATAATAAGTAAAAACAAAAAACAATTGGATTTAAAAAAATTTAGTGTTTAACAACTTTTTTTGTTAATAATATATTTCAAATAAGAAAATCACAAAATCATAGTGTGACTCAATCAGAATATGATCAAAAAGATCTAAATAATTACGAGAAATTACAAAATGAATATAAAAAATTGCTTACCGAATATGATGAACTAAAATCAGATAACCCCCAAAATACAGAATTGGATGAGAAGGTAAAAGAACTTACTGAAAAACATAAAGAAATTCAAGATTTGTCATCCAAATTATTTTAAGAATTGAACAGTAGTTACTATTAGTGCAAGTAGCAAATAACACATTCTTGGGTGTCAGACATATTCGTATTAAATTACAGTTAACAGGACTAATATTAATTCAGAAGGATATACTTATACCATTTAATTCATAATAGTCATTTTTGAATTTTAATGATTACAGATAGACACAAAATCATAATTTTTCGCATGTGCCACCGGCTTTTTTCCAGCTTTTTCCGCCTTCATTTCGACATTGTGTTTTAGTAACTTTTCTTAAGATTACTCCTTTGCAGTTTTCTTCAGCATAACATGTTCCACGAGGAATTTTAGAATTGGTTTTTTTATGAATAACCGATTTTTTGTTAGAAACTTTTGTTTTGACTCTGCCTATTGAGAGAGTAGGTAATTTTTTAACAATTTTCTTACGTTTTGAAATTAAAGGTTTCTTTATTTTTGGAGTCTTGGGTTTTTTAATTACAGGTTTACGTATTGACACTGAATCATTATGATCCCATAAGATATTAAATTTTAGAGAAAATTTTTGATCTTATAAAAACTGTCAAACAGATTCTATAAGAAACAAATATTGACAAAAGTAATTAGACAGAACAAATCGACGTAAACAGTGCAGAAAGAATTTCCAGAAGCCGAAATCTTTGAGATAAAGAAAATAGAATTAAACAGTCCAATAATTTTTGCAGGATTTGTAGGTGCAGGTCTAGTAGGACCTCTTGCAATAAACCACATCATTGAGAAACTGAAAATGCAACAAATAGCAGTAATGAGATCAAAATATCTTCCACCATCAACAGTTTTCATGAGAGGGAGACTACGGCATCCATTTAGATTTTATGCAAATCCAGAGGGAACAATATGTGCGATAATTTGTGAAATAACATTGAGAATGGAAGGGTTGTATTCACTAGTAGGAGAAATTTTAGATTGGGCAGAAGAGAAAGGCTCAAAAGAAATTGTAATTTTAGACGGGGTTGCAAGTATAGGACATGATGACAAAGCATATTGTGCAGCTGAAGAAGATTTGGTACGAACCATGGCAGAAAAAGACATCAGTATGATCCCACAGGGATTTATCACAGGAATTCCAGGAGGGATATTAAACGAATGCTTGGTAAGGGAAATCCAAGGACTAACATTATTAGCAAAAGCAAACAAAGTGGCGCCTGATTCAGGAGCAGCCGCCACCCTGATTGAAGCACTGAATAGATTCTATGATTTGAACATTGACACAAAACAACTAGAAGATGAGAAAGATAGATTCCACTCAGAATTTAGTGAGTTATCTCAGAAATATGTAGAGCATAGAGAAGAGATAGCTGGAATGTATATGTGATCGAAACAGCAGGCAAATTCTTTTATTCATAGCAAATACGCATCAAATTATGGTGTTAACCTACAAAAAAGCAGGAGTGGACATTTCTAAAATCAAACAAAGTCAACAAGCAATTGGTAAATTAATTGCATCAACTCATAAACTTCAGAAAAAAGCAAAGATAGCACATGGTTTTGGCCATTATGCAGGAATTGTTGAGATCCCCGGAGGAAAACTTTTGGCAACACACACAGATGGTGTTGGAACCAAAGTAATTATTGCAAACATGATGAAAAAATACAACACAATAGGAATTGATTGTGTCGCAATGAATGTTAATGATGTTATCTGCATTGGTGCAACACCTATCTCATTTGTAGACTATATCGCTGCAAACAAAAATGATGCAACAATATTCAAAAAAATTGTCGAGGGATTAGTGACGGGTGCAAAAAAATCTTCAATGCCGATTGTCGGAGGAGAGACTGCAATTATGCCAGATGTGATTGATGGGAAAGGATTTGCATTTGATTTAGCAGGGATGGTAGTAGGATTAGTAGATAAAAAAGATTTGGTGCTTGGAAATAAAATAAACGTAGGGGATGTGATTGTGGGTGCAAATAGTACAGGAATTCATTCAAACGGATATTCGCTTGCAAGAAAAGCAATTTTAGGAAAATATTCTATAAAAGATAAAGTAAAAGGAATAGGAACAATAGGTAATGCATTATTAGCGCCTACCGAAATATATACAAATCCAGTACTAGAAATAATTCAAAAATGTAAAGTCAATGGTTTGGCCCACATTACAGGAGGAGCATTTACCAAGCTATTACGCCTCAAGAAAATTGGATATGAGATTGAGTCCCTACCAAAAATTCCACCAATCATGGGATTAGTTGAAGAACAAGGGGTAAAGCTCGAAGAAATGTATAAGACGTTTAACATGGGAGTAGGATTCTGTGTTATTGCACCAAAAGAACAGGCAGTGCGAATTAAATCAATATTCAAGAAACACAAGATACAAAGTCAGGAAATAGGAAAGATTATTCCCAAGAAAGGTGTTTTTGTAAACTCGATAAAAATTGCTTAATTTAACATTCAAACGTCGTTTTTGTTGATTTAATTTCTTAGAGGAATTATTTTTGAGATGATTAATACGCCATACAAGTGTGAAATATAATTTTGCGTTACAAAGGCTTCTTACAGCTAAAGAATGTTGAGTAAAATCGATCAAATAATAAAAATCAAATTTAGATTTTTGATTTAGAATAAGCTCGAAATAAACGTGCCGTGTCTTGACCATCAATGACACCATAATAGATCATTTTATTTTCTTTATTGGACTTATTCTCAGCCAAACTTTTCATCATGTCAAGAATACTATGATCAATTTGAGCATCATACATAACAAAAAATGCCTGTGAAGGACTTTTGAACAATCTAGAGATTTGATCACCATGCTTGCCCATCTTTTTAATTGTTAAAGTGGGAGGAGTGCCAGCACCCTTTAAAGCAAAAGAAGTATTAATTCGCTTACCATTAATTTTAAGTCGCGTGGTATTGATATCATTTATCTCACCACCCCAATCAACAAATTTCCCATCTTCTTTAGTTATCGCCTTCAATAATTGTTTGATATCTTCTTCAGGAATTCTTTTTGTTTTAATTGAGCCAATTTTTTTAACTTTTGAAAAAGAATCTATATCATCAACAGTTAATTCTTTTGGAATATGTTTATTATTTTTTAAATTCACAGTTACAGTGATATTCCCATTACCAGATGACAATTCACTAGGAACATTAAATTGTTTTTTATGTACACGCTGAATGATAATAGTTTTATATTTTTTATAGAAGGGGATTTTCCCATAAGCAATTCTCTTATTTTTTTCAGTTTGTTCTATTACACCTCCAGAAACAAGAGAATTACCGACTTCAAGTACTCTTTTTAAACTTTTTAATCCAGTTTCATTTTGAATATGATCTTGAGTTTTCACAGGTGATTTATGGAAATAAATTGATTCGAAAACTTTCAAACGGTCTTGAGAACGACCAATTACATTCACAGCATGGGTGATCATTTTTTCTTTATTAGCTGCTTCATCAATCACGGATACAGGTAATTTAATCACCTCCTTTTGATTTATTTTTTCTTGTTGGAAATTTTTTTCTAATTCCACTAGAATCAACTCCTAAACAAGTAGCAATCTCACTTGATGTTGCCCCAGATTTAATCAATAAAAGAATCAACAGATTTTTTATAGATTCAAGTTCAGTTTGTTTATTTTTTTCATTACTCATTGTTCCTTAACCTCTTTTTGAGTAGATTTTTTTTTAATTCCATGAACCGCGACACGAACATTATTTGCTGTTTTTCCTAAACAATCAGCAATTTCAGATGGCTGCATACCCATTTCATGAAGAATTTTTACTTGTTCTTGAAATTGTCTACCTTTTACAACATCTAATGCAAGTAATTTAGAAATAATTTTCAAGCGATTATCAATAGATTCGAGGGCTTTATCGTTCATTTTTTACCTCTCTTTTTCAATAATGATAATTCCTTTGCCACGTTACTATTGCTAGTGTGAAGAATTCGAGCAATTTCATGAGTATCAAAATCAAAATCATTCAATAGAGATATCTTATCTTTGGCAGTTTTTTCCTGAACAACCGTCTGTTCCATCAATACTGATAGAATAGCATCTAACCTCATACTAATACCATTCAATTCTTCATTAGTCATTTTCTATCTATATATATAGATATAATTATAGTATATAAATATTATTTACTTTAACTAATGTTAAAAATTTCTGATTTTAGGAATTTTAAGTATAAAAATAATGATAAAATATCAATACCATTAGTATTGGTATAAAAAAGGTTAAATCCACGAACATAAGAGAATATTCATGGTCAAAAATTCAGAAGAACAGATGGTAAAAAAATTAAACGAAATAAAAGATCTATTAATGGCATTAAGAGATCTATCAATGTTACAAGCATCATATTCAGATATTCCCACAGATAAAATCTCAAAAGCTGCACACATGCAAAAAAGCAGAGTGTATGAAATAATTCCAAAACAAAAGAAAACATCAAACACGAAGAAGGTAAATAAAAATGCAAAATGAACAAGATAAACAAATTCTAAAAGTTCTCAAAGATATAGACAGTAAACTTTCAATTTTAATTTCATTGCAAAAAACATCATTCACACCTCCAAAATTAGGAGCTGAAGAAAAAGCAATATTGAAATTATGTAATGGAAAAAATACAATTAAAGAAATTATGGAAATTACATCTAAGAAAAAAAATAATGTAAAATCCACATTGAGCCATTTACGTAAAAAAGGAATAATAAAATCAACCACAATGAACAAAAAAATAGTATATGTGAAGATCTAAATGGCAAAAAAAGAAAAATCTGAAAAATTATTAGAAGAAATTAATAAAAAATTAGACATTATGATAGAAATTCAGATCCTTGAGAAATCTGAAGATGATCAATTAAAAATATTGAAAAGATTAGGATATTCCTCAAAAGAAGCAAGTGAATTTACAGGAATTAGTTATTCTTCTATTAGGCATAGAAAAGGATGGAAAGAATGACAAAGCAAAACGAGAGAAAGAACAAAACAGAGTTGGAACTTCTTAATGATATTAATTTGAAACTAGATAAATTGATCGGAGTATTAGCAATTCAAAGTATCAAAGACACAGATGATAAAATTCACTTGCTAAAAAATTTAGATTTTAAATCAGATGAGGTAGGACCGTTGGTGGGAATTAAAGGAACATCTGTGAGAGACAGAGAAGGTTGGAAGAGAAAATGAGTGAAGAGATTGTTGAGAAATTAAGTGAGATTCAAAAACAAAATCAAATAATAATAAGTCTTTTAGCAAAACTTGTTTTAAAAGAAGAAGAAGTTAAGGAGATTATTATCAATAGAAAAACTAATCCAAAAAAATACATTGAAGGTTATAATGCATGTGACGGAAAACATACGATTAATGAAATAATAAAAATTGTAGGAGTTAAACAACAAACTCTATCACCAATTCTTCAAGAATGGGAAAATAAAGGAATTTTGTATTCCTTTGAAAAAAAAGGTTTGAAATTTTATAATAATTATTTTAAAATCTAATAGTAAATGTAAACAGTGTTTATTCTAGGTGTTTATTCGAAAAATTATTTGTGCCTAAAAATATAGTTTATACCTGAAATTTGTGCCTAGAGTAGGCATAGACATTATCAATGCGTAAAATCGAATCTTAATAGATTAAAAACTATGAATTCTTTTCCAGTTGTTCTTTAAATTTTGGAATAGCCTGATCTTGATACCATGTAATCACTTTATGACAATCATTACACACCATCATAATTTCACCATTGCATTCTTTTACATGATGTTCAGTGAGATTATTTTTGAGAGTATTACATACAAGACATTCACTGATTTTTGTGATAACCATAGAATTTCTCAGACAGACTAAAAATTAAGGATTTTAGGCGTAATTTGTTTAAGGAAAATCAAACAAAAAGGCATCAAAAAATAACAAAAAACAACGAAGATATAACAAAAATTAAGCAAAAATAAGCAAAATTTAGGGTCAAAGTAGGGTCAAAATAACAAAAGAGAGGAAAGAACAAGCACAAAGAAAACAAAAATCAACAAAATTTATCAAAGCATCATCGAAAAACAACGAACGTGTAAGAATGATTCTAGCAAAAACACAAAAAAGTAAAGGGATCACATGCAAAAAAATACAAAATAAAAAAAGGTCTAAACCACTATACAGTGCTTTTGCACAATTCTAGTGTACAATCAATCAGGTCTTTTTTTGAATGATTCTCCAATGGTTCTTTACAGTTAGTACAAAAATGTGGTGGGCTCATTATTATATCATTAAATTTAATGCTTATAACAAACGGTTTTAAAATGAAAACCGATATGGACATTATTCTTGAAGATAGCATATTAGAAAATGCCTCAGAGTGGATTCACAAAACAGAACTGTGGAGAAAGACAAAATCAGACAAAAAAAGATGTTTTGACACTATTGATTATCTTGTAAAAGAAGGGTTTTTAGAAACAAAAAAGGAACAAAATAAGCACAAATTTAGACGTAAAAATGAAATCCTCACAGACAAAGAATTTAGCGAATCACAGATAAGACGTAGAGGATGGATGGTAGATACAGTAAATGCTATCAACAATATTGAAAAACCATTATTTACATACGTTAAAAGTAGAAAACAATCAGAACCAAGAACTAAATTAATCAAAGGAGGATTAGAATCCCTAGATTATTACATGAATGGTTCTACTGCACATATAGCGAGATTAAGACTTGCAAAAGCATATCATATCATCAACAAAAGAACGGCAGATAAAAGAATCGACGTGATAGAAAATACAATTAATTATATCGCAAATTATTTTCTTAGTACCAATCCAGATGAATCAGAACAGATTAAAGAATATAATCAAAGGATCAGTAGACGAACAACGTTCAAGATTTAAAATTAATTTAGGAATTATGGCGTTTCTGTAATTCCAACATGTTATTTTGTATTTGGAGAATGGTTTTTTGTAGATTCTCTATCTCAGTGTTTTTATCTTGTAGTAAATCAATCTCATCTTGCTGAGATTGAATCTGAGATTGTAATCGGTATTTATCATCGATGAATAATTTAGGTATTACCTTTTGATATTCATCAAAGAGTTGTTCAAGTAGGGGTTTAAAGTATGAATTATCTAATGGGATGGTAACGGAATGACCAGCTAGTTTTTCTGCAAGACTAATGTTTACAGAAGGGTTTGATTTTAAAATAGTGATGAACCGTTTTCTAAATCCATGACACGTCATTATTTCATATCTTCCATGTTTGGATTCTTCACGACCTAATGACCTTTTGACATGACGGCTCAATGTTGTGGTAGTTGATTCAGTTGATGATGGTTTAGTAGTATCACAAGGTGAACAAAATACCCATGAATCAGGGGTGATTGTCTCGCCTTTTCGAGTACGAAATTCCAGATATTCGTCAAGAGCCTCAACAGCTTCTTGATGAATGAAAGTATAGTATTCATCTTTAGTGTCTGCATAAACTAGAACGGACTTGCAACCATTTGGCATATCTTTGAGATGTTTCATTTTCAATTCTTCAAAACAACCCACACGAACCCCACTAGAAGCCATGAATTGCATTAATGCTCTATACCGTAGAGTTTTGGAACTCTTTACGAGTATTTCAATTTCTTGTGTTGTGTATGGTCTTTCTCCAGTTGATTTTGTCTTTTCAGGAATCATTTTTCTTAATTTATCCCAATTCAAAAGAACATCATTCATAACAAAGAATAATTTCAATGCCACAAGTTTGGCACGAATTGAACTCAACCCCTGTCCTTGATCTCGTGCATACATCACATAATCTTCGATCATTGTTTGAAGTTTTTTTGGTTCAATTTCTACTAATTTATCAAAACTTTTGATGGCAGAGTATTCCTTGAAACATTTTAACTGATAATCATATTGTCGTTGAGTCTTTTCAGATTTGATAGCCGAATGATATAAAAGTAAAGAACGCTGATTCAATGAATTATTCATGGTAAATTTACTATTAACTAACGGTTTTTTGGATAATACCGATTTTATCATGCAATAAATCATTCTAGGAAGCTAAAGGACATAATCATCTAAATAATTAACAACAACAAAATTATTTTCAACCTAATTTACCTTATATGACAGATTTTTACAATATTCAGTAAGAGAATATGGTAGAGGCACACTTAATTGAAACAATTATCGGTATAGGAATTCTTCTTTTTGCAGCTAAACTAATGGCAGAGTTATTCCTCAGATTAAAACTGCCAATTGTATTAGGTGAACTTTTGGCAGGAATGATTGTAGGACCATTTGCATTAGGGGCATTTTTTGTAGTAGATGGAAAACAGTTGCTGCAAATCAATGATGAGATACGAATACTAGGAGAGATGGGCGCAATTGTGATTTTGTTTATGGCAGGACTTGAAATGACACCTAAAGAATTCCTAAAGGGTGGAAAAGCATCATTTACTGTAGGTACGCTGGGAGTGGTGGTCCCATTCTTTGCAGGACTCGTGGTTTTTCAAATGTTCGGATTTGATGCATTACAATCAATGCTTATTGCAACAGCACTAACAGCTACAAGTATCGCAATTTCAATTCAAGTTCTAAGTGAATTTGGCAAAATAAAAACTCCCGAAGCTAGACTCATTATTGGCGCAGCAGTTGTAGATGACATTTTAGCAATTGCAGTATTATCAGTAGTGTCATCTATTGCAGGATCCGATGGAGGAATTGACAATATTGACATTTCTGAAATAGTAATAACAATTTTGCAGGTATTAGGATTCTTTGCAATAATGCTTATAGTAGCAGTAGTTGTCATCCCAAAAATAATCACACCACGGCTATGGAAAGCAAAGGGAAGTGTGGAAGGAATAGCAACGGCATCATTTTTTGGAGCAGCAGCTCTTGCAGGGTCAATAGGACTATCACCTATTGTAGGGGCATTTGCAGTAGGAATGGCATTATCAACTACAAAAGTATTTGAAAAAGTGGAAAATTACATTGGGAAAATTGGATTGATTTTTGCACCATTATTCTTTGCAATTATTGGTGCACAAGTTGATCTGAGAGCAGTTGATTTGAATATTTTGATATTAAGTGGCGTAGTTATTGTAGTAGCAATTGTCACAAAATTGTTTGGGTGTGGATTGCCTGCAATGATGTTTTTGAAAAGCAAACGGCAAGGAATGCGAGTAGGAATCGGAATGATCTCAAGAGGAGAAGTAGGGCTGATTGTTGCTGGAGTAGGAGTAACTGCAGGAATTTTAACATCTGAAGTTTATTCTACAATCATAATCATGGTAGCAGTGACAACTATTATCACACCAATATGGTTAAAGATGGAATACAGGAAAGAACAAAAAAGTGGTTCAGCACCTAGCGAACAAAATATCGAGCAGAAATAAGAACAAAGTCTTAGATTATATAGAAAATTCTTTAGGATAAAATATGATTTTAGAGAAGAAATTTGCAAGGGGAAATGACTATAGATTATAATGAATTAACAAAACAAGTTCTCAATTTGTATCCTCAAGTGAAATTTGCCGGAGTTGTAAATATGAAAGGAGAAATTGTTGCTGGAGGACATAAAGAAAATGTGGAGCAACTGTTAGTAGGGGATGAAATCAACATGTCAATTCATTATGCATTACAAAAAAGAGATCTCTATACAAATCTGGCATACAAGATTGGTCATGAAACATCTTCAATTACTGAATATGAAAAAGCTGCAATTATCAGCGTTCCAATTAATTCTAATGAATTATTTTTAGTTAGAACAGATAATGGGACAGATTATCTGAAAATAGTTGATCATATTCATTCAAAACTAGATCCTCAGAAATACATTCGAGATGAAATTAAAGCTATTGAAAATGAAATCAATGAATTAAAAAATCTCAAAGAAACAAAATCAAAGAGGAAACCAGCTAGAAAGAGCATAGTAAAGAAAAAGGTGGTAAAGAGAAAACCAGCTAGAAAGAGCATAGTAAAGAAAAAGGTGGTAAAGAGAAAACCAGCTAGAAAGACAAGTAAATCCAAAAGAAAGACAAGTAAATCCAAAAGAAAAACAATCAAGCGAAGATAATCTAAACTAGTGAAAATCACGAAGTAATTGTATCAACTAATTAGGCTCAAAAGAAGTATAGAATCCAATAATCATCATTTAATACAAATTTCTCTACAAGATATTCGGATTCAATGAAGGCTAAATTATTTAACGAATTTATGTCCAAATCAAGATGAACATACATGAGTAATTTAGACCCTGTTTTATCAAAAGCATGTAGTGAAATTACTCAAAATATTCTAACAATTAATGACCCGAGCAAAAAACAAGTCAAAGAAGAAATCATAAAAATTTGTACAAAATATGCATTGGATAGAATTCCTCGAAATTATGAAATCCTATCAATGGCAAAAGAATCAGATTTTAACAAATTACGAAAAGTATTACTAAGAAAACCCGCAAAGACTGCCTCAGGTGTTGCGGTAGTTGCATTAATGCCAAAACCATATGCATGCCCACATGGCAGATGCACTTATTGTCCAGGTGGAATAGAATACAACTCTCCAAATAGTTATACGGGTAAAGAACCATCATCACTTAATGCAATAGAAAATCAATTTGATCCAAAATTGCAAATTACGTCAAAAATTAAAAAACTAATTGCATTTGGACACGAACCTTCTAAAATGGAAGTAGTAATTGTAGGAGGAACATTTCTATTTATGCCAAAAGACTATCAGGAGAATTTTATTAAATCATGTTATGATGCATTAAATGGAATTGATTCGAAAAATTTACAGGAGGCCAAATCAAATAATGAACATGCTACAATAAGAAATGTAGGATTCACAATTGAAACAAAACCAGATTATTGTAAAAAAGAACATGTTGATTTAATGCTAAACTATGGAATCACTAGAATAGAGATAGGAGTACAATCATTACAAGAAAGAGTTTACAAAAGGGTTAACAGAGGACATAATTACAATGATGTTGTAACATCATTTCAAATTTCAAAAGACGCAGGTTATAAAATTGTGGCACATATGATGCCAGGATTACCCACAATGACTCCAGAAGGAGACATTGCAGATTTTAAAAAATTATTTGCAGATGCACATCTACGTCCTGACATGTTGAAAATTTATCCATCATTAGTTATTGAAAATACTCCACTGTATGAAGAATACAAGCAAGGAAAATACATCCCATATTCGGATGAAGATATGATCAAAGTGTTAACCGAAGTCAAAAAGAATGTTCCAAAATGGGTAAGAATTATGAGGATTCAAAGAGAAATTTCTCCAAATGAAATCATTGCAGGACCAAAATCAGGAAATCTCAGACAGATAGTTCATCAAAATTTAGCAAAACAAGGACTTGTATGCAAATGCATCAGGTGTAGAGAAGCAGGACTCTCCAATAAGAAATCAGACCCAAATGATGTAAAATTAAAAAGAATCAACTATGATTCATCTGGAGGAAAAGAAGTTTTCTTGTCATATGAGGATAAAAATGAATCAATTTATGGATTTTTGAGATTAAGAAAGCCCAGTAATGATGCCCACAGAGACGAAGTAGGAAAAGATAGTTGCATAGTAAGAGAAATTCACGTTTATGGAAAATCATTGAAGCTTGGAGAAAAAGGAGAAAACGAAATACAACATTCAGGATTAGGAAAAAATTTGATGAATGAAGCTGAAAAGATATCCAAAGAAGAATTTGATGCAAAAAAAATTCTAGTAATCAGTGCAGTTGGTACACGAGAGTATTATCAAAAGTTAGGGTATTCATTATATGGACCATACATGTCCAAGACATTAAACTAGTGAAAAAGATGTCTGAGCAAGAAATTATCGGTAAAGGAACGTGGATTGACAAGCTAGCTTGGGAACTTCTTGAACGTGAAAAAACTCTTGGAAGAAATTTAGATCTTATTAAAGTAGAAAGTGGTCTTGGAGCATCAGGTGTTCCACATATTGGAAGTTTAGGAGATGCAGTAAGAGCATACGGTGTAAAACTAGCATTAGAGAATTTGGGTTACAAGTCAGAATTGATTGCATATTCAGATGATCTAGATGGTTTACGAAAAATACCAGAGGGATTTCCTGACTCTCTTAAAGAGCATTTAGCAAAACCAGTTTCATTAATCCCTGATCCTTATGGATGTCATGATTCGTATGGAATGCATATGAGCAGTATTCTTTTAGACGGATTAGATCAAGTTGGAATAAAATATGAATTTAGAAGAGCAATAGACACATACAAGAAAGGATTGCTTCAAGAACAAATTCACACCATTCTACAAAACAGTGTAAAAATTGGAGAGAAAATTTCAGAACTTGTAGGACAAGAAAAATACCAGAAATACCTCCCATACTTTCCAGTTTGTGCAAATTGCAATCGCCTCTATACAGCTGAGGCCACAGAGTACATTACAGATGAAAAGAAAGTAAAGTATCATTGCCATGACGCAGAAATTGGCTCAAAGAGGATCAAAGGATGTGATCACCATGGAGAGGCAGACATCACAAAAGATCTTGGGAAATTAGCTTGGAAAGTAGAGTTTGCAGCAAGATGGGCAGCATTTGACATCAGATTTGAAGCATATGGAAAAGACATCATGGATTCAGTGAAGGTAAATGATTGGGTAGCTGATGAGATTCTAGAATTCCCACATCCACATCATGTAAAATATGAAATGTTCTTAGATAAGGGTGGAAAGAAAATTTCAAAATCACTTGGAAATGTAATTACTGCACAAAAATGGTTAGAGTTCGGGAGTCCAAAATCAATTCTGTTATTACTATACAAAAGAATTACAGGTGCACGTGAATTGGGATTTGAAGATATTCCATCTTTAATGGCAGAGTATAACGAATTAGAAGACATTTACTTTGGACGAATCAAAGTGGACAATGAAGCAAAACTAGTAAAATCAAAAGGACTCTATGAATACGTAAATTTACTCAATCCCCCCAAACAATCAAGCACTCATGTGAACTATAGATTATTAGTAGAACTAGCAAAAATATTCAAAGAAAATAGAGGTGAGCGAATAATGAAAAAACTACTAGATTACGGAGTAATTAAAAATCCAGAATCAGATGTAGAAGAACTAATCAAACTTGCAGGAAATTATTCAAATGAGTTTGATAAACAAGAAAAAACACAAGTTGATCTAGATGATTCTGCAAAAAAAGCACTAAAGATGTTAGTAGATAGACTCGGTAACGAAGATGAACCTGAAGACATTCAAAATACAATATACCAAATTGCAAAATCAAACGATGTGCAACCAAAAGATTTCTTTAAAATACTATATCAAATAATTCTCGGAACGTCTAGAGGACCAAAAATAGGACCGTTCATCTCAGATATTGGAAGAAAGCAAGTTGCAAAAACACTTTCAGAGTATGTATAATTATGGTACATGGGGAACATAACAAAACACGAAACAACGGTGGATTTGCTATGATAATTTTTGGGGCATTGCTGCTATTTCTTGCACCAAATATCTATCCAGAAATGCCTGAATTAGGCATAGTTTCCTTGTTTGGCGGAATGGGTATTGGGGGAATTGGATTTTACTTGAAATTTTTCAGAAATCGTACTAAAAGATAAAGAAACGTTCATCTTTTGGAAAAAATGACATAATAACAATGGGACTTTTTGGTAAGAAAAAAGAAGAAGCAGAGACAGTATCTCAAAATAGCGAAGAGTATGTGCTAAAAGAAGAACTTGAAGCAGAAGTTGAAAAACTGCAAGAAGAATTTAGAGCAAAACAAGGTCAACTAGACGAAATTACCCAGAAAATTAAATCAGTAAAAGAAGAGTACGACGCCACAGTTGGCAATTTAATGCTAGTCAAAAAAGAGCTCAATCAAAAAAAAATGGAGCATGACATTATTCAAAGGGAATGCAAAGAGATGGAAGCAAGAATCAAAAATGCGGAGAAAATTAAAGATTCAAAATCAATTGAAGAGTTCAAACAAACAGAAGAGAATTTAGCAAAGTTAAAGCGAGAACTAGAAGAATTTACAGAAAAACAAAAGGAGTTAAAAGAAGAAATTGAGCAGAGCAAATCAGATTTACATAACATTAGAAAACAGCAAATAGACACTCAAAAAGAGCTTGATGAAGCAAACTCAAGACTTTATAATGCAAAAGAAGAATTAAACAGAAAAGATCAGTTTCAAGACATAGACGTACTCACTCCTAAAGAAAAACAATTCATTACAGGTGAAAAATCAAATGAGAAAAGTTCTGCAGGAATTATCGAAGCTGCAAGCGCAGTGGTCGGGTCATTAAAATCAAAACTAAGTATGACTGAAAAAGAATTAGAAACAGTTCAACTGCTTTTGGAAAAGGAAAGAGAAGAACACCAAGTGACAAAAAAAGAGCTTGATGAAATCAAGACATTATCTAAAAAACTAGAAGAATCATAGACTCTCAAAATGTTTTTTCCATTTTGATTTAATTTCTTGCTCAGACATGCCCATATCATAAAGAGGAGATGTCACCTCAGAGACAGATGTAACATCAACTAGCACGATTGAATTAATTGGACTCTTGACACCATTTTTTCTATAATGATTGAAAATTTTCTCAAATTCAAGATTTTTTTGAAGGATTTTAGCCTTACCCCTAAACAAGTATCCCTTTCGTAAAAGAGGATCAATTACGTTAATCTCAATATTGGGATTGGATTGTAGATTTTTTATGGTGTCAGGCGAGCGAATGTTAGCAAATGCCAATGTATTCTCAGTCCATCCAATTATGGTGCCCTTTGGAGAAAGGTTAGGTGATCCATCAGAATTGACAGTTGCAACATATCCAAGCTTTTGCAGATCTAAAAATTCCTTGATTTTAGGAGTAATCATAAGAATAATTTAAGTAGATTGCTATAAGGTATTTTGCAATTACCTCATGACTTCTGCCATATACTGAGAAAAGAAGAAAAATGAAATTCCTCCTCCAATAATTGCAACCCAAGCAACTATCTGCTTAATTTTAGACACATTATAGAAATTTTTGAACTCACTATTGAATCTAATTGAATTTTATTGAGACAATTTAATTAAACTGCAAGCAAAATAACAACATTGACAAGCATCAAAGATGTTGGAAAATTTTTTCTATTCATTGTTGGAGGATTAGTAGCAATTATTGTGGGCTCTTTTATGATTAGAGGAACCATGCATATGTGGGATAATCCAGATAAGGAAAAATCAGAAAACAAGGAAAAGGACTAAAAAGCAAGCATTATCAAATTATTTTAGAATTGTTTCATGAATCATCAATTAGAAAATCATTAGATGAATATATTAAAAGAAGAATTTTGGAAATACCGACTGAAATCAAACAAACATTTCCAAATATCAAACAAATTTGGAAGTGTAGTGATGAATTTAGTTTTCTTTATGGATATTATATTGGAAAAATTGAGGAAGGGGCGTTACGTTATTTATTAAAGGCAACTCGGGCATCGGCTGGAGGTTATGTGGATACTTTTGAGATTAGAGGAATTATTGAAACACATAAAATGGAATTACATGATGCAATAAAATCTGCAATCAATTAGTGAAGTAGAAATAGGACATCGCTCACATAATAGCATGGTAGGACCGCAAGATGGAGGATTTGGATTTGACCAATCTAAAAAATACACAACAGTTGAAAATATTGAAGAGGTTTGTGTTCAGTGTCAAGCAGGACAGCACAAAAAATGTCTAAAAAAATCAAAAGAACAGGAAATTTGTGAATGTGAGCATTGCATGATTTATGGTTAGACAATACAAGGTAATCCATTAAAACATTAAAAATCAACATGAATTGCAATAACAAAAAATCAGGATGTTATCATGACAATGCCATACACGAAGATGGAAATGGCAAATGTCTAGTTAGAGGATGCAAGTGCGGAAAATTTCAAAATTAGAGATTTACTAATTTGTTTTCAAGTTCTTTGATTTCTTTTTGATGTGAATCAGAGATGTTTTGTGCAAACTCTTTGTGTGCGGAAATGATTGAGTTTAATGCATCATGATAATTTGGATGTCCTTTTTTGAGAACATCACAGGATTCTAGAGACGTTATATGACCTGTAACTGTTGCCATTGCGCCTTTTTGATTAAATTGCACTATTCCACCAAACGCCTCAATTAGCATGTACGCACATTCTGCTTTACATTTGTAAGTAACTCTGCCAGTTTCAGTATTGAATAGTTGTGTGATTCCACCTGGTTTTCTAGTAACTATAACTGTCATAGATTGATTTGAGATAAAGAGATATTAATTATTTTAGAAAATTTATGCTGTAGGATCAGTTTGTGGTTTTGCTGCTTGTGTTGCAAGATATTTATCAATTTCATTAATTCCTAACTTGTCTCTTCCTAAAAGATCAAACTTTTGCAGGATTGTTTCAAACTTTGTTTCTTCTTGAACTTGTTCATTTACAAACCATTCTAGAAATGCATATGTGGAATGGTCTTTTTCCTTTTGTGCAATCTCAACCATTTTGTGAATTGCGGCAGTAACTATTTGCTCATTTTTCAGTGCGCTTTTGATTAATCCTTCAAGGGATTTGTAGGAACTAACCGGAGCTTTGATTGCAGGGATTGTTGCAACAGCACCTAAAGCATTAAGAAAATGAACTAATTTGAGCATATGAGTTCTCTCCTCATCAGATTGTGCATAGAAATAATTTGCTGCACCCTGATATCCTGTTACTTCACACCAAGACGCCATGGCAAGATAACTGTTTGATGCGGAAGCCTCAAGGGTGACTTGATCATCAAGTGCTTTTTTCATTTTAGGAGAAAGTTTCATGATGTATAATTCTAGATTATTTGTTTGTGTTAAAAAACTTACTAAAACTAGAGGTTTAGGAGAGATAAATGTGAAAAATGTTCCTCCAGAGGCACTAATCTGTATTGTTTTTAACCCATTCTGGAATTGAATACCAAGTAGATAATGGAGAGATGACACACAAGATCATAGATATAGAAATTGTGAGAAGTTTTTTCATAATCATTGTAAGAATTTCATAAATACAAAAAACACTGCAAACCCACTCAGGAAAATAATCCCTGTAAAACTTAGAATTTTTAAAAAAATGGATGGTTGTTGTTCTTTCTCAAGATATTTTCCTGTAACTAATCTAAAATTAAAAATTGCAATTATCGGGGCAATTACAAAAGACAGTACGGTTGCAAAATCAACCAATTCTTTGAGATTATTTCCAAATTGAAATATCACTACAAGTGAACCAACAGATATCACGACTAAGAAAAGCACATAAAATGTACGAAATTTTGTACGTATTGTATTCTCTTTTTTTGTAAAAATTAATTCCACCGTTCTCTGCAACGACCTTGAATATCCATCAAACACTGCAATGATTGTACCAAACATTACAGTAAATGCAGAAGATGCAATTATGATATAACTCCAGTCACCAATAGTTTCAGTGTATAGTGTTACAACTTTGTTTGCAAAATCAGAATTGTTGTTTGGCAGTTCCTCACCGGATCCGTAGAAAATAAAAGTTCCAAGAACAATAAACATCACTGCAAGAATTCCAGTAATCAGATATGCTAATCGAAATTCAAGTAAAGTTTCTTTTAATTTTGGTTTATAGTTTGTTTGTTTCATTCTTTCTAATGTCCATAGACTATTCCAGCTTGAAAGATCTACTGCAGTAGGCATCCATCCCATCAATGCAAGTAAGAAGAAAATTCCAGCAACATCCCATAGTTCTTTTGGTTCAAATCCAGGTATTTGTTCTGTTGGACCATGATACAATGCAAAGAAGAATGCAGAAAGAGTAGATATGAGCAAAACAATTACAATCATTTTAATCAAACTATCAAGAACATGGTATTTTCCAACGGCCAATATTCCAACACATACTGCAAATAAAATTACTACAGTCCATTCTCCAATAAAATCAACATCAAACAGATTCTCAAAAAATCCAGCGGTTACAAATCCTACAGCACCAGTAACAAAAAACATTGATGATATAGTCAGTAGAAAGTATAACAGCAAAGCAGGTTTACCAAGTTTCTTGTAGCCATCAATTATACTAGTTTGAGTGGAATTTGCATAACGAGAACCATATTCAAAGAAAGGATACTTCATTAACATCACCAATACAACAAATCCCAACATCATTAGGCCAAAATCAGCGCCAGCCCTTGTAGATTGCACCAAATGAGACACACCAATTGCAGTACATGCAAACAAAATTCCAGGACCCGCAGTCTTTGAAAAAGATGAAAATTTTCCACCCAACATAATCAATGATTGTAAAAGATGAATATAATTGAGAATCTAAAAAATGAACAACAAAAAATCAGAGTTAAATATAAGAAAGAATTAGTCCAGTCATGTTGTTTGGAGTTTTCGCAGTTCACAGTCCTGAATCATGTCCCATGAATAACGAGTCAAGCAGAAAAATGTTCGTTCAAGTTCAGAAAAAAATAGAAGAAAACTCTGAGAAATTTAAAATATCAAAAATTATTGGGTTTTACATGTCAGTTTTGGAACATGAATGGATAATTATTTTGGATGCGGACAATTCACATGATATTGAAAAGTTATGTATTGAAGTTGGTATTTCATCAGTTAGTACTGTAAAGATAGTTCCAATAAATGCATATTCAGACGCAATTAAAAAAATGCAATAATAAAAATTAAATTTAGAAAATTATTTTTCAAATAAATAACAATCCATTGTATGATCATTAACCATTCCTACAGCCTGCATCAAAGCATAACAAATTGTCGGCCCAACAAACGTAAATCCATGCTTTTTCATATCCAAACTTATTTTCTTGGAAAGAGAAGTTGATGAGGGTAATTCGGATGATTTTTTAAAGCTATTTTTAATTGGCGTATGATTTACAAAACCCCACAGATAATTGTCAAAGGAGCCAAATTCTATCTGAATCTTGAGAAACTGTTTTGCATTATTAATGGCAGAATTAATTTTGAGTTTATTTCGTATTATGGACTCATCTCTGAGTAGTTTCTCGATGTGTTTTTTGTCATATCTTGAAACTTTGAGAGCATTAAAATCTGAAAACGCCTTTCTATAGCCATCCCTACGCTTGAGAATAGTAGTCCAAGATAGACCAGCTTGTGCTCCTTCCAATATCAGAAACTCAAATAATTTCTGATCATCATGTTGGGGTTTTCCCCATTCCTTATCATGATAAGTAATATTGGGTTCATCTTTTGCCCATTCACATCTATTCATAATTTGAGTAAGAGTTAACACAAAATATTAGTTATTACATAAAATTTTTGTGAAACTAAATCAGCAATTACTCCAAATTAACAGGAGTTTCATAATTTGTTTTGTTGTTTCTGCATCACTTTCAGCAGTTGTATCTCAGTTGTTATCAGATTATGACAATTATCTAAACACCACAATCACCATAGTCATAGGATATATCATATACTTTGGAATTTTTTCTAGTTTGTTTTACTGGAACAACATTGAAAGGTATAGAGGAATGGAATCAAATTTAATTAAAAAAGAATTATTTGCATTAATCACATCATTTGGACTAGGCGAGATAATATATCTTGGAATAAGATGGCCAACACTATACTATTTCCTCGAACTAGGGATTGAACCGTATATAGCATCTGTTATTTCGGAAATAATTGCAACTGCATGTTATATGACATCAATCACAGTATTTCTTAGAAAGACCAAGACGTTTTAATTATTTTGCCAGTTGTGTAACCAAATCAGTCGATGTAACTATACCAACTATTTTGCCGTTATCGGTAACTGCAAGTTTTCTAATTTTTTTACTCGTCATTCTTTCTGCAGCTGCAGACAAGGGTTCGTTATGATTAATTGTGATCAGTGGGGAAGACATTATTTTTTTAGCTGGAGTGTCAAGGGACAGACCATTTGCTGCAATTTTTGTTGCAAAATCTCTATCAGTTACAATTCCTACAGGATTGTCATTTTCTTTTACAAATATTGCACCAATTCCTCCTTGTTGCATCATTTTTGCAATTTGTTGTGCAGTGGTTGCAGAATTTACCGTAATCATTGTTCTAGTCATAATATCTTGAACCGTGATGGAATTAGAATTGAAATCTTGTCTGCTCATTACCGAATTACAACGTAATAATATTTAAGAAATTCATAAAGAGGACAGATTTATTTCAAATTTATTCAAAAGATACAATATTTTTACTCCAGACATCTTGATTCAGCAGGAGCATGCAATTCACCGAAGGATTTGCAAAGGCATCATAAGTGAGACTAAATGCATTTGAGTCTACATTAAATAAATTGGAAATTGAGAGTGAAAGTATCATTTATCCTGATATTGATCACCCCTTTGTCCAAGTCTGCAAAGATGTCAAGTATAGATCAATGAATTGAAGGAGTTCCTCAGTATAGGCAATAAGACTCTCATAGTATTACCAAAGCATACAACAGTTTCAGATGCGGTCATGAACATGAGATGTAAAAGATGTAATAGAATCTAAACTGTTTTCAGATATTGCATGATAAATGAAAGAGGATCCAAAATAGTTACACAAACAAGGCAGTCAATATCAAAACTTAGGGAAAAATAATTTACAAACTAATCATAATTCTAGATTTTAGAAAGTATTTTTTTCTTTTTTTCCAGAAATTCTTTTTTGGTGATGATACCTGCTTTTTGTAAATCTCCCAATTTTTCCAATAATTCCAGTTCATCAACAGAGGACGATTTTATATTCTTTCCCGCATTTATTCCGCTCTTGATTCCAGATGTTGTGCCTTTTTTTAATTTTGAACCTAAAATACCACCTTTGTAGGACAGTTTTTCACTAATTTCAAATCCTTTTTTCTTTGCCTGTTTGAAAATTTCTTCAGATTTTTGTTTAGTAACATCGTCTACAAATTTGTGTTTTTTTGCTATCTTACCAAATTCTCTGGTTTTTTTATGAGCAAAGCGTGCTTGTGTTTTTAGATCTTTGAGAATTTCATCTTTAGTTTTACGCTTGAAACGTCTTGTATATTCTTCAATGACCAATACAGGAAAAGGGCTATACTCTACATCTAGATAATATTTGATTATATCATCATCAGGTAGTGTCTTTAGAAATTCTTTAATGGATTTTTCTGATTTTATTTCCATGACATTATATCAACACATCATCATAAAAGGATTCAAGGTTATTTTTCAATTGCGTGCTGGTCTAAAACCCCAATACAGTCATTTAGAACAGCATTATCAGATATTGCTTCAGTCTCCGGTAGATGGAATTCCTGACTCAGTTGTTGATCATATTCTATGAGATCATTTCTGTATGTGTGACATGCAGAACGCAGTAATCGCCAAAAGTAGTAACCTTTATTCATTTCAACCCTCATTTGTTCTGATTCAAGTTTTAGAATTTGAGAAAGGTGTTCATAGTCTTCTTTGTAACTATCAAATTTTCCCTTAACAATTTTAGGAAGTTCATCATACCAATCTCTGCCTTCGTTTGTTCTTTGAACATTTTGAATTTTTTGTAATTGGTAGGAAACAGAATCATCCAACATATTTAGAACATCACTTGTTTCAAGTAGTTTCAGTAATTCTGGATTTATCATAGAATTTCTCCAATAGATACAAAATTAAGCGTTTGGGAGATACATTTTGATTGGAGAGAAATTATTCATCATAACAAAAAGGCCAAAGCCCTAACAATGTCTGTTTTGCTGATGATCCCAATAATATTTCTGTGTACAGATAGGACTGCCACACCATTGATATTTTTCTCTAAAATCAATTTTGCTGCTTTGGTCAAATCATCATCATAATTTACAGAAACAATATTTTTGGTCATAATTTCATTAATTTGTGTGCTGCCCCCAAATCCAGACTCAGAAATGAAACCTTTTCTGGGAAATATTACAGATATTAGAGGATCAGTATTATCAAGCACATCTTCTTTATCACCTAAAGTCAATGCCAAATTGAATAAATCTCTAAATGTCACAATTCCAACAGGAGTTTCTTCATGATCACGAAGGATCACTCTGGAGATTTTTTCATCAACCATTTTCAGTACTACTTTGTACAATGGAGTATCATAGTATTGCCATGCATAATAAGGAGACATGTACTCACCAACAATTTTTTGTGAATCTAATTTAGTAAAATACCTAACAAGATCAGTCTTTGTCAAAATTCCAACAACCTCATCATTACTAGTAACAACCAAAGAACCAATTTCATTTGTCATCATTAATTGAGCACACTTATCCATTCCTGTTTTTTCATCAACACTGATTATTTTTTTGATAATTTCTGATAAGGGGATCTCATCAAGTTTTCGTTCAGTAGTATCAGTTAAAAGAAAAATCCCCAAATCCTTTTCAGATATCAAACCAATGATTTTACCATTTTGAGTTACTAACAATCTACTTTTCTTTTCATCGATTATTTTTTTTAAAACATCTGCCAAATTAGATTCATACTTTATAGTTCTAGGAGTATTCATGAAATCTTTTGCGTATTTCAACGATTAGAAAAAATATTCGAGTTATAAATAACTCTAGTTAATTACCACATATGAAAATCAAACTCTAAAAGTTGGGGTTTCCTTTTGACGCTAGGATATTTACAATATCGGTTTTTGTAATTATACCAACCATCTTTTTACCACGAATTACTGGCAGACCACTAATTCCATGTCTTATCATGATAATAGCTGCAGTATACACCACATCATCTGCAGAAACAAAGAAAGGATTTTTGGTCATAATGTCTTTTGCAGAAAATGTTAGCAAGTAACTAAGTTTGTTTACGTTAAGTTCATTGAGATGGGCATTCCAGAATATTTCAGATCTTTCCTCAGGATCTGTAAACTCGTTGTGTAAATCAAAAGTCTTTGCAGGTATAAAATCGCGATATGTGATAATTCCTACAGGAATTTTGTTGTTTGTCACTATTACTCTATGAATTTGGTTGTTTAACAGAACGCTTTCAACTTCAAAAATGGAATCATTAGGGGATACGGTGATTACTTTTTTGGTCATGATTTTTGATATTGGTAGTGATGCAGTACTTTGAATTAAAAATGTAGATACAAGATCAGTTTTTGTTACCACTCCAACTAGTTTACCTTTAGAAGTTTTAATTATAATTGAACTTATTCCATGTTTTTGCATAAGTTTTGCGCAATCATAAATTGACGCTTCAGGTTGTAGGGTAATCAAATCTTTTGTCATTATATCACGAATTAGAATTTTTGAAACTGGTTTTTGATTGAAAACAGAAACACTTCTTGAAAGGTCTTTCTCAGTAATGATTCCAACGGGTTTTTGATTTAATTCAACCACAAGCCTTCCAATTTTATATCGAAGGAAAATATCTCGTGCATCAAGAATGCTAGTATTAGGAGAAATTGAAATTGGTTGTTTAATGATAGATGCCAAGTGTACAGGAATATTTACAAGAACTTTTGGTTGCCTCTTCATCAAAAATGAACATTTATTTTTGTTATATCAATTAGTAATAAAATATCAAAGATGAGAATGGGAATGCTATTTAATTATGAATTAGATTTGGTGAAAATATGAATTCAGAAGAGGATTTAGATCAACAAAGATGCCATAAAATATTAGAATTACCTGAAATAAGATTTGCAGGGTTCTTAGACTATATGGGAAATCTAATAGTAGGAGATTTCAAATCAGGAATAATTCCGCTCAAAAATGAAAATGAGCGAAAAAAAATGTTTATGGAGGCAGTTCTTAGAATTAGAACTAGACAAGAATTTGACGAGAATTTAGGTCAGGTAGAATATGCTGCAGCTAGAAGGAAGAATGTAGTTACAATGACTATCCCTCTTGAAAAAAAAATATTGTTCATTGCAGCAGAGTCTAATGCAGATATTGATAAGACTGCAAGGAAAATTATAGACATATTATAACAAAAAGAACTTTTAAAAATTTTAATTCACAATTTCTTTTATTCTCACATTTGAAAATTTAGGCGTGACTTTTAATCAGAAGATTTGTAAAAATCAATAACTTGAAAATTACAAAACCAGATACTAATGAAAACACATTGATTGTAGGATTTCCTAGTAATGGACTTGTAGGCACTTTTTCAATATCATATCTTATTCATTACCTAAAGATGAACCAAATTGAAGAGATCGAAGTACCAGAACTGCCATCAACATTATTTGTAGAAGGGGGAGAAATACTTGGTCCGATCAGAGCATATAGTAAGAAAAATATTTTTGTGATAATTTCGGATGTTCCATTTAATCAATATTTAGCAGAGAGATTTGCACTTGCAGTTCATGAATTTTGTAAGAAGTACGTAATTAAAAAAATCATAATGATTAGCGGTATGGAAACGATAAATCAACAAAACGACACATCCAAAATTTATGGCTTAGCATCACATCCATCATTAGAGAACATACTTTACAACAACAAAATTATGAAATTTTTAGATGGTTCAATCTTTGGAACAGATGCTGCGATAATCTCAGTGTTTAGAAAAACAAAGATTCCAGTACTTGTTTTGTATGCAGAGTGCCATCCGTTCTTTCCAGATCCCGAAGCATCAATTATTGCAATAGTTACACTTGCGAAAATTTTAGATATTCAAGTAGATACAAAAGATATTCAATCTAGAATAGACAAATTACGTATACAGCACAGAAATCTAATGGAACAGACAATTCGTGCATTGCAGGAACAGCAAGAAAAACAGACAAGGGCACCACAAATCTACAGGTAATAAAATGAAAAGAAATGATGATGAATTTAAAATAACACTTTCAACAGTGAATTCAATATTTGATGATGTTGAACATAAAATTCTCTCACCACTTTCATGTCTAAGAGAGTTTGACAATCATTGGATGCTAGAGTTTGATTTACCGCTTGTAAATAAAAAAGATATCAAAGTTACTTTTGATGGAAATTACATTAATGTAGAAGCTAAACTCAAGGAAAAATATTCTGAAGAAAAATTAGGCAGGATTACAAAGTTCGAATATTTTAAAAAATCAATTTTGTTACCGGGAAGAATTGATTCCAAGAAAACAATTGCAAAATTTCAAAAAGGCAGACTGGAAATAAAAATTTCAAAAAAGGTTGTAGGAAATACCATTAAAATCAACTAGAAGGTAATTTTCAAGATACAATAGTCATTTCACAGCCATATTTTCTACGTTTATCCCTAACTTTGGGTCGGAATTGGATTCAATGTGGCCAGATTTTTTCACATTACTGATGAAAGGTTGTTGAAACACCACATATGTGAAATAAGCTTCCAGGTATGAGATATTCTTTAAAAATAGAAAAATAATTATTTTGACAGGAATTTATCGTCATTGGCAGCATGTTTTTTTGTAACATGCTCCATAAATTCGGATTGAACTTCTGATTTAAAATCACACAAAGAACAACTGTAAGTTCTGGTAATGATTGATTTTGCTTTAGAAGCTGCACGAGCAATAAAGATTGTTAAAATAACTGCAATTACTGTAACGACCACAGCATATCCAATCATTGGACCTAGTTGATCAGTAGTTCCAAAGATTTCTTTGAAGAGTGCTTTGATGGCATCATTCCATGCAAGTGCTGCCACCAATCCAAAGGCAGCTGCAATAAGGGCAGCAATTTTATCTAAAATTTCAAATTTAATTGATTTTGGACCTTCGTCATCTGTCAAACTATCTGAAATTTTATTTTTAAACCAATATTAAAAGATGAATGTTGAACGGACCCGATCGGATTCGAACCGACGACCTATTGCTCCGCAAGCAATCGCACTATCCAAGCTATGCAACGAGTCCAAAGATTTTTGTGAGTTTACGCTTAATTTGGATTGCGATTATCTAGATACTGCAAAAATGTATGGAGTTTCATCGGGTTCATGAAAAGTCCAGACGGTTGGCAAAGAAATTGTTTGGACATACTTTAGATTATTTTTCTCAATCAGAGTACCCCAACCAGCCTTGTTTTTTGGATCTGGAGTATATTTTTTAGAATGGGTTCCAGCAAAAACCCAACCAGAATTTTTTCTCAAGTTAGGGATGGAATAAATTTTTTCTAAAACCCCAGAAGATAAAGTAATCCCACCCATCTGTGCAAGGCCACCAATGAAGAATATAGGATGTGTTAAATTCAAAGAAAGGTAATCAAAATGGACAGCATCAGCACAAAAAGGACGAAAATCAAGTATTGTAGTCAATTGTTTTTGTAATTCGACTAGCACGTCATCGATTTCTATGCTATATGATTCTAAACCCAAGACTTTAGCGCAGAATGCAATCCTTCCATCACCAGATCCAATATCAATCACTTCAGAGTACCCAAATTTCTTTGCAAATAATGCACCAATATAGCCAGACATTATCCAAGTAGGGGAAAATGGAGCTCGGCTTGAGGAATGCTGAATGCTATTTAGCCAATATTTGTTAATATCTCCTTCATACACAATACAATCAGTTTGACCAATTGTTTTCTCAAAGGAATCATAGTAGATAGGATTCTTTGTTGCAAACTCATGCAATAATTTTAAATCATGATCTTCAATTGGGAATAATTCTGATTTTGATTTAGGGATTATCTCTTGAATTTGACTTCCGCCATCATACATTTTTGAAAATTCTTTTTTTAATTCAACTAGGTTCTTTGCAAGGTGTTCAACCATTTAAAAGCCCTTGGTCATATTGTTCAACAAATTCTTTTGTGCTCATTTTTTGGCGTAATTCTTCAAATAATTTTGCTTCTGATTCTGTTTCTTCTTTTGATTTTTCTCTATTTCCTAATTGAAGACTTTGTGTATCTTGTTGAATACAAATTTTAAGATAGTCCATGATTTTTGGATGAATGTCAGAATTGAATTTTTCAGAGACCAGTTTTTCAGTTTCGTGAATTTTATCCAACAATGACGCATTTCCAGAATTAATTTTCTCTTTAAGCATTGTAATCATAGAGGAGACATTAATTATTTGGTAATATGTTTCAATTATTTCGTGTATAGGCAAATTGATTTTTGTTGCATTATTAATTAGATTATAGAGTTTTTCTGATTCTGTATCAAACATTTGAGTAATTTCATCATTAGAGGTCATAATAAAAAATAAATTTTAAATTTTTAAAAATGTTGGGATTATGCTTCTTTCTCAGCAGGTTTGACAAATACATAGTTCATGATTAAACCTGCAATGATTCCCCCCAAGATTGGAGCTGCCCAATACAACCAATGGAATTCCCAGAATCCGGAAATTAGTGCAGGACCAAATGTTCTTGCAGGATTTACGGATGCGCCAGTCAAAGGTACTGCAATTAGATGAATTAGGAAAACCATACCACCAATTGTAAATCCGTGCCATCCAGGAGATGCTTTCTTGTGAACCGCAACCATGAAAATTACTGTCACTAGGAAGAATGTCAGTATTGCTTCAATTAAAAATCCAGAACTAATGCTGTTATTGATTAAATCACTTGGACCTCCTTGGGTTGCAAAGTTTACTTTGGCACCAAGTTCGGGCAAGATTACCTTTAATGTTGCAGCAGCAGTTATGGCACCGATTAATTGTGAAATGATATATCCAACTCCATCTGCGATTCCAATTTTTCTTGTAATTATCATTGGAATTGTAACCGCAGGATTGATGTGAGCACCAGAAACATGACCAAAGGTGTAGACCATTAATGCTATTGCGCCACCGTGACCTAGAGAGATAAACAAGACAGAGATTGTTGTCAGTTCCTCACCAAAGGATGCAATAGCCAAAATTACTGAAAGAGGACCAAAGAACACTAAACCATAAGTTGCTATTGCCTCGGCAAGATACGCTCTTGGATTAACCATTAAGCAAAAGCCACTTGAGTAACCATATAAAACATTCGGACATGATTTTTGATCTAATTTTGTCAAAAAGTAATTAATTATGGATTAATCCAGTAGAATTATATGATTTCTGAAGGGGACACTGTTCCAAAATTTGAGATAAGCGATGCCAATGGCAAAAAAATCAAATCGTCAGATTTCAAAGGTAAAAAACACGTCATATACTTTTATCCAAAAGATTTCACTCCAGGATGCACTACAGAGGCTGATGAATTTTCAAGAGACTATAAAAAATTCCAAAAGGCAGGGATTGAGATAATAGGGATTAGTCCGGATGATGTAGAATCTCATAAAAAGTTCTGTGACAAAATGAGTATCAAATATCCGCTTTTAGCAGATGTAGACAAAGAAGTATCAAAAATGTTTGGCGTATGGGATAAGAAAAAATTTATGGGCAGAGAATACATGGGAGTTATACGAAGTACGTTTCTTGTTGATGAAAAAGGAAAAATTTTCAAAATTTATCCCAAAGTAAAACCAGCTGGACATTCAAAAGAAGTACTAGATGATTTTCTAAATTAAAAATAAAGTAAAAGAAAAGGTTTTAGAAAGATTAGAAACCTTTTGGAAGTGTACCTTTAGAAGCTTTTGGTGCTTCAGGTTCTGGTTGTGGTTCAAATCCTTTTGGTAATGCACCACGTTTTGTTTGAGAAGCGGATTTTGCCTTAGCTTCAGCCGCAACGGATTCAAGGTATGCTTGTTCTTGTTCAATTCTTTCTTGTTCTATTCTTTGCAAGTATTCGTTTTCATATTCTTCTAACAATTCTTTTCTGGATTTGCCTTCATTTCCACCATAATTGGTTTGTTGCTGAGGAGTTTGTTGTGGTTGCCCCATTCCTTTTGGCAAAGTACCTTTTGCTGGCTTTGGAGGTTCTGGTGGTGGAGATTGTACTTGTGCAGTAACACCTTCAACACTCATATTGACGCCACTAAATGATCCAAATCTTTTGTCAGCTGGATGATACGCCAATCTTTGTCTTGTTGCAAAGTATTGGTTTGATGGTGAGGTATAACCAGTAACGGTTGCTTTTTGATCATTCCAGTTTCTTGTTGGAACTTTTCCTACAGGAGCAGTTAGTCTAACAAAGTATCTGTTAGGTGCTGGAGAATAACCTGTTACTTTAGCTCTGTACTGATGAAAATCAGTCATTGGAGCAGTATAGTATGCATTCTCTAAAGCATCTTGTACTGTTGCAGGAGGTTGAGATGTTGTTTCAGCTGGTTTTGGAGCATCCTGTGGTTTAGGAGCTTCTGCTGGTTTTTCAAATCCTTTTGGTAGAGTACCTTTAGGCTTGGTTGTTGCAGCAGGTTTTTCAGCTGGTTTTGTTTCAGCTGGCTTAGCTTCAGCCGGTTTTGCTTCAGCAGGTTTAGTTTCAGCTGGTTTTGGTGCTGGTTTGGCTTCAAGTTGTGTAGATAATTTTGTTAATTTTGCTTCAAGTTCTGCTATTTTGTCCTCTAGATCTTTTTTCGTACTTGCTTTACGTTTTGCTGCCATTCCTTACACTAAATAGAACATTGTTTATTTACATTTTGATCAGTCTCATATTTTTGGTCAAATAAATTTGGAAAATCAAACAATAATTTGTAAAAATTTCAAATGTTTTGAAACATAGTTTTGTTATGATCGTTAGGCAAATTAATCAGGTTCCCAAAAATGCATGACATACATACAATTGTTACATCGCCACAGATGTACATGAATTCCATTTTTGGTATCAGCAACATATTTTCCGTCTTCCATCTTGGTAACCCTTGGCAAATAATTCAATTCTTCATTTTCAAGCCATTCATTTTGTTGACAGTTAGGACATACAATTTTTGGAGGCATATTCAATATAGAAAATAATCAAAAATGAACATTACTATTAAAAATAGAAAATAAAGGAATGATTGAATTAGAAACCTTTTGGAAGTGTACCCCTTTTAGGCTTTGGAGGTTCTGGTGGTGGAGATTGTACTTGTGCAGTAACACCTTCAACACTCATATTGACGCCACTAAATGATCCAAATCTTTTGTCAGCTGGATGATACGCCAATCTTTGTCTTGTTGCAAAGTATTGGTTTGATGGTGAGGTATAACCAGTAACGGTTGCTTTTTGATCATTCCAGTTTCTTGTTGGAACTTTTCCTACAGGAGCAGTTAGTCTAACAAAGTATCTGTTAGGTGCTGGAGAATAACCTGTTACTTTAGCTCTGTACTGATGAAAATCAGTCATTGGAGCAGTATAGTATGCATTCTCTAAAGCATCTTGTACTGTTGCAGGAGGTTGAGATGTTGTTTCAGCTGGTTTTGGAGCATCCTGTGGTTTAGGAGCTTCTGCTGGTTTTTCAAATCCTTTTGGTAGAGTACCTTTAGGCTTGGTTGTTGCAGCAGGTTTTTCAGCTGGTTTTGTTTCAGCTGGCTTAGCTTCAGCCGGTTTTGCTTCAGCAGGTTTAGTTTCAGCTGGTTTTGGTGCTGGTTTGGCTTCAAGTTGTGTAGAAAGTTGATTTAGTTTTGCTTCTAATTCGGCAATCTTGTTTTCAAGATCTTGCTTTGTTTGCTTCTTAGCAGATGCCATAGTTGGGATGAACTATCTGGGGTTTATGTACATTTGGGTTGATTACCTCAACAGAAGTTGATCAAGTTTTATATGCACTAAGAGAGTAATTGAGGTAATGGATGACTTTGAAAAAGAATTTCCGGAGTTTGATTGGAAAAATATTCCAGCATACAAGCATCCAGGAGGAAAAGATTGTCCATGTCCAAAGCATGAATATATTCGAGAGCAGATCAATTTTACAAAGCAAGTAAATGAGAAAGGCAAAGAACCATCCAAAGTGACACTAAAGTTCTGTCCAGATCATTATAGAGTATACATGAATGAGGTAATTCCTGCAATGCCACTAAAATACAAAATTTTGACAAAAATTGCTCTAAAACTCGGGGCAATTCAAGTGGAGCAATTAAAGTATATGGAGTCAGAATTATGCTTTTATTGTAAATTTGGATCTGGAGGCCATGATAGAAAGAATGAACTTCCACCAATGTAATCATTCAAGACTCGGAAGAATTTTTGGTTGTTTGGCGCGGATCATAATGGCATAGTTTCTCATATTTGTCAATGTATTTTCTGTCAATATGAATTCAAATACGTGTGTTAAAAGAATTTTAAGAAAATTCTGATTTGGATAAATCCAGTTAAGCTTATACTTGAACTAACTTCAAAGTTATTGTGGCAATAAAAGATATTCGGGAGTTTATTTCAGAACTAGAAAAACATGGAGAATTAAAAAGAGTTAAAGTTCAAGTTGACACGGATTTAGAAATTGCAGAAATTCTAAGAAGAGAAGTGTATTCCAATGGCTCTGCAATTCTTTTTGAAAATGTAAAAGGGTTTGATATACCAGTTTTAGGAAATGCATTTGGTTCAATGAAAAGATTAGAGATAGGATTGGAAATGACAGATTTTACTGAAATTGGTCAGCGTATTGCAGATATGACAAAGATGGACATACCATCAGGGATACTAGACAAAATTAAAAAACTTCCAGAACTCTCAAAGATGACAGCATCATTTCCTAAATTAGAAACAAATGGACCAGTGACAGAAATTACATCAAATAATGCATCTTTTGATGATTTACCAATTCTAAAATCATGGCCAAATGATGCTGGGAGATTTATCACTTTAGGATTGGTTGCAACCAAACATCCTGAAACAGGTGTGAGAAATCTTGGCGTATACAGAATGCAAATAATTGACAAAACACATGCATCCATGCATTGGCAAAAACATAAGAGAGGAGCCCATCATGGAGATATTTCAAAAGACAGAGGGGAGAAAATCCCAACCGCAATAATTATTGGCGGAGAGCCTGCAACAATATTTTCATCTATTGCTCCGGTTCCAGAGGGACTTGACAAATATTTGTTTGCAGGAATTACAAGGAAAGAAGGAATCAAAATGGTGAAATGCAAAACAATTGATTTAGATGTTCCAGCTAATGCAGAGATTGTTTTAGAAGGATACGTTGATCCTGCAGACATTAGAGATGAAGGACCATTTGGAGATCATACGGGATATTATACTCCAGTTGAACCATATCCAACATTTACATTGACTGGAATTATGAGAAGAAAAGATCCAATTTATGTAACAACAGTAGTTGGAAAACCAATTCTAGAGGATGCATATATTGGAAAAGTAATTGAAAGATCATTTTTGCCATTAATACAAATGTTCCATCCAGAAGTGATAGATTTTAGCATGCCAGCTGCAGGATGGTTCCAAGGATTTGCAATAATTTCAATAAAAAAGAGATATCCAGGTCAAGCAAAGAAAGTGATGATGGGATTATGGGGAATGGGACAGTTATCATTAACGAAAATGTTTGTAGTAGTAGATGAAGACATCAATGTTCATGACATTAATGATGTGATTTGGGCAATTACTACAAGGGCCGATGCTGCAAGAGATACTATGATTATCAATAATACACCAACTGATACTCTAGATCCTGCATCACCTCTAATCAATCTAGGTTCAAAGATGGGAATTGACGCAACTCAAAAAACAAGAGATGAGGGATATGAAAGAGAGATCCAACAACAAGTAAAAGTTGATGATAAAACAAAGAGTCTAGTAGATGCCAAATGGTCCGATTATGGATTATAAAGTAACAGGATTATAGAAATTATCTCGTTCTTCTACATCATACCCAATCTGATGAATTGCATCCATGATTATTTTATCAGTCAGTTCAGTTGAGCGTGCACCAGTACATGAGACTACTTCTTCACCAATTAGAGTTCCACCAAAATCATCAGCACCATACTGTAAAGCAAGTTGTGCCATGCCAACACCATTTGTAAGCCATGAAGATTGAATGTGCGAAATTAATCCATCAAAGACCAATCTAGAGATTGCAATCATCTTCAAAAGTTGAATTCCGCCAGTTCCATATTCTACCAAACCTTCTTCGTGCATCAAAGTATTATTTGGTTCAAAATTCCATGGAATAAATGCCATGAAGCCTTTGGTTTTTTCTTGGAGTTTTACAATTTTAAAAAAGTGTTCAACAATATCATTTTTGTTTTCTACATGACCATACATCATGGTTGCAGAAGATGGAATTCCAAGGGAATGCGCCTCATCCATTATTCGAATCCAATCATCACTAGAGATTTTCTTTGGACTGATAATATTCTTAACAGAATCAGTTAAAATTTCAGCACCTGCACCAGGGATAGACTGTAGTCCTGCATTCTTTAATCTAGATAAAATTTCTTTAGTGGATGATTTTTCCACTTTTGCAATCATATCAATTTCAGATGTAGATAATCCATGAACACCAACTTTCGGGAATTTTTCTCTAATCATTCTAAATGCATCTTCATAATATTCTATCTTTAAGCTTGGATTGTGTCCACCTTGTATCAAAACTTGACGAATCTTAAACATATCCCATGCAGTTTTTACTCTTGATTCTATTTGATCAAGGGTTAATGTGTAAGAATCCGCTGCTCCAGGAGATCTATAAAATGCACAAAATTTACAATCAGTGATGCACACATTAGTATAATTCAAGATAATATTATTTACGAATGAGGCTTTTTTGCCAAATTTCTTTTGAGTTAAATGGCCTGAAACAAGACCCATCAAATGAACATCATCAGATTCCAAGAGTCTCAAACAATCCTTAGATCCAGGTCTTTGACCGTTAAGAGAATTTTCCAAAATATCTTTAATATCACTTTTTTGTATTTGTTCAGTAGTCTGACTCAATCGTTGTACATCCTTTGCATTTTCTATTTAATCCTTGATAGAAATAACGAATATGCCCAGTGAGTGATTTGTGCTCGTTTTTTGAAAAATAGTAGAGTGATGGATCACGTTATTTTTAAGTAGGGCACAAAAAGCAGATCAACGCATGGTATCAGGTAATCAAATTAGACTAAATCGAATTCTTCGAAAAGGAAGAATGTTATGCATCCCAATGGATCATGGAATTTCAAATGGACCGATTGAGGGTCTTGAAGATCCAGCATCGACAATTTACAAATGTGAAGGACATGGACTTACTAGCGTAATTATCAATAAGGGAATTCTTAAAACACTACCAAAACCAACCAAAGTAGGGATTTTAGTACATTTTTCAAGTAGCACATCACTATCACTATCACCTAATCGAAAAATGTTAACGGGAACAGTAAAGGAAGCAGTAGCAATGGGTGCAGATGGAGTTTCACTGCACATCAACATTGGAGGCAAAGAAGAACCAGAGATGCTTGAACAATTAGGAATGACTGCTGATCAATGTCACAAATGGGGAATGCCACTTTTAGCTATGATGTATCCAAGAGGAGAAAACATCAAAGATCCGCATGATCCTGAAATTGTTGCACATGTTGCAAGAATTGGAGCAGAGTGTGGAGCAGATATTGTTAAGACATTATACACAGGAGATATTGAATCATTTGCAAAAATTGTAAAGAGTACACCAGTTCCAATAGTAATTGCAGGCGGTCCTAAAACAAAAACAGATTTAGATATTCTGCAAATGACTGAAGATGCAATGACAGCAGGAGCTAAAGGCATCACATATGGTAGAAATATCTTTGCACATAAAACACCTGAAAAAATGGTTGAAGCATTAGCAGATATAATTTTTAGAAAAGTAACTGCAAAGGAAGCAATGAAGAAAATTGAGCAAGAATAGAGAATTAATTATTTCACCTAAAGTTTCACAAACACAGCTAGCTAAATTTCTCCCACAGTTAGAATCAGAAGGCATTAAGATGTTATACATTGATCCTAAAAAAATAGGAAATAAAAAAACAAAAATTCAAACAGTCTATCCGTCACCCACATCAAACTATGTAGTCCTTGAAAAAGAAGAAGTTGTAAAACCAAAAGGAAAAAAAATCGGGATGAAATTTCAGGTATTATCTAATTCAGATATCGAGCACATCCTTACTGTTGCAAAAAAAGGATTAGACTTTGTGATTGTAGAGGTAAAGGATTGGAAGATAATCCCACTTGAAAACATCATTGCAAAACTCCATAAAATACACACAAAAATTTTTGCAATAGCAAAGACCCCTGAAGAAGTAAGAAAGATGTTCTCAATTTTAGAGGTAGGTGTAGATGGAGTAATTTTCAACACAGATTCAATTAATGAAGTAAGAGAGGCAATGCTATACCTAGGAACCAGAAGTTTTGAGATGAAGCCTGCAAAGATTATTGAGATTAAAGAAGTAGGTGATGGTGAACGTGTATGTGTAGATACAGCATCAATGCTCCATAAAGGAGAGGGTATGCTAATTGGAAGTAGATCAAACTTTTTGTTTCTTGTTCATAATGAATCTGTGGGTTCATCGTTTACATCGCCTAGACCATTCAGAGTTAATGCAGGTGCAGTTCACTGTTACACTTTATCACCTGACGGAACAACAAACTATCTCTCAGAAATTGAAACAGGTTCTGAAGTTTTGATCCTAAATTCAAAAGGGAATGCAAGGAGAGCAACTGTAGGAAGATCAAAAATAGAGAGAAGACCAATGTTAATGATCAAAGCTTCTATAGAAGGCGAGGTTGGAGGGATTATTGCACAAGATGCGGAAACGATTAGATTTGTAAAACCTAATGGGCAACTAGTGTCAGTTACGCATTTAAAAAAAGGAGATATGGTCATGGTGCATTCAAAGCCTGCAACAGGAAGACATTTCGGAATGGAAGTTTCAGATGAATATATTTTAGAAAAATAAAATGAAGTACAAAACTTGTGTATCAATTGCAGAAACAACACCAAACAAAGTCAAGCAAGTATTAAAAAATGCATTAAAAAAATCAGATTTTGTTGAAGTAAGATTTGATTTTTTAAAAATGGAGCAAATTCCACAAACACTAGAATTAATCAAAAAGGATCTAAACAAAATTGTATGCACATTAAGACCAAAAACTGAGGGCGGAAAATTTCCAGGTAATGAAAAAGAAAGAATGTCAATCATAAAATTGATTGCGGAATACAACCCATTTTTGTTAGATGTTGAATTCAACATGCTAAAAAAAAATCCACAGCTAACAGAATATCTAAAATCAACAAAAACAGAATTGCTTGTTTCATGGCATGACTTTAAGAAAACTCCCAAGGCCACAGAATTAAAAAAGAAGATTACTCAAATGAGCAAGTTTTCAAATAATATAAAAATTGTAAGCACTGCAAAAACAACAGATGATGCAACAAGGATGTTAGAATTGTATAGTAAGAAAGGAAAAAACAACTTGATATCATTTGCAATGGGGGACATGGGAAGAATTTCAAGGATTTTGTGCCTGTATTTGGGTAGTCCATACACATACGTTTCTTTAGGAAAAGCGGTTGCACCAGGACAATTTAGTGTAGATGAAGTAAAGAAGATTGCAAGTCTAAAATAATCATCTAGTCAATTGAGAGTTTAAATCAATCATTATACTGAGAAAAATAAGATGGCAAAATCATTTGCAGTAATTGGAGATCCAATTGATCATTCATTATCTCCAAACATACACAATGCAGCATTCAGAGAATTAAATTTAGATTGTTCATACATTGCGTATAGGATCCCAAAAGGAGAATTAGAAGATGGAATAGAAGGACTCAAAAAAATAAAGATTGATGGGTTCAATGTTACAATTCCACACAAAGTAGAGATGATGAAGTATTTGAACAAAATGGATGAATCTTGTAGTTTGATCGGTGCAGTAAATACTGTAACAAACAATGATGGGATTTTAAAAGGATACAATACAGATATGGATGGATTTTTAGAACCATTCAAAAAAAAGAAATTAAATATTGAAAACACCAAGGTACTCCTCCTTGGCGCAGGCGGTGCTGCAAGAGCAATAGTTGCAGCTTTTGCAAAAGAGAAAGCAAAGAGCATAACCATAGCAAACAGAACCTTAGAAAATGCAAGAAATCTCTCAGAATTCGCAAAAAAGATTGGGCTGGACGTAAATGTGATTAGGATTGAAGATGTAAAGGATTCTGCAAAAAATTATGACATTATTGTTAATGCCACATCAGTTGGACTAAAAAATGAGCCAACTATCATTTCGTTAGATAACATCAACGAAAAGACAATTGTTTATGATATTGTATACATGCCAATAAATACAGATTTTATAAAAAAGGCAAAAGAGAAAAATGCAGTCATAATTTTTGGTTATGAAATGCTATTAGGTCAAGCAACAAGAGCCTTTGAAATATGGCATGGTATGAAAGCACCTTATAATGCCATGAAAAAAGCATTGTTAGGAGGATTTTGATGGCAAAGGTAAAGGCTACAGTCCATGGCGCAGTTTCATTAGTTAATGCCATTGCAACTCAAAAGGGAGCAACGTTAGGAATTGAACTTAAAGTAGAAGCATTAGTAGAAACAAGTTCAGGAAAGGGAATTGTCATTGAATCAGACAACAAAATGCTTAGTTCCAGATTAATCAACAAAACTGTTGAAAAGATTGTATCAAACAAAGATTTGGAACAAAATAAAATATCAATTAGATTAGATTCTGAAATTCCTACAGGATATGGATTGAAAAGTTCAAGTGCCATTTCATCTGCAGTTGCACTTGCATGTGCAAAAATATTCAAACCAAAAATGACTGATCAACAAATTTTACTTGCAGGTGTTGACGCATCTATTGAATCCAAAGTCAGCATTACAGGTGCATATGATGACGCATGTTCATGTTACTATGGAGGATTTAATGTAACAGACAATGCAAAGAAGAGACGAATTCACTTTGAAAAAGGACCATCTAATTTGATAGCAGTGATTTTTATTCCAAAAAACAGAAAACGTGGAAATATTAAAAATCTAAAAGTATTGTCCGCCGTATTTGACAATGCTTGGAAATTAGCAAAAAAATCAAATTATTGGGAAGCGATGATAATTAATGGGCTAGCTACAGCATCTATTCTAAATTCAGATCCTAAAATTATTACTAATTTAATTGAAAAAGGTGCACTTGCAGCTTCAGTTTCTGGAAATGGTCCGTCAATAGCAGCAATAGTAAAAAAAGAAAATGAAGCAAACATCAAAAAGATATTTGCAACATTAGAAGGAAATGTGTTAGTTTCTAAAATTAATAACAAAAAGGCAGAAGTTTATGAAGTGTAAAGTTGAGAAATCAAGGATTTCAGGAAAAATAGTTTGTCCTCCAAACAAAAGTTATACTCATAGAGCAATTTTTCTTGCATCACTGGCAGGAAACAATAGCAAAGTTGAAAATATTTTGCATTCAGCTGATACGATTGCCACCATAGAGGCATGTAAAAAATTTGGAGCCGATTTGGAAATTCAGAATTCGGCAATTATTGTGAAAAAATCCATAAAATTTGATAAAAACGTGCCTGAAATCAATACAGAGAACTCTGGCACTACAATTAGAATAGCATCAGGTATTGCAAGTCTATTTTCTGAAGAAATTACACTAACGGGTGATGACAGTTTACAAAAAAGACCAATGCAGCCACTCCTTGATGCATTATCAAGCATGGGTGCACAGTGTAGTTCAACGGATGGAAAACCACCAATCAAAATTAAAGGAAAGATTTTGGGCGGAGATGTCAAAATTCCAGGAAATTTTTCTAGTCAGTTTATTTCAGCATTATTAATTAGCGCACCTCTTACAGAAAAGGGAATTAATCTTACAATAGAAGGGAATTTAGTATCAAAACCATATCTTGATGCAACAATTGCAACAATGAGAAAATTTGGAATAACAGTTCAAACATTAATTCCATATAAAAGATACAATATAGCACCACAGATATACAAAGAGACAACATTTATAGTTCCGATTGACTTTTCCAGTCTTGCATTACTTCTTTCAGCAACTGTACTTATTGGAGACGATATTACAATCAAGGGAAACATTGGAAATTTACCTCAAGGGGATGAAGCATTTATAGATATTTTAGAACAGTTAGGAGTTTCTGTATCCATTAGCGAGGAAGAAATTAAAATTAAATCACCTGAAAAACTAACAGGAGGTAAATTTGATTTAAGTAATTCTCCGGATCTTCTTCCTCCACTAGCTATTTTATCATTGAATTCATCAGCACCAATTGAAATTGTAAATGTAAAGCATGCAAGATTAAAAGAAACAGACAGAATTGCAATCATTTCAAGAGAATTAGTCAAAATTGGAATTAAAATTCAAGAAAAAGAAGACGGTTTAATTTTAGAAAAAACAGATAATTTGAATGGTGCTGATTTGAATTCTGAAAATGATCATAGATTATTCATGTCTTTTTGCATAGCTGGAATGTATGTAGGAAATTGTATTGTCACAGATCCAGAATCAGTAAATGTCTCATACCCTAATTTTATCGATGAGATGAATCGGTTAGGTGCAAAAATTCAACTAAACTAAAATTGCTTTTAAAAAAAATCAAGTGAGTAGAAAGGCGCGACCCTGTATAGAGTGAAAAGCATTCTCCTCACCCGCATCGCTCTCGCGAAGATAACATGTCTCTTTCGCAGGGCCGCGCAAATTATGGTTTATAATTTACACGTTTTTGCATATATCTTATACGTAATCATGATATTTAAAATTATATTATAAATATTTCATAAAATAATTCATTTTTTTATAATTTATAATCAGTCATGCAGGTTAACGAAAAGGATATTCCAAATAAACGAAAAATTTCAGGATGAGGAATTATAAGCATCATTTAACTTTGATAGGTTATTGCCAGGAAGTTCAATTGGTCAACGACTTGTTTTAACAAGTTTTGGTGAAAGTCATGGAAAAGTTATCGGTACAGTACTAGAGGGATGTCCTGCAGGTTTAGCAATTGAAGAAAAAGAAATTCAAAAAATGCTTGACCTAAGAAAGCCAGGTCAAAATGTTATCTCAACACAAAGAAAAGAAGGAGATGTTGTAGAAATTGTATCAGGAGTTTTTAGAGGATATACCACGGGAGCCCCAATTACAATGTTAATTTGGAATAGTGATCAAAAATCAAAAGATTATGAAAATTTAAAAACTAAACTTAGACCGGGTCATTCAGATTATCCTGCCATGGTAAAATATAATCATTATAATGATTATAGAGGAGGGGGCAGATTTTCAGGAAGACTTACTGCCACACATGTGATGGGAGGTGCAATTGCAAGAAAATTACTCAAAGTAGCATTAGGAATTGAAACCAATTCATTTACATCACAGATTGGAAAAATAAGAATGGAAAAAGAATTTAACGAAAAAATGATTTCATCAATTTATAAAAATGATGTAAGATGTCCTGAAAACAAAACTGCAAAAATAATGCGTGATAATATTTTGATTGCAAAAAAAAATGGAGATTCACTTGGAGGGATTATTGAATCAGTTACAACAAATGTTCCAGTAGGTTTAGGAGAACCAATTTTCAGTTCGTTAGAATCAGATTTGAGTAAGGCAATTTTTTCGATTCCATCAGTTAAGGGAGTTGAATTTGGTTCAGGATTTAGAGGTTCAGAGATGCATGGTTCTGAAAATAATGACTTGTACACAATAAAGAAAGGCAAAATAGTAACAAAGACAAATAATTCAGGAGGCATTCTTGGAGGAATTTCAAATGGAATGCCAATAACAATGAGAATTGCATTCAAACCTGCGTCATCGATTGCACAAAAACAAAGTACAGTAGATATTAAAACCAAAAAAGAAGCAATACTTCAAGTAAAAGGCAGACATGATCCATGTGTAGTTCCCAGAGCACCACCAGTAGTTGACTCACTTGTAGCCTTAACAATAGCAGATCATGCTCTTATTGCAGGAGCAATCAAGCCTGTTTTATAAGAAAATGTCAGACATCAATGATCTTCGAAACCATATGGACGAAGTAACTCTTGAAATGATAAAGTTATTAAAAATTAGAATAGATATTGCAAAAGAGATTGGAGAAGTTAAAAAACATATTGGGAAAGGTGTAACTGATGAAGTTCGAGAAGATAATTTACGTGGGAAAGTAATTTCACTATGTAAAGAAATAGGACTGGATGAAACCATAGCTACAAAATTTTTTAATTTCTTACTAAATGAATCAGTAAAAGTTCAGTCAACCAACAAGCAGACACATTTTTCAATTTTCCTCAAAGCAAAATCATTAGAGCAGCAAGGGAAAAAAATTATTCATATGGAAGTAGGAGAGCCAGACTTTTTACCACCAACAATTGTTAAGAAGGCATTAGAAGAAGTATACGAGAAAGGGTTTTTGAAATATGGTCAAGCAAGAGGAATGCCAATATTTAGAGATGCGCTTGCAAAATATGTTTCAAAGAAATTTAGTACAAACATTACAGAAAATAACATTCTTGTAAGTCCAGGTGCAAGATTTTCAATATTTACTGCAATCACAACATTACTCAATCCAGGCGATGAGATAATCGTGATTGAACCTGCATGGCCTGCATACAAAGATTGTGCGTTAAATGCAGGAATCAAAGTTAGAACTATCAATACAACTCTAGAAGACAAATGGGAACCATCATTAGAGCAAATTAAAAGTACAATTAATTCAAACACAAAGATGATTATTTTAAATTATCCAAATAACCCGACAGGAAAAATTCTTTCTGAAAAACTACAAGACGATATTATAGATATCGCAAGAAAAAATAATCTATACATTCTAAGTGATGAGATCTATTCACAATATGCAAAAACCAACTGGAAAAGCATTCTGTCTTACAATTATAAGAAAAGTATTGTCACTCAATCATTTTCAAAATCTCATGCCATGACAGGGTTTAGAATAGGATATGCTATAGCAGACAATGAAATTATTGAAAAAATGGCAAAATTAGAGGCCATGTGCCTAACAAACGTGTCTGAACCTATCCAATATGTTGCCATGAAAGCCCTCGAGGCAGACATATCCAACAATTCTAATACAGTGCAAAACAGACTAGATATGTTGACAGAAAAAGCATCTAAAATGGGGTTGGATTTTGTAGTCCCAGATGGTGCAATGTATATTTTTGCTAGAATTAATCAAGAGGGATTTGATGGGATCCAGTTTGCAAATAGTACTCTTGAGAAAGGACTTGCCATAGCTCCAGGAGAGGGATTTGGAAATTATAAGAATTTCATCAGAATTTCCGCATGTCAAGACGAAAAAACACTAATTGAGGGAATGAATATACTGAGTAACATTATGAGTGAAACACAATGAAAAAGATGACAGTTGTTGGTGCAGGTGGTCAAATGGGACAATGGTTTGCCAGATATTTTGCAGACAAAGGTTTTGAAGTGACAGGTTATGATTCAGAAAATAAAATCACAGGAAAAAACATCATAGCGTCAGATTCATTGGTTGGCTCAATCCTAAAAGCTGATTATGTAGTGTTATGTACTCCAACAAGAAGAACACCAGAAATTATCAGACTCATTGCAAAAGAAATGAAAAGAGGAACATATCTAATTGAGATATCATCAGAGAAATCAAAAGTGGTTTCATCATTGTCAAAAATGCCAGACAAGATCAATCCAATTTGCATTCATCCAATGTTTGGTCCCGGAACAAAAATAATAAAAGGTCAAAATATAATTTCAGTTCCAATTAAAGATGCTAAAAAAGAATTAACGGTTGCAAAATCATTATTTGATGGAGCGAACTTTGTAACAATTGATGCTGCAGAGCATGACAAAAAGATCGCGGTAATTTTAGGATTAACACATTTAATGAATTTGGTTTTTGCAAATATTATTTCAAAGGATGAAAAAATGAATCTCACAGAAAAAATGTCGGGAACAACTTTCAGAGTTCAAAAAACATTAGCTGAAAGCATAATGACAGAATCTCCAGAATTAATTGAAACAATTATCGCTAATCCAGAAATTAGAAGAGTTGCTGAAGAGCTATGGAAAGATATAGGCAGGTTACTTACTGCTGTCCAGGAATCAAAAACTGAAGAAGTAACCACATACATTAGAGAATGTCAAGAAAGACTTGCCAAACACACCGACATCAATGAGTCCTACAAAAAACTAACAAAAATGGTAAAATCCGTTGAAAAATAGCAGGCATGCGTTCAACAAAAATTGTAACATCATTCATTAGAAATAATGAAAAATTATTGATTCTCAAAAGAAGCGATAAAGTCAAATCAATGAAAGGGTTATGGGCAGGAATTAGTGGAATCATAGAAAATAATGAAGAACCATTGAAAAGGGCAAAGATCGAAATTTTTGAAGAAGTTGGAATTACAGAAGACAAAATCACACTTGTGAAATCAGCTGAAGGTATGCGAGTGAATTCGCCACAATATGAAAATCATGAATGGGAGATCTATCCATTTTTGTTTGAAGTAGAAAATACAGAGATAGAACTTAACTGGGAAAATTCGGAATTTGAGTGGATAGACATAAAAGAGTTAGAAAATTATGAGACAGTTCCGAGCCTTCAACAAGTTTTACTCAATTTGTTGTAAATTTTTATTTTCTTTTTCATATTTTTTTTGTTGTGGCAACATCATGTAAACACATGCACCACCACACATTGTACAAGGAACATTATTTCCAGGATGCTGTCCTGTCCTACTATGAATTTTAGCTGCTTCTTCAGGATCTATAGATAATGCAAGTTGTTTCTCCCAATCCAAAGTACGTCTAGCTTCAGTCATTTCCATATCCCATTTGATTACTTTATCACGAATTTTTACAAGGTCTCCTGCATGAGCTGCAATTCTATATGCAATTAGTCCAGCCTTTACTTCTTCAGCATTTGGCAATGCCAAATGTTCAGAAGGGGTAAGATAACACAAAAGATCTACGCCTTCACTTGCTGAAACAGCAGCTCCTATTGCACTTGCAATATGATCATGACCAGATGCAATGTCAGTTACCAAAGGACCAAGAACATAATATGGAACATCCCCAATCAGAGATTTTGCCAATCTAACATTTGCAGCAACCTCATTTAATGGAACGTGTCCCGGACCTTCAACCATTACTTGAATGTCTTGTTCATGTGCTCGTTTTGTTAATTGTGAAATGTTGATCATCTCTTGAACTTGTAATTCATCGTGAGAGTCCAAAATTGAGCCTGGTCTAAGTGCATCACCAAGGCTAAATGTCACATCGTATTTTTTAGCAACTTCAATCAAATAATCATAATGAGTCAAGTAAGGGTTTTCTTTATCATGTTTTAACATCCATGCAGCAGTAATTGTTCCACCTTTACTTACAACACCTCCATATCTCTGAACTTTTAGAATTCTTTTTGCAATATCTTTAGTAATCCCACAATGGATTGTTGTGTAATCCACTCCATCTTTGGCATTATTTTCAAATGCGTTTAGATAATCATCTTCTGTCAAGTTCAAAGGATTTTTGTGTATTTCAACACCAAAATTGTAAGCCTCGTAAATCGGAACAGTTCCAAATGTAATTGGTGCATGCTCCATTAGAGTTTGTCTTATTTTTTTAACATCTCCGCCATCACTTAGATCCATGATTGTATCTGCATGATATTTTATAGCAACTTTGGCTTTTTCGATTTCCTCATCCAGATTTACATTTAGGGTGGAGGTTCCAATATTAACATTAACTTTAGTTTTAAGACCTTTACCAATTCCAACATTGTGAATTTTTTGTGGTCTAGCATTATTACTTGGAATTATTATTGAGCCACTAGCAATCTTAGGAATCAACCAATCCAATGAAACACTTTCATCTTTTGCAACTTGTTTCATCTCATCAGTTGCTACTCCACGTCGAGCTGAAGTCATCTGAGTTGCCATAACACATTCTATGTTTTTGCCTGATTTAAACAATCGTGAGAATTAGCATAATTTCTGATCGGCACATAATTTCTTAGAGATATATTAAGAAAATAGATCGACCTTAAATGCGATAATGTCGTATAAGAGCATATGAGAACAATAAAGGAATGCATCCATTGTGGAAGGGAATTCAATAGTATGAAGGACGAATTTTGTTCTTTTGAGTGTGTCAAACAATCATCGGAATAATTTCGAAGTTAATCCAGAGATAATTCTTTTTGAAGAGCTAGTCTTTCAAATTTAATTATTCAGATTCTATTTAAAGTAGGCTTGATTAGACATTCAGAATCATCAAAATTGGAAGAATTTCTTTGATTTTACTTACACTTTAAATTAATTCAATTTCAAAGGAGATGAAATAAGTGTAATCTCTTAGTTTTGATTTTCAGAGTTTAGAGACCCAATTTCAGATATTTTATTCATCTGGGAGGACTCCAATTCTCTTCAACATCACCAGTGTTTACTGATACAAGATATTGCTTTCCACATTTGAAACATTGCCATAGAAATTGTCCATCTTTTTTTGTTTGATACTGCATTGGCAGTAAACAAGTGGTGCATCGTAATTCCTCTGGTAGTGGATCAGTAATTATTGGAATTTTAATCATCGATTGTTTGAAAGTTATTCTACTATAAAATAGATATTAGAAATTAAAAGATTTGAAAAAACACAAAGTAAAACAAATTAGTGCATAGAAGAATAGATCATCATGAATTTACTTTCAATTGGAGGCTCGGATCCTTCGTCAGGGGCCGGAATTCAAAGTGATATTAAAACATTTTATACACTTAATGTTCATGGGTTAACAATTATTACAGCTATTACAAGCCAGAACACTTCTAGTTTTGGTAACGTAGAACCAGTATCACAAAAAATTTTAAAAAATCAAATAGAGTCGATAATGACAGATTTTAAAATTGATGGGATAAAAATTGGGATGGTGTATAATTCACAGATTATTAAAATTCTAAGCAAACAATTACAGAAATTAAAAATTCCAATTGTAGTAGACCCCGTAATCAAATCAACAACAGGCGGAGCATTGATAGAAAAATCAGCAATGATAGATTTTCAAAAATATATCATTCCTCTTGCAACAGTAATTACACCAAACAGATTCGAAGCTGAAATTTTATCAAAAATAAAAATAAATTCAAAAAAGTCACTTAGATCGGCAGCAAAAAAAATTCAAAAAATGGGAGCAAAAAATGTGGTCATCACAGGAATAGAAACTGGAAGTAAAGGAATATCAGATTTTATTTTTGAGAAAAATAAAGAGTGTTTTATTTCAGGAGATAAGATTAATTTGTCAAATCACGGTAGCGGCTGTAATTATTCAGCAGCAGTTATTTTTGCTCTAGCAAAAAACAAGACAATTAAAGAATCATTAAGATTTGCACAACAATTTACTCAGAATTCAATTAAAAATGCAAGGAAAATAGGAAAAGGAATAGCCGTAACAGACGTTCAAGATTATATCAGCAAGGATTTATCAGATGCAATAGAAAAATTTGTTCATATTAAAAATATTTACAAAAATATTCCTGAATGTCAAATAAATTTTGTATATTCCAAACAAAAACCAAAATCGCCAGAAGACATACTAGGTATTTCAGGGAGAATAGTCAAATCAGGAAAAGAAGCAATTGTTGCAGGCGAATTGACTTATGGTGGTTCAAAGCATGTAGCAACAGCATTATTAACTATGAATAAAAAATATCCAAAAATTCGCTCTGCAATTAATCTAAAATATCAAGATAAAACAATTTTAAAAATAAAAAAATCAAAACTATGTATTTCAAGTTACGATAGAACAGAAGAACCAAAGAATGTGAAAAATAAGGGCTCTACAATTGAGTGGGGAATAAAAAAAGCAGTCAAAGATTCAACGAAAATGCCAGATGTAATTTATCATAAAGGGGATTTTGGAAAGGAACCAATGATCATAGTATTTGGAGAAACCCCAGAAAAGGTTTTAAAAAAAATTTTAAAAATAATTTGAGTACGGACAAAATTCATCCTTGAACATAAATAGTCAATTCTCAAATAGAATTTGTGAAAGCAGTGATTCTTGCAGGAGGATTAGGTACAAGACTCCAACCATATACAACATTCCTTCCAAAACCAATGCTGCCTTTAGGGGAAAAACCAATCTTAGAGCACCTGGTTGATTGGACAAGAAAAAATGGGGTGAAATCAGTTGTGCTATGTGTAAGCTATCTGAGAAAAACAATTGAAGATTATTTTGAAGATGGTAAAAGATTTGGGGTGAATATAGAATATGCCATTTCAGATAAACCACTTGCTACAGCAGGTCAATTGAAAACCGCAGAAGAATTCATTGATGATACATTTGTTTGCATATATGGAGATTCAATTTTTAATTTCAGTCTTAGAAATATGATAAAACAACACCAAAAGAAAAAATCATTTGTTACAATGAGTCTCAACGAATACAAAACTAACTTGCCATATGGAGTAATTGAGACTACAAAGAATGGAAAGGTACTAAGTTGGAATGAAAAACCTGAGATCAAGGCCAATGTAAATATGGGATGCTACGTCATGGAACCTGAAATTTTAAAATTCATACCAAAAAACAAGCCATTTGGAATGGATGATGTAATAAAAAAAGCCATGGATAGAAAAAAATTAGTAAACAGTTTTCTTACAAAGAACGGTTTTACAGATATTGGAAACAAAACATCATACAAAAAAGCATATCAAGAATATATTCAAAAACTAGGTAAGATCTGAAAATAAAAATGAGTCAACCAATCATCAGAGAATTACGAAAAGAGGACATTCTAAACGGATTTCTAACAACACTAGATGCCTTGAGAAAGGCAAGCGACATTAGAACAGATAAAGCAATGAAAATTTTTGAGAAGATAAATTCCAACCCAGATCACATTATTGCAGTTGCAGAATTAGATGGGAAAATCGTTGGAACCACAACACTCCTAATAGAACAAAAATTTATTCATGACGGGGGAGTTGTGGGGCATATTGAAGATGTTGTAGTGAATAAAGATTATCACGGACAAAAAATAGGAGAGAAAATTATGAAATACGTTCTAGAAATTGCAAAAAATAGAGGGTGTTACAAAACAATTTTGGACTGCACTGATGATGTAAAACCATTTTATGAAAAACTTGGATTCAAAGAGATTGCAAATGAATTAAGATTTGATCACGTTTAGAAATATTCTTTTTTTGGTCGTAATTTTTTATGCTTGATCAAGTATGCACCAACTATGATTACAGGTGCAGATAACACCATAAACAATAATGGAATTAGTTTTACAGCATCTGTAAGATATTTTTCATCAATTGAATTCAACATAGAATAAGATACAGTCATTCCGGCAAATAGAATTATTCCACCTGCAATGATCAATCCACCCACAGTTTTTGATCCATAATGCTTTGACATGATAAATGCAACTGCAGCCAAGACACCAGCTGGTGCAATACCAATTGAGACAAATTGAATGATTTTAGGATCAGGTTCAAATGTTATTGAAAATTCTATTTCTTCCGGAACATTAGTCATAAAATGGTAAACTGAAATCATTTCACCCGCAAACATTGCAAACAACGCAACACTAGTGATTGCCAACCATTTTTCCAACCCCATAGTTCTAGATCATTTTTCGTTAATAATAAACCATTCAGAAAATTATACAATACCAACTAAGTTAGCCAATTCTTTTCTGCAAGACGCTCCAAGTTTTTCAGCAGCTTGCTCTGGAGACACATCATTTAAGAATATTCCATATCCACGTTCTAATCCAGACCAAGATTTTGTGATTGGGTAAACTTCAATATGCCAATGAATTTGTCTGCTATTTTTCTTTTCAGGAGAAAGATGAAAAACAAGATTATACGAGACATTTTTTACAGTTTTTGACAATCCACCTAATGTTGCACGTAAAATCAAAGATAAATCATTAATTTCTTTTTGAGTGATTTTTGAAAAACTAGTAGTATGTTTTTTTGGTGAAATCCAAAATTCGTAAGGATATGAGGGAGACCAAGGACAAAATGCGATAAAGCCTTCTGTTTGAAGAACCTGTCTTGGACCGCTGATTTCTTCATTTACTGTCTGACATACTGGACATACGCCTTTTTCATTTAGAATTTTGTGTGATGCTTCAGCTTCACTCTCAATTACTGGAGGTATGGTAGAAAATGTAATAAGGTTAAGATGAGGATGGGGGTTTGTACTTCCAGCCAAGTCACCATGATCAGCATAAATTGAGACATAGGTCACACCTTTTTGAGTATAGAGCCATCGCAATCTATCCTGAACCACAACTAAGACATTTGACCATTGTTCAGGATCAATTGTTGCAAATGTGTCTTTTTCTTTTGGAGATGCCACAACAATATAGTGATATCCATAAGCAGGTTCGCTATAGAAAGGTCTGTCACTGTAAGAATTTTCAGTATCAATTGAAACAATTGGGTTTTTGCTTTCAAATACTCTAATAGCCCAACCCTCAACATATTCATCTTCATTATCTTGAAGACGCTGCAGCATTCCATCTTTTGCAACAAGTGACAATACCGAAGGGTTTGTCATAGATTCATTGCCTGGAGCAAAGGGAGATTTTTTTGGATCAACGATTTTGTCATCTTTTTTTGTTACAATCATGAAACGCTCAGAAACGTAATCTTTACGCATGTCCCCCATATTTGTAACTGAAAGTAAATGTCTGTTAAAACGTTTGCTAAGAGAAGACATTATCAAATTAAAAAGTCGCGTTGCATCATTTGGGATAGAAATTAAAAAATAATAAAAATATTAAATTGAAAAATCAAAAACGGAAAATAATTTTATTGTAAATTTTTGATCGCATTTTTTGTTGCAAGCTTTAAAGGAGAGCACCTGATGTTGCTAAAACAGGGAATATTATGGACAATTCAGATATTCACATGATTTACGTTTTATTAGATGGTGTTGGAGATCTTCCACACCCAGATTTACAAGGAAAAACACCATTGGAGGCTGCAAATACCCCAATCTTGGATAAAATTGCAAGAAACGGATGCATAGGAGAAGTGATTTCAGTTGGAAAAGGAATTGCACCAGAATCAGACATTGCCGTTTTCAATATGTTAGGATACAAATTCAATCATGCAGAGTATGCAGGTAGAGGAGTAATTGAAGCAATTGGAATTGGAATTGATTTCAAAAACGGGGATTTAGCATTAAGAGGAAATTATTCAACGCTAAATGACGAACAAGTAATCATAGATAGAAGGGCAGGAAGGAATATTGAAAAAGAGGATGCAGAAGGAATTGCAAAAGAGATTGAAGAAAAAATAAAATTTTCAAGTCCAGGCATATCCGTAGTAGTATCACCTACAATCGGTCATAGAGTCACAGTTAGAATCAGAGCAGACTCTCAAAAACTTTCTTCTAAAATTACCAATACAGACCCAGCGTATAGTAACATTGGAGGAATGGGTGTCGCAAAGGCCGTAGGAGATTTTCTAAAAATTGAAAAATGTTTACCATTAGAAGATGATGAAGATTCAAAATTCACAGCAAAGATTGTTAATGAATTTTCAGAACAATCAATTAGAATTATGAAAGAGAGTCAGATTAATAAAAAAAGGAAAGAATTAGGGAAAAAACAGCTTAGTTGTATTTTACTAAGAGATGCAGGAAACAAATATCCAGACGTTACTCCAATTAACGAAAAGTATTCTATGCAATTTTCATGTATTGTAGATATGCCAGTTGAGCTTGGAATATCAGATGTTTTAAAGATGAAAGCCTTTGAAGCTGGAGGATTAACAGATTATGAAGAGAAAGCTAGAGTTGCAGCAAAAGCCATGGAGACACAAAATTCAATTTATGTTCATCTTAAAGGACCAGACGAATTTGGCCATGACGGAGATGCAATAGGCAAGATGAGAAATATTGAAGAGATTGATCAGAGATTTTTCAAAACACTTGTTGAGAATATTGATTCAAACAAAGTTGCAATCATTATATCTGCTGATCATTCCACACCTTGTATTAACAAAGGCCACAGCGATGATCCTGTACCAGTTCTAGTTTCAGCAGACTTTATTCAAAATGATGGAACCACTAGAATGACTGAAGGCCAAGCAAAAAAAGGCAGCATAGGTCTGCTTCAAGGTGCAGAGGTAGTTACAAAATCTCTGGAATTAATTAAATCTCAAACCTAGTTAATTTTTTTGCTTGCTGCATTTCAACTGCTTTCTTTCTTATTCTATCAACATCAATGGAATGATACATCGAGGGCGAAGAACCTAGTTTTTCTAATGCTCTGCTTAACATGCCAATTCCAATACTTTCTTCATTTTCTTGCTCATGAGCAAATGCAACTGCAACCAAGATAATCCCTTGTACTAGTTCCTTTTCTCGTCCATAACATTGATTCCAAACTCCTTCAAATGCTTCATGGCATTCCCAAAATCTTTCATTATTAAAGAAAAATACCCCATCTTCAATGCCCTTCTCTTTTTCAATGTGTTCTTCAAAAACATGTCTTACATTATCAATCTCCCCAATTGGAGACAATTTATCAACCAGTGCATCCAGATCTTCTTTTTCAGCAGCTACATCAAATTCAATAAATTTAGTGGCAACTCGGGCTAGTCGCACTGAGACATTTTTCATGTCAGATGCAAGATCTCTTGCTTTGTGAGCAAGCTCTCTACAATTTTGAGGCAAGTATTTCTCATTTTTAAAATGAAGCAGATAACGTTCCACAATAGACTTTCGAAGGAATTTCTTAAATTTCTTCTGGAATTCCAATCAAGGTTTATATGAAATATCTGAAGGATTTTTGATACATGTCCATCATCGAGACAATCACAGATGTAGATAACACCTTCCTATCAAGAAGGGAGCTTACCTGTAATTTTGCAGGATTGGGTGGAAAACTCAAAAGTCTAGAAGCGGCAGATATGATTTCAAAAGAATTCAAGTTGGACGGCAAGGTTGTAATTCCAATGAGACTAAAAACTCATGTAGGAAAATCTCATGTTACAGGAACATTCTATGTTTATGATGATGAAGGGTTGGCAAAGAAGCATGTTAATCCAACAATTTTCTCAAGACTAGAAAAAATTAAAGCTAAATTGGCAGAGGCTCAAGCAGCCGAAACTCCTGCAGAAGAGGCTCCAACTGAAGAAGTAAAAGAGGAGAAAGAAGAGTAATGCCAGTAGAACAAAAAGGCAAGAAAGGTTCTAGTCCAAATGTTTACAAATATTTTAAAGTGGATGGAGACAAGGTAACAAGAGTCAGAAAAATCTGTTCAAGATGTGGAAAAGGTGTTTTCATGTCGGAACATAAAAACAGGCATACTTGTGGAAAGTGTGGGTTGACAGAATTCAATCAGTAAAAGGAATTATTTTTCCCAATTATTCAATTAGTATAATCGCTTTTTTGTGATTTTAGAACTTTTTTCTTCTAGTTGTTCAATTTTTGAAATAAATTCGGGTGCAAGTTTTATTCTAGAAAGTGATTCGGCAGATAATTTCACATTATTTGCATCCAACGAGATGTTAGATTTTGGAAGACTTTTGTCAGCCCAAAATTTCATCACTTTATCTTCCAATTTATAATCACGAAAACCTGATGGGAATTTTTTTGTAATATGATTTAATAGAGTACGATCTTTAAAGACAACTCTAGGTTCAAACAAACGAGTTTCATCACTGTAAATATTTTCAAATAAATTCCCAGATATTTCATCAGAGAGCAATTCCATCTTTGAAATTTTTCTCATCAAGTCTAAAAAATGTAAAAACTCATGGGCAAGAATAGCATGGATGGTACCTTTAAGCCCATAAGCAATTAGAGGAGCAGAAATCTGAATTACCACTTGGAATTTCTCATCAAACATTATAGGAATTGTCCTGGCAAACAATATTCCGAATTCATATGAATTAGGATTAGGAGAGGACAAGACAAGAGATGGTTCTACATACGCAACAGGATATTTTATTCCCGACGCCTTTTCTATTCTGTTTATACCTGAAACAACAATTGGAAAACGTTCGATTACAAGATCATATACATCATCTGGGATAATTCCTTTAGAATGTGCATCTTTGAAACGTATTAGTGGATCCAATATTACTCCTCGACAATTTTGAATGTAAAAGGGTTAATTTGTTTAGGATCTTGGCTTTCCAGATTTTGCTTTCTTCTTTTTACGGGTTTCAGCTCTTTGATCAGCATGTCTTTGATGTTTACCCTTTTTTCTTAATGGCATGATATTTTACAATATGGGAGCTAGTTAATTGTTATCATTGTACTTCAATATCAATAAAATCAAATTCATGACACTTACACGATGTATTTAGAATTTGAGATATTCCAGGAGATACATCATCACCATCGATAAATCTCCTAACGGGTAAACCGCCTTCAGTCTTCATAATAAGAGTAAAAGTATTTTTGGAATTTTTTTTATATTTTACAAAGAATATTTGTTTCTCTGAACGTTTTCCAGATTTATCATAAACTACCACAGGATGTTTCCTAAGATCCTTTAATTTTTGAAGATTTTTTGGATCAAGAAAAGATGCTGTAGAAATTTTTAGTTGTATTAGTGAATTAAATTTTAGAGGGTTTTTAGGAGACTCGTTTACAAGTTTGATTTTAGATATTTTCAATCCATCGGTACTGAATGATGTTAATCGTAGATTTCTTTTGACAGGATTTTTAAGTTTAACAAAAAATGGCCTTCCAGTTCCTAAAACTAAACTAGATTTGTCTTCACCACCAATCCAAGTAAATTTTGCAGTAGTACAACCAATTTTTTTAAAGAGAAGTTTGGAGATAAAACCCTCAACGCTTTGAAATTCAGAAATTCCATGAAAATCACACATTCTGCACCCTTTTCCAGAACAATTTTCACATGATCTTTGTTTCTGAGGAATGTTCCTCATAGTTTTTACATATCTTCCTGAAAAAGTAATGGGTTTAGAACGTAATTGGATAGAATTATCTTTTAGATTTACTGTAAAAATAATCTCAGGATTCTGGGTGTCAAAAGTTTTTTTTGTTTTTCTTGAAAAAGATTTTCCCAGTTCTCTTGTAATGTCAGTCTTTATACTATCAATTCCTTTTAGTTTGTATTGTGAACGAATTGAATCATCTCTATCCACAATCGAGGGTTTTAGCATGACCCCCACACCAAAAGTACGATAAGAATAATTTATTGATGCATCAAGCATCAATTTTAGAAAATAATTTAAATTTTCAAACAGATTTTTACAAATATAGCACTTTGAAAGATTTTGATTGCTTGCTAGTTTTTTACCAAGAAGTTTGTTAGAGGATAAACGTAATTGTTTTGAGAATAATCTTCCCAAGCAATTATCACATAAAGAGTATTTTTTTAAGATTTTATTTGCAATAGGAATAATTTTTTGATAGTCAGACATTCTAGAAAATTTATTTGAAAGATTATCCCAATCCCATTTTTCTAAGAGTACCCTGCATTTGGCGTCCTTTAGATGCTTTCATCATACTTTTAGAATTTTTGTAATTTTTTAGTAGTTCTTTAACTTCGCCTTCTGGCCATCCTGAGCCACGTGCAATTCTTTTGATTCGAGATGAATTAATTAAATCAGGATCTGCTTTTTCGTCTTTAGTCATACTTTGAATAATGTATCTCCATTTTGATACCCTATCTTCCATTTGATCTAATTGATCATTTTTCACCATCCCAGAAAAACCAGGCATGCTATCAAGTAGTCCTTTTAGTGAACCGACTTTTGTGACTTCTTCTAATTGATAAAAGAAATCCTCCATATTCATTTTTCCACTAGAGATTCTTTTCATCCTAACATCATCTCCCTCATTTTCTAATCGTTTAGCCAAATCCAAAACAGCTTGAATGTCACCCATTCCAAGTAGTCTACCAACAAATCTTGTTGGAGAAAATTTTTCTAAATCATCTATTCTTTCGCCAGTACCAATGTACATTATTTGTGCACCAGTAGCTGCAGATGCGGCAAGTGCGCCTCCACCTTTAGCAGAACTATCCAATTTTGTGATGATTACGCCACCTACCGGGACAGTTTTGTGAAATGCTTCTGCCTGGTTAAAGCATTGTTGTCCTATGGTACCATCAATCACAAGTAATGCCAAATCAGGTTCCGCAGCTTTGTTTATTCGTGCCATCTCTTCAAGTAAATCTTGCTCTTCTTTGTGACGGCCAGCAGTATCAATCAGAATCACATCTAATGGTTGTACCTCAAAATGTTTTAATCCATTTTTAACAATGCTTGGAGAATCTTTGTTGTTTTCTTCACCATAAACTTCCACATTAGATTTCTCACACATTGTTCTAAGTTGAACCAACGCGCCTGGTCTGTAGGTATCAGCACCTATTACACCTACTTTGTATCCTTGTCTTGTCAAAAATTTTGCTAGTTTTGATGCGACGGTAGTTTTTCCACTTCCTTGAATTCCAAGCAGAATTATCTTGTTTTGTCTACCTGCCTTAAAATCAAATTCAGATTCTTTACCAAGTAATTTTGAGAGTTCGTCGTAGAGAATTTTTATAATATGATCCTTTCGAGAAAGACCGGGAGGAGGAGTCTCATTTAGTGCCCTCTCTTCCAGATGCTTTGTAATTTCTAAAACTAATCGTACATTTACATCAGATTGTAATAATGCTCTTTGAACATCTTTTGAAAGTTCTTTGATTAATTCTTCATCAATTCCTGAAGATTTTACAATTTTTTTTATTGCATCACTTAAACTATTCTTGAGTCCATCAAGCATTGTAATTCAATCCTGCATCCACTATTTCAAACCTTCCTCTGTAACCATCCCATTCTTTTTTTGATTCATAAATAATGATCGGATTTGAAAAGAGAGGACAATTAACAACAAATGTTTCGGCTTCACCCCCTTCAAAGTTCAAGTTGAATCCAAATTTCTCAGATAGATTTCTCAAAGTATCAACATCAGATTTTGAAATAGATTTACCAAGCCATGCGTCATCTAATCCATCAGATGATACAGAAGTGATAATGAATTCAAAATTCGAATCAACTAAATCATTCATATAATTTTCGGGGTCTGTACCCCATAAAGGTGTAAATGGAATTAGATTTAATTTTGTGCAAAGAGTTTCAAATTTTTCTTTTTGAAAATTGCTTTTAATTCCACCGTGAACTAAACCTTCAATTTTGTATTCATCTATTGCTTTTTGCAATAGTTTTTCTAGCAAAAGTAATTCGTTATCAGTATCATCAGAATCAGATGCCATAGTTAATTGTGGAATTTTCATGGTTTCTGATTGTAATTTTGTCCATTGCAGAGTTGGATGATGTAACAAATGACTTTCATCAGATTTTGTAAAAATACTCAAAAGACATGAAACTATATGTCCCTGTTTTTGAGCAAGATGAATTGCAAAAGTACTGTCTTTCCCGCCTGAAAAAAGAGAAGCTAATTTCATAATCTAAAAAATAATTCATTCAACAAATTTTTGAGATTTGTTGAAAGGATGCTTCATTACTCATAATCCTCATCAACAATCAGACGGCTTTTCCGCTCATCATCAGCATCCACACTAAGACTTGATGCGCATGATTTTAGTTTTATCCATAACAACCCAATATTCAACATTTTGTCCATTTTCTAATTTGCCTTTGACTTCATCATCGATTAATGAAATATCAATGGTCTCGAATGTTTCAGAATCCATTACTTGAACTGTGTCGCCGTTAATTGAAATGATTTGTCCAACTTTTTTGTTAATCATGGGAACGTGAATTTGCATGCTGACTGGACCTACAAGAGGTCTTTTTTGTCCATCAAAAATTCCCTCACCTACAATTCGGGCTTTAGCTGCACCGTGTTTTCCTGGTTTTGATGTATCATATTCAACAATTCTACATGGTTCACCGCTTGGTTGATCAGTATGAGGTAATAGAATGTAAGATCCTATTTTCAATGAACCAAGATCTGATGGTTTACTCATGAAAAACAGTTTTTGGTCGAATATTTAACTTTTCTACTTCAATTGATCAAGAATAGATAAGCTCAACAAATTAGTCATTGTCATGCCTTTTCGGTTTACATCTCGTCTTGTCTGTTCACAGTATTTCTTAACGCTCTGATGGCTCTTTTCACTTGCAACTTCAATTACTACAACATGTTCAGAATATGGAAAAGTGAATTTTGATGGTGTTAAGCAAAACAGATTCATGTTTCCAAATCCTGCTTTCTCAATTTTCTCTCTTTTTAGTAGAAGGTTTGCAATTTCCTGAAAGTCTTCACCATCCTCCCCATATTCTAAATAGTAGATAGTTACAAAATTTGTTTCTCCTTGCACCTCTCTTTGGAACAAATCATCTTGTATATTGAATACAAATGAAGTCTTGTCTTGATTGTGTTGAAGAAGATCTTTTGAGATATGTGAACTATCTTTGAATTTAGCTAGAAGGTAATGATTGGTAGAATCTGAAAAATAGGGTTTACTTTCAGTAGAGAATGTACCTGTAACAAAAAACAATTTTTCAATATTTTTTGATTTTATCCATGTTTCTTTAAGTTCTACAGATTCATGAGTATGCAGATAAGGAGCACAGACATAACCGGAATAAGATAATGCTAGTTTAGACATTTAGTAATCAAGGATATTTCAGACTATTTATCCTTATAATCAACTAAACGATCATAAATGAAATGACCTACGATAGTTTTTTAATACGAGAGATCCTCGTTTTTCTTGTCCCAAGCTAGCTCAGCCTGGTAGAGCTTCCGGCTGTAGTTGTTGGCTTTAGATGGCTGACCGAATAACAGCATATCAGGCATACAGAAACCGGGTTGTCGAAGGTTCAATTCCTTCGCTTGGGACCACAAATTATTCTACAAAAATACGAAATTAAAAATAATAAAAAGATAGACTGATTTAAGAAAACATTGTTGAACTCTTAAATTGAAAAAGTTGTTGCCTATGCTGTTTTTTTAACTTTTTGGGCTGCTGGTCCTTTTTGACCTTCGCCTACTTCAAACTCGACTTTATCGCCTTCGTTGATGAATCCGTCAACATCTGATTTGTGAACAAACAGATCGTCTCCACCTTCTCTTTCGATAAAACCAAAGCCCTTAGTACGGTTAAACCACTTTACGGTGCCTTGTTCCATTTGATACTGAAGTAAAGTATTCGCTATATTAACTAAACAAACTAAAACAATATAACAAAATTAGAAATCTTTTGGAATGTGATTATTATCTTTTAACCATTCAACTTGTGGCAGGGTAAATCTCCAAACGATGTCACCACGCTCAGCATCGTTAAAATCCCAAGGTGCGATTATCACAATATCATTGTCACGAATCCAAACTCTTCTCTTTAATTTTCCTCTAATACGTCCTCTTCGAATCAAATTATCAGCACATTTTACCATGACGTTTTCACCCCCAAGCATTTTCATTACACGGCCAAATTGCTCACCTTCTTCAGGAAGGCGAATTTCTTTTAATGCACTTTCATTTTTTACTTGACGCTTACCCATGCCATACATTAACAATTTGAGCATATAACTGGTAGGGTTTTCGGTTACAATAACAGGGCAAAACACAAGAGATTTTATCTAATATGATGAAGAAAACATGTGGAATTCAAATGTGTCGAAGAATGCTCACAGTGTTGTATTGAGAGAGAATATTATCCAAGTAAAGAATTTGGAAAAATTGGAGTGTTAATACTTCCCGAAGAAAAAGAAAAGATTGAAAAAATATCAGCAATTAATAAAGTAGATATCAAAATTTTGCCAAGAATTGGAGTTTCAGAAGAAAGAGATTCTTTGCCAACAAAAATTTTAGCATATCAACTTATGGGAGTTGAAAAAAATGGGAACACCTGTCCATTCCTAGATACCGCAAGTGAAACCAAATCGCCGCATGGAGGATTCCCATGCAAAATTTATGAGAATAGGCCACTGGCTTGTAGGGCATATCCATTAATTGAATCAGAACCAATCACGCTTGATCAAAAATGCAAGTTTTGCAAAGAACATGGAAATGCAGATAAAAATCTAAATTCAGAAATGGAAGCACTTGTAAAAATTAAAGATAGCATGAATGCAGAACTCCCCACCATTTGGAGATTTGCAACAAAAGTTGGAGAAGATGAAGATCAAGAGATATTAAAAACAGGTTGGATTTTAGAAGGCTAAACTGTTCCTAAAAATAAGATGTGCGACAAAGAATCAACCAAAAATTCAAAAGGCATTAGAACTTTTGCTCGGTATGAGTGAGGATGCATGGTCAAATCTAGACAAAGTTGATCAAAAAATTATAGAGATTTTAAACAGCAATGCAAGAACGCCGTCAAAAGAAATTGCATCAGAATTAAAAAAGTCGGGCCATGACGTTTCAGATAGAACAATTCGAAAAAGAATAGAGAGACTCGAAAAAAGTGGAATCATTAAGGGATACAAGGCGGTTCTAACAGACGTATCAGGAATTAATGAATATCAAGTAGTTTTAATGAAAATCAAACCTTCAAAATCGCTTGAAGCAGTAAAGGACTCCATCAAAGACTTTATCACAAAATTAGATAACTATCTCCTTGTTGCAAATATGAATGGAGAATGGAATATGTTAGTCATCATGCAATTGAATTCAGAAAAATCAAATCCAGCACAAAAAATTGTTGAAAAGTTTTCAGACGAATTAATTGACTATAGAATTAATGAAGTAGATATCAAGGATGTAAATATCCTAAATATGTCATTGTTGTTATTGTAGAAGAGAGTATTCTGATTCTGTAATATCTATAGATTTTTTGAGTTCATCCAGAGTGAATGGTTTTTGAATAAATGCAGACACTCCTGAACTAATTGTCTTGTTTACTCGAGACGTATTTTTTTCATCTGCAGTAATGACTATAATTTGCAAATGTAGATTTTCCTTGAGTAATTTTGATGCAACAACATCACCTTCAAGATCAGGTAACCCCATATCAAGAAGTACTATAGGAGATTTATTTTCAGAATAAAGTTTTTTGCATCCTTTGATTGCATCTTTTCCATTTTCAAAAATATGAATTTCATTGTAACCTAATTTTTCAACATAGTTTTGCAATTTCATTGAAATTGCTTTACTATCATCTACGATAACAATAGGTCTCGTAACATGAATTTTTGGCGGAATCATAACTTTTGCTTTTTGATATGCATCCTTTGCTTTGTCAAATTCTCCCTGCAACAGAAAACATTTTGAAGCACAAAGTAACGCACCTCGCATATTTGGAGAATTTTCCAATTTTGAATATTTTACAAATAAATTTCCAGCTTCTCGGATTTCATTTTCAGATTCTTTCCCCTGCCTTTTTTTGCATTCAGCTGCCAACATAAACAATAAAGCAGATTTCAAATACTCAGATTTTTTTAAGGATTCTGCTTGATCAAGAAATAGATTATGTGCTGTTATGAACTGTTTATTCTTTAGATGAGTAAGGGCAATTTCACAATTTATTTTAGTATTCAATATCCATATCCAATTTTTTTATTTTATAAGATTTTGTAGTATTCTTTCAAACTATGGGTTAATTACAGCACGACCAACAATTTTCCTAGCCTTTAGATCCTCTAAAGCATTATTTGCTTCATCAAGTTTGTATCTTTTTGAAATCACAGGATTGATTATTCCCTTTCTTGCAAGATCAAGCAGTTCTACCATATCTGTATAATTTCCAGTGTAAGCTCCCTGAATAACAATGGATTTGAGAGGGATTGTGACAAGAGACACCTCAAGGGAACCTCCAAACAAGCCAACTAAAACAATATTTCCTCTTTTTCTAATAACACCTAAGGCGGTTCTAACAGTTTGTGGAGCATTAACAAAATCAATAACACTGTCAGCTCCCTTTCCATTACAAATTGAAATTATTTTATCAACTGGACTTCCGGTTCCGCTAGAAAGAGAACCTGATACGTTAGTATTAACAACAAAATCAGCTCCCATCTTTTTTGCAGTATCAAATTTTTTGTCATCACTGTCAATGCAGATAATTTTTGCTTTTGTTATGGCTTTTGCAATTTGTATTGCCATTAGTCCTAGACCACCAGCACCGATAATTAGTAGAAATTCAGGAGAATTGGCATTTGCTTTTTTCACAGCATTGTATGCAGTAAGTCCAGAACATGCAAGTGAAGTTGCAGAATCAGGATCAACACCGTCAAGCTTAGCTAAATATTTAAAATTTGGAATCAAAGCATAATCAGAATAACCGCCATCTTGAAAAACACCCATTGATCGTGGAGCATCACACAAGTTTTCATTTCCAACTTTACATGCGGGACATTCCCCACATCCAATCCATGGAAAAACTAGAACGGAATCTCCTTTTGAAATCCCAGATACATCGTCTCCTAGATCTTCAACAGTTCCAACAATTTCATGCCCAGGAGTTACAGGATATTTTACTCCTCTATCGGTAACTTTCATAAATTGTCCATCACCTAGATCATATCCACCTTCCCACAAGTGTAAATCACTGTGACATACACCAACAGATTTTACCTTTAGAAGAACTTGACTTCCCTGAGGCTTTGGAGTGTCAGATTCAGATACTGCAAGAGGCTCGTTGGGGCCTGTAATTCTAGCTGATTTCACAAATGGGTTTTTTTTCTGAACAATATAAGAGTTGACTGGAAGTGAGAAAAAAATAGAGCCCTAAGATATTATTGAATAAGTAAGAAAAGTACTATGTGAGCGAAGCGCAAATTCCAAACAGTATTTCTCAAGAACCTGTAAACATCTTATTTAGTCCATCATCTGTTGCAAAAAAAGATGTATGGGAAATTGATCTTATTCAAATTTTAAATTTATTAATAAAAATTCTTGAAAAAACAGGCAAAAAAGATCTAAAAGTAGCAGGAATGGCAGCATTATCATCATCATTAATTTACAGAATGAAAGTTGAAAGTATTTTTGCGTTACAAAAAGCAGCAATGGAGAAAAAACCAATGTATCAAAGAACAGATGTAGACATAGAATTAATCGATATTCCATATAGACATGAATCGACTTATCCAGTTTCATTAGATGACTTGTTAGGATTACTGCAAAATTTGATTGGGACAATTGCAAATCCTCAATCAAGAAGAAACAGGCAATTAGACATTGAGCCAATCGTAGCTCCTGATTTTCAAGAATATTTCATTTCACTTGAAAGCATAATAGGAAAATACGAAGATTTGGTTATGAAAAAAATTTCATTGACAGGATTTGGATTACTGCAAGACATTATTTCAGAGTTGGATCAAGTAGATTCAATCAGATGCTTCTTTGCAATATTGTTTCTGGCAAGAGACCAAAAAGTAGATCTTGAGCAAATTGGCGATGATATAAAAATCACCATAATAAAAGAAGAATTAACAAACTAATCAAAAATGGAGAAAAGATTTCTTTAACTATATTTTAGAGGAGATAATGAGCGATTGACCAAAATTGAAGATATGAATGAGGCAACTGCAAGAATAGAGGCCGCACTATATTCATCAGGAAGGCCACTAAGAGTAGAAGACATAATCAAAGCATCAGGCACGGAATCTAGGACAAAAACACTAGAATTGCTCGATACTATTATGAAAAAAACAAAGAACACATTCAAAGCACTTGAAGTGGTAATTCTTCCAGACGGATCATATGTAATGCAATTAAAACCAGAGTACAGTTCAACTGTTAAAAGATATGCATCAAAACCAGTACTTCCAAATGCAACACTGAAAACATTATCATATATTGCATATATGCAACCAATATCATCAAAACAACTTGTTGAAACAAGAGGTTCGGGTGTTTATTCACATCTAAAGGAACTACGACAGTTAGACTACATCAATCATCAAAATGTTGGGCGATTAAAAATTTACAGTACAACAGAGAAATTCCAAAAATATTTTGGCATTCAAGGAGATGTAGAGGATCTTAAACAACGACTGTTTTCCAAAGTTAGAAAAACTGCAAGTATGAGTCATGCAAATCCCACACCCCAAATAGTACAAAACTAATTTAAGAAAAAGTGATCACGGCTAGTTTTTTGCGTTTTGTATAAATTAGAGTAATTTAGTCAAGTTTTTGTGAGAAAATCCGTAGAGAATTTAGCAACAAGTAAAATTACTGGAGGAAGAAGACATCCACTAAGAATTAGAAGAAAATATGAAATTGACAGATATCCAAATGAGCCTATCAACGCGGCTCAAATATCGATTACAAGAAGAGTTCGTGGAAATAATAGAAAAACAGCATTGAAGTCAATTGATTTTGTCAATCTAGCAACAGGTGATGCTAAAGTAAAGAAAACAAAAATTATCAAAGTACTAGATAACACTACAAACAATGATTACAAAAGACGAGGCATTATTACAAAAGGTGCAATACTTGAAACACAAGAAGGAAAATGTAAAGTTGTTTCAAAACCAGGACAAACAGGAATAGTTAACGCAATTTTACTAAAGGAATAAAATGAAAGATTACGAACACATCGTAATCTGGTTGGATTATTTCAACAAGAATTTAAAAAAATCAAAAGGTAGACGGGTGGGATTGGAAAAATGTGTTTTTGATCCTTCACTAAAAGAATTGATGGATGCAACAAAAGATGCAGGATTTGAAATTACAGAATCTAATGACAAAGTGAGATTCCCTAAACGGCCATTTGTCAGATCAGGGTATGTTATTTTACCAAAAGAATCTTCTAAGACAAAAATTTTAAACAAAATTTCAGAAAAACTAGTGTCAAAAAGAAGCAAACAAACAAGATAAAATCAAATCTAGCTCTTAGCTAAAGTAAAGTTGACAGAAGTCTATGATAGGAATATGATAATTACTATTCTTAATTGCAGGAGGTAGGCGAAATAATGCACCTAGCCGGTAGTGGCAGGGTTATCATTCAACTATCTAAAGAATTAGTTGAAGGACAAATACTCTGTGACGAAAAAGGAACTAGAGTTGCAAAAGTAAACGAAATGATTGGTCCAGTAAGTAGGCCATATGCGTCAGCTACGCCATTAACGAATAGTATAAAAAAATACATCGGCAAAAGCGTTTACGCAATAGAGCAATCTCCTGTCAATAAACCAAAAAAATTTAGGAGAAGAAAATAATGAACATACTAGAAAAACAAAACTGTCCTGAATGTAAATCTACATTAGTAGACGACATGCAGAATGGTGAAATCATCTGTTCTGGTTGCGGCGTAGTAGTCGATGATCAGATATCAGATTACGGTCCAGAAACTATTAGCTCAAATTTCGAAGACAAAATGAAATTAGCAAGAGCTACGGGACAAACAACTTATTCCCAACACGATTTGGGAATAACAACTGAGATTTCAATCAGTGCAAAAGACTTTAGCGGAAAAACAATCAACCGTGAAGTTGCAAATCAAATGCACAATCTCAGAAAGTGGCAACAAAGAGTTAGAGTTTCCTCACCAAAAGAGAGAAGACTTGCAAATGTATTAACAAAGATGGGAGAAACATGCGATAGTCTTAATCTTTCAAAAAACGTGTTGGAAACCGCTTCTATGATATACAGAAACTTGGACGGACATGTTGATGTGAAGGGAAAATCAGTAGTCAGCATAACTGCAGCTACAATTTACATGGCATGCAAGCAATGTGATGTAGTAAGATCACTAGAAGAAATTTGTCGCGGAGTTTGTCCACCAAAAGACGTAAAATCCAAAACAAAACTTGCAGCAAGATACTATAGAACCATGGTAATGGAAATGGGACATTTAACAGCCCCAGTTGTAACCATGGACAAATACATCTCAAAGATAGCAAACATGACACAAACTGAGGTCAGAGTTGAAAGACTGGCCTTGGAAATTGCAGAAAAAACAAAAGATAGCAGCATTGCAGATGGAAAAGCTCCAAATGGAATTGCTGCAGCATATCTATATGTTGCATCGGTATTACTTGGACAAAATGTTCTACAAAGAGACGTTTCAAGTATTGCAGGAGTAACAGAAGTCACTATCAGAAATAGATGTAAAGAAATTCTAACATGCTACAAACTCAAAATTACTTTAAGACCATCTCTGGCCAAATATTAAACCCCCCCCCCTCTTTTCATTTTATTAAAAAATCCTATTAGGATCAGCTAAATTTCGTCGGTATTATATAGAGAATCAGAGGAATGTGCGTCATGGCAGTATTGGAAATCAAAGATCTTCATGTTTCACGAGAAGGAAAAGAAATTCTCAAAGGCGTAAATCTAAAGACAGGACCAGGAGAAGTACATGCCATTATGGGACCAAACGGTTCAGGTAAAAGCACTCTAGCTTACACATTACTTGCACATCCAAAATATGAAGTGACTAAAGGAGATATTTTGTTAGATGGGGAGAGCATTTTAGAATTATCAGCAGATGAAAGAGCAAAGAAAGGGTTATTCTTAGGATTCCAGTATCCAACCGAAGTTTCTGGTGTAGGGTTTTCTCATTTTCTAAGAACAGCATACAATTCTTTGAGCAAAGCACTAGAAGGTGACGACAGAGAAGTATTCATCACAGTTAGAGAATTTCAAAAATATCTAAAAGAGAACCTGGAAAAAGTTGGATTAAAAGAAGAATTCCTATCAAGATATCTCAATGAAGGATTCTCTGGCGGAGAGAAAAAACGTGCAGAGGTTTTACAAATGGCAGTACTAAAGCCAAAGATTTCAATTTTAGATGAACCGGATTCAGGATTAGATATTGATGCAGTTCAAGCAGTAGCACAAGCAATAAGCAAGGTTTCAGGAAAAGATGCAACAGTAATTGTAATTACTCACTACGCCAGAATATTGAAATTCTTAGATAAGCTAGATTTTGTTCATGTTTTTGCCAGAGGTCAAGTTCTAAAAACAGGTGATGCAACCCTTGCAGACAAACTAGAAGCAGAGGGATATGATTGGGTATTAGAACAACCTGCATGATCAAATTTAACCTAAAAATTTTATCAAAGACGTATTGATTTACAAAGTACATGTTACATTTTCTAAAGAATTTTTAGAAATAAATGAAAATCAAATCAAAATAGGAATAAAATCAAAACCACTCAAGGGTGAAGCAAACAAGGAGATAATCAAAAAAATTGCAAAACATTTTGGCATATCCACAAGTCTAGTTCAAATCAAATCAGGCCACAAATCACAAGAAAAAATTATCGAGATTCTACAATAGATAATCTAGTTTTTGTTTAAATAGGGTTTTAAAATTGTAAAAAACATGTCAGAAGAACATAGTCAATATTATTTTAATTTCTCATTTTTCAAAATTGATCCTAAATGGAGATGGATGGCCGATTTGGCAAAAGAGGAATCTGCAAAAGAAGTTGAAAATGTAATTAATAATTCAGGCATAATGTTTAGATCATATTCTAATTTAGGATTAAGAGATGATGCAGACTTTTTGTTTTGGTTTGCAGCAAAATCAGTTGAAGAAATCCAAACGGTAATTGAGAAAATTTACAAGACTGTTTTTGGAAAATACATTCTTCCATCTAGAACATATTTGTCATGCACAAGGCCATCAATTTATGTGCAAGAACAAAAAACACATGGATTTGTTACAGGAAATGAACCAAAAAAACATGTTATTGTTTATCCATTTACAAAGACCAGAGAATGGTATCTACTTCCAAAAGAGAAACGTCAGGAAATAATGAATGAACACATAGAAGTCAGCAAGAAATTCCCCCAGGTAATTCTCAATACGACATATTCGTTTGGAATACATGATGAAGATTTCATGTTAGCCTTTGAAGTAGACAACATTAGAGACTTTCAGGATCTCATTATGGATCTAAGAGAGACTCAGGTGTCCACATATGTTAAAAATGATATCCCCATGATAGTATGTGTCAAAAAAGACATCGTGTCATTAATTTCAAGTTTGGGTTAACCGTTTGAGGGAATTTTTCACAATACAAGTGTCCGGTTAAAAATCAAGATATCACTTCTGCAAATCTTGGATAAACATAAATGATGAAATTTCAAACGAGGAATAGTTTTGAAATATATAATATCAAACTCAAAACTAGAGTGGATAAAAATTGAATTACAATAAACTAGGAAAAACAGATATCAAAGTATCAGAGTTAGGATTTGGCGCATGGTCCATAGCGCTAGATTGGTGGGGTAAAAAGATTGAAGAGGACGAAGCAAAAAGAATGCTCAAAAAGGCATATGATTTAGGGATTAACTTCTTTGAAACGGGAGACATGTATGGTAAAGGAAAAAGTGAGAGATTAATCGGAGAAGTTTTCAAAGGCATGAGAGAAGAAATTGTAATTTCTACGAAATATGGATATGATTTTTCAGAAGTAGAACAAATCGGACATAGTGAACTTCCTCAGAGATTTGATGAAGATTTTACTCGAAAAGCATTAAGAGATAGTTTAGAAAGATTACAAACAGACTATCTCGACATGTATGGTCTACACAATCCAAAATTAAAACACATTAGAGATGATTCAATTTTTAATGTATTAGATAGTTTCATAGAAAATGAAACAATAAAGACATACCAAGTTGCACTAGGTCCTGCAATTGGATGGACACAAGAAGGTCTAGAAGCAATGGAGAGACCAAATGTAAGTGCAGTTCAAACAGTTTACAATATTTTAGAACAAACACCAGGAAATGAATTGATGCAAAAAGCAGAAGAAAAAAATGTAGGAATTCTTGTGAGAGTTCCAGAAGCATCAGGAATTCTTACAGGTAAAGTAAATGCAGACACTAAAATCAATGAGAAAGACCACAGATCAGTAAGAAAAGGAGAATGGATTAAAGCATCGCTAGAAAAAGTGGAGATCTTACGACCTATTGCAGAAAGAAATGGATTAACAATTACAGAACTATCTATGAAATTTATCATGTCAAAGAAAGGGTTTGCATCTGTCTTTCCAACAGTAGTTAGTGAAGAAGAGATAGTGAATTATGTAGAAATGACAAAAGGAGGCTACATTCCGGCATCAGACATGAAAGAGATTGAAGAGTTGTATAATTCGTGGCCATCTTATGAATTAAAGGCAACACCCCAAGCAAACTAATTAACACATGGACAATCCAATCGATTCAAAAAAAACTCTAGAAATAATAGAAAAAATGAGACTAGGTAAAATTGGGCAATATAAAAAATGGAAACCAATAATTAAAAAAATCAAAAACGAAGAGCCCTTAAATCCCGGAGAATTAGAATACTATTCAAATTTAACTAGAATCTATAAGAATTCCAGCATTTCTAGCAGAAGTAGAATTTACCATACAAAACTCTCAGAACTAGATGAAACTCCTCCCTGTAATTCATGCGGTGAAAATTCAGAATATTATTGCAACATGAATGATCAGTATTTTTGTACTATTCATATAGTCGGACACGATGAAAATGAGATTTAGGAAGCAGGTACTTGTTCTGCCAAACTAAATGAATTTTCGACAAAGTATTCTACACGTGTTTTTTTGAATTCACGCGAGCTAAAGAGAATTTTGTAATCATCAACATGAATTTGTTTCTGAATTGTTTTTGCCATTTCGTTTGCTTCATCATGGGTTTTACAATGAATCATTGAAAATACATTATAAGGCCAATCAGAATATGTTGGACGTTCATAGCAATGACTTACTTGGGGAAATGATCCCAAAGTTTCTCCAACTTTTGAAATTTTATCTTCAGGTACTTTCCAAACAATCATGCCATTTGCAGTAAATCCAACTTGCCTATGTCTTAAGATTGCTGCAAATCTTCTCATCACACCAATCTCTTCATAGTATTTCATTTTTTCAAATAATTCTGCTTCAGTGATTCCAAGATTCTTGGCAGATTTTACAAATGGTTCATCAATTATTTCCATATCTTTTTGCAATTCACGGATAAAATTTTTATCTTCTTCAGTAGGATTGAATTTGATATTTTTAATTTCTTTTTTTTCTTCTGTTGGTGCAACTTCATGTTTTTTATCATCAACCATGTCTAGCTTTACGCCAATCTTAAACAATTGTAATGTAGGAAGCATTCTTACTTTTTTGATTCCTTTAAGAACATTGAATTTGTCAAGTTCTTCTTTCAAGTCAGAACCAGGAGGCACTGCCAAAGTGAACCAAAGGTTAAACTCATGATCTCGTTCATAGTTATGACTTACACCAGGATGGCGATTAATTTGATTTGCAACATATTCTAATTTATCATCTTCAATTTCCATTGCAACCAAAGAACTGGTATATCCAAGTTTTCGAGTATCAAAAATTGCACTTAGTTGCCTCAGTACACCAATTTCCTTTAGATGGTTTAGACGGTCTTTGATGAGTTTCGGTGTGGTGTCAAATTTTTTAGCAATTGCATCAAAAGGTCTTGTAACAAGTGGAAAAGTCCACTGAATCTCATTTAAAAGCTCTTTATCGAATTCATCCATCGAGGTCATCAAGTCAATATTTTGCTCATTCAATTAAAAATGTAGCTAGAAGGAATTCAATAATTTTTAATACATAAATAGAAACTCAAGTCCCTTTGATCGATGATAGTTGATCTTAATATACAAAATAAAAGAATAATTGTCATAGGCGGAGGAAATGAGGCTGAAAAAAGAGTCAATTCATTATTAAAACAAAATTGCAACATACTAGTGATTAGCGATACTGTAAACTCAAAAATTAGGAAACTGGCAAAAGACAACAAAATAGAATTAAAAAAACAAAAAATTCAAGACACAAAATTTATTTCAACTCTTAATCCTCATATGATTATTACAACAACGAATGACAAAAAAGTAAATCAAAAAATAGTCAACGAAGCAAAAAAGAAAAAAATCATTGTATATAGTTCCGATAATCCAGATGAGAGTGATTTTTCAAATCCAGCAATTATTGATTTTGATAAGATGGTTCAGATTGCAATATTTACAGGAGGGCAGAGTCCTGCAATGTCAAAGAAAATCAAAGGCAAATTAGAAAAAGCACTAAAGAACATAATCACAAAAGAAGACATATCTCACATAAAAATTCAAAAGATCGTAAGAAAAATTGCAAAGGAATCAATTTCCGCCCCAACACAGAGAAAAGAGTGCCTACATAAAATCATGAGTGATAATGAGATTGATCAGTTAATAAAAGACGGGCAGGTAAAAAAAGCTGAAAAGCGAGCAATTACAATATTGAGAAATTGGAAATGAATCAAAACATAATCAATGCACGTGTTACTTTTCGTAATTCACCAATTCACATTCTTGAACGATTTACAATAAAAAATTTGGAAAGTGCATATGAACAATTCAAAAAACATTCAGGATTAGATGAATGTGTAATTATTCAAACATGTAATAGAATAGAGTTATTTGGTAAATCAAAAACATACGATATAGACAAAATCAAGAAAACATGGGCAACAATTACGGGGATTGAGGAAGAAGCATTTGATGAAAATATGGAATACGTTGAAAACAAGGAAGCTTTGCATCATTTGTTAAAATTAACATCAGGATTAGATTCAATGGTATTAGGTGAAGAGCAGATTCTAGGTCAAATAAAAAACTCCATTACTTCAGCTAGAGAAACAAAAGCATCAGGTCAGCATCTTAATACGCTATTTGACAAGGCAATAAGAATAGGCACAAGAATTAGAAACACAAGTGGGATTGGGGCAGGTGGAATATCTGTTGGGTCCATGGCAGTAAAACTTGCAGAAGAGAATATTGATGAATTAAAAACAAAAAAAGTTTTGTTGATTGGAACAGGCGAAGTATCTACACTTGTTGCAAAATCATTACAGAGAAGAGGATACACATTTGATGTGACCAGTAGAACACTTGGAAGATCAGAGGCATTTTGTGAAACGATGGGTGGAAACCCAATAAAGTTTGAAGAAGTTCTTTTAGGATTTTATAATTATGATGTGATTTTTGTTGCAACAACAGCACCATATTTTCTTGTAACAAATGAAAGAATAACTGAAGCAATGAAAAACAAGAAAGGAGGAATAATGATTTTAGATTTATCAAATCCAAGAACAGTTGATGAAAAAGTCGCAACAATTGGAGGTATTAAATTGATGAATTTAGATCAAATTGCAGAAATGGTTGAAAAAAATATGAACGCACGATTAAACAAAGTAAAAACAGTTGAAAATATAATTAATGAGGAAGTTTCCGTATTAGAAGCCTCAATGAAAAGATTAGATGCAGAACCATTAGTGAAAGATGTATTCAAGAACATAGAGAATCTACGAGAAAAAGAGTTCCAAAAAGCTCTTCAAATGCTTGATGAAAAGGATGAGAAAAAAATCAAGATTATTGAAGAACTAACAAAAGCAGTAGTAGAAAGCATTGTGGCAATACCCATGAATAACATTAGAAAAGCATCTGAGCAAGGAAAGCCAGATGTGTTAGAATTGGCAAGCAAGTTATTTGACTATAAAAAACAAAACCAGGCAGACTAGAATTATATTTTAGCCAAAAGAGATTTTCATCATGTCATTTCCTGCAAGACGTCTTCGCAGACTAAGAACATCTGAAAAAATGAGAGAATTGATTCAACAAACCACATTATCTCCAAAAGATTTCATTTGCCCAGTATTTGTTCAAGACGAACTAAAAACAAGAGTAAAAGTGGAATCAATGTCAGAAATTGAAAGGCTTCCATTAAAAGACGTAAACGATGAGGTAGGAACAATTAGCGATTTAGGAATTCCTGCAATCATGCTTTTTGGCATTCCAGCTCAAAAAGATGAGGCAGGCACTTCAGCATTTGATGATAATGGAATTGTTCAAAATGCAATATCTCAGATCAGGAAAAATTTTGGCAATAAAATAGTGATAATGGCAGATGTTTGTCTGTGCCAATTCACATCTACTGGACATTGTGGAATTATTCAAGGAGATAAAATTGATAACGACACCAGTTTAGATACACTGGCAAAAATAGCTGTTAGCCAAGCAAAAGCAGGTGTAGATACAGTATCACCATCAGCAATGATGGACGGTCAAGTTGCTGCGATTAGAAGAGCGCTTGATGATGAAGGATTTACAGATGTTTCAATAATGTCTCATTCAGCTAAACATCGTTCAAACTTTTATTCACCATTTAGAGATGCTGCAGAATGTGCACCAAAGTTTGGAGACAGAAAAACATACCAAGTCCCATATACAAATGCAAGAGAAGCAATGATGGAAGTCGAAACAGACATCAACGAAGGAGTAGACATTGTGATGATAAAACCAGCATTATCCTATTTAGATTTAATAGCAGAAACTAGAAAAAAATTCAACATCCCAGTTTCTGCATACAGTGTTTCTGGAGAATATGCTTTGGTAAAAGCTGCATCACAGTTAGGATATGTAAATGAAAAAGATATCACAGAGGAAATACTATATTCAATTAAAAGAGCAGGGGCAGACATGATAGTAACATATTTTGCGAAATCTGCTGCAAGATTTCTTCAAGAGTCATGAGAAACGACGAGCGTTTTGAGATTCAAAGAGCATTTGATTTATTGCCACATGTTATAGGCTCAAGTTGGGCAGTAATATGGTTCAGAATGAAAGGAATCAAAAAACCCACAAGAGACGAATACAGAGAAAAGACACTAGAATTTTTAAGAAAAATAGAACCAGTTTTTGAATCTTATCCAAAAGAAGAGGGATTTCTAGACATCATCAAATACATAGAATTTAGAAAAAATGAGGAATATGAGAAGATAAGATCAGGAAAAAACAAAGAAGTTGAAACCAGATATGACAGATATGTGGATTATGGCTAAATCTCATGTTTTAGTTGTTTTAAAAAATTCTTTAAGACAATAGTCCTCTTCTTTGCTTCTATTTTGCCTGATTTTGTATTCATTAAAGATTCCAGTTTGAGTAATTTTTTAAAGAAATGGTCTATGGTCCATATTGAATCATCAGGTGTTCTTTGTTTACAAAAAGGATCATTTGGATCATAAAATGGACGCTTTAAGGAACCACCAGTTGCAAAAACTCGAGCAAGTCCAATTGCACCCAACGCATCTAATCTATCTGCATCTTGAAGAATTTTTCCTTCAATGCTAGATGGAACTTTATTTTGTGAGAAGCTATGATCTCGTATTGCATTAGAAATTATTGCAATTTCTTCATTTGAGAAACCGTATTTTTTTAAAATATTTTTAGATTTTTTTGCACTCTCAATCGAAGACATTTTAGAACGCTTGTCAGATTTTGGATAAGATATCAAATCATGTAATAAGGCAGCGCTTAAAACAAGTTTTTCATTTGCTTTTTCTTTTTTGCATATTTTTTGAGCATTTTTGTAAACTCTCATAATGTGATCAAAATCATGTGCAGAATCATTTTCAATTCTTTTTTTGACTTCATCTTTTAATAAATCAAGTACGGACATCTAGATTCTCCAAATTTTTGGTTTTACAAATTTTATTTTTTTCTGAGTTATTAAAACAGTCCAATTAATAGACGCAAACAAAATTATGGCACCGATTCCTGCACCATCAATTAACAGAATTCCAGTTAGACGATCTTCAAAGATTTCAAAAAAGGGTCTCAAAACAGCATCACCAAAATAAATCATTATGACATAAGAAATTGTTCTACCAAACCAAAACCCTGCATAGATACTTATGCTCTTGGCACGCATTAACCCATAGGCGATAAATAGCATATTGCTTGGAAGAGGTGTGGCTCCAAATAGAAAAGATGCAATCACATAGCCGTATTTTTTCCGATTCAGGTAATCGCCAATTATGTCAAGATTAGTTTTCTGTTCTTCTCCAACAAAATTGCGGAATAATCCACTAATTTTTTTGAGAAAAAATCTACCAAGAGTGGCACCAGAAGCACCCACCATTGCAAGAAAAAGAACATTCAAGCTTGGATCTAGAAGATAAAACGAGGTTAAAACAATCCAACTTGGAGGCATCAGAATAGGAGCAGTATTTACTCCAATTAACACAAGAAAAATTCCAAAATACGAATATTCGCTAAAAATTTCAAAAATATCCAAGTTCTTTCAAAAATTCTATCTCTTTTTTGTTTCTAAACCCTTGGATCGGCACTTAGTCATAAAAAAATTTTATTATGATCTAAAAAATTAAAAGAATTACAAGTTTTTCAAAACAATGATCATGTTTTCTAATAATTTGGATCAATCATGCAATATCTTTATAAGCAATTTGTGCCTACACTGTGTATGTCCGAGATGGTTTGGAAATGTTTTAGATGCAATCTATCTTTCAAGGACGAAGAATTAGCTGAAATGCATAAAAAAATATCAAAACATTCTACAACCAAAGTTAAAGCACTAGTTGCATAATTTTTCCGACAATATTCATGAATTAATGAAATGCAGAGGGTGGGATTTGAACCCACGAACTCCTGAGAGAAGGGATTTCCTATTATGAAGATCTTGAGTCCCTCTCGGTTGACCGGGCTTCGATACCTCTGCACTGAGATTGGGTAAACACCGATATTTCTCGATTACTATTATAAAAAAACAGAATAGTGATCTGAATTTCCATTATTTTTTGAGAAAGCTTATAATCGTGCTAATTCGATTCAAAATTACATGACAGAATTCATACCAATTTCACAAGCAAAAAAAATGCGAAGTGGAGTTAATGTAAACGCCCAAGTAAAAAGCAAAGGAGATCCAAGAACTGTAAATCTCAAAAGTGGAGGAACAGTGGATGTCTGTGATGCAATAATTGCTAATGGTGAAACAGAAGATGATCAAATGAAGCTCACTTTATGGGGAGACGATATCAAGGCAGTTAATGTTGGAGATACCGTTGTTATCACAAACGGATACACAAATGAGTTCAAAGGTGAAGTATCTCTAACCAAAGGCAAATTTGGTCAAATGGAAATAAATCCTCAATAATTTCTTTTATTGTTCTGATTATTTTTCAGATCTGTTAACATCACTGTAATTCCGATAACCAAAATAATTATTCCCAGTAATACCCTGAAAGAAAAGAGCTAATGATATTCACAGTTGAAGAAGAGGAATTTAAAAAAGAACAAAGTTTCTCAGAACTGAAAACATTGCAATGAAATCAATATTGTTAATTCCAATATGTTTAGTTTCTAGATTTATTGTGTAATTGAGTAATTTCTAACATTGCAAAAAGAACAGACACTACAAGAAAAATAGGCATACCTCCAGGCATAATTTGAATTTCGTCTGAAATTTCATGAAACATTTCTTCAAACGATGAACAGATAATTACTTATTTTAGAAATAATATTTGGAATAATTAAGGATGGAATTGAAAGCGAGATTAATACAAAAACCAATCAATTACAGAAATAATGGATTCGAATCTCTTTAGAGAGACATGACAAAATCAAACAAATTTTTGTTTTAAAAAATTGTAATAAGTTATCGTTTAGATTTCTTTGCTGGTTTCTTTTTAGCTGCAGTCTTTTTTGCTGGTTTCTTTTTAGCTGCAGTCTTTTTTGCTGGTTTCTTTTTAGCTGCAGTCTTTTTTGCTGGTTTCTTTTTAGCTGCAGTCTTTTTTGCTGGTTTCTTTTTAGCTGCAGTCTTTTTTGCTGGTTTCTTTTTAGCTGCAGTCTTTTTTGCTGGTTTCTTTTTAGCTGCAGTCTTTTTTGCTGGTTTCTTTTTAGCTGCAGTCTTTTTTGCTGGTTTCTTTTTAGCTGCAGTCTTTTTTGCTGGTTTCTTTTTAGAAGAGAGGCGTTTTTTTGCCAAAAATTCACGTAATTTTGAGGATGTCTTTTCTAATGTACTTTTGACAGATTCTTCTGTTTTGATTCGTCTTTCCAATTCTTTTTCAAGTTTTTGGACAGCCTTACGACTTGCTGTCATGGTTTCACGCAATGTTGGCTTTGATTGGAATTGTTTTTTGATTTTAGAATCAATTTTTGATTTTACATCAGAATAATTGGCAACTTCATCAGAGATTTTTTTAGCTGTTTTTTGTCTATTTTTAATCTCAGTTTCTAATTCTTGAATATGATCATTTAATGAGCGCAATCTGGCCTCAGCATTCTGTTTTTCTTCAGGGTTTTCAGCAAATTCGATTTCTTGTTGAACCAGTTCAAGTGCCTCTTTTTCGCTAGACAGTTTTTCCTGTGCTGCAGTCACTAGTCTGTCAATACTCTCCAACTGAGAGGTTTTTTGGGTAAGCACTGTAGACACGTCAGAAACATCTTCTCGTTCAGATTCAATTTTTTTGTCAATTGTGTGCAGACCAGAAGAAGATCGTCTTTCAGCAGAACGATTTTCTTTTAATTGGTTTTCAGCTTGTTTTCTTAGCTTGGTTGCTTCTTGTTTCTTTTTTTGTAATTGAATTACTAATTTTTCTAACGATGCCAACGATAAAATCAAACAAAAAGAGTCGGTTAAGTTGTTAATATAATCAGGATTTGACTTACCAGTTAAGAAAATTAACTAACTTTGATCGCAAAAGCCATTTTTTAAAAAATATTAGTTAAAAGAATTAAGTAAAAGCATGGATTTTCATCCAAAAGACTTGCCGATATCAAAGACATATGATCTAAAAGACGAAAAAAATGCCATGGAGGCAGTTGAAGACATGATAAGAATTGGATTTAAAAAAAGGAAAGAAGGATTCAAAGTTCTCATGCCAAAAGAATCAAAAATTGCTAAAAGAATCGGATACACAGTAACTACGGGAGTAACACATGGACTCAGACAAAAAAATGAAATTCGAGACATCAGATATTGGACATATCATCACGACGATGAACATTATGCAATAGTTTTAATCAGTAATTCCGCATTGGCAGACCTAGGTTTTTGATTTATCAAAAATTTTGTAAAGTTTTGTTCTTTTTGCCATAACTCCAGCAAGCATTACTCCGATAACAATACCGCCAATCACATCCATTGGATAGTGTTGCAAAACATAGATTCTACTAATGGAAATCATAGCTGGATACAAGAACATCAGATATGCTCCACGTGGAAACCTATCTGAAAGTGCATACCCCAATATTATCGCGAAAATCATAGATCTTGCGGCATGTCCAGAGGGATATGATGCATCAAATCCACCCTCACAGAATAATGCAAAAGTATCTTTACTGATTGGTACTGGAAATGGGGCACCCTTGTACTCAAAATCAGGCCTATCTCTATCCACCCCACATTTGATATATCCTGTAAGAAGTGTGGAAATAACAATCAGGATCATCAGAGTAATCCCAATCCTACGAGTTTTTGGAATTAATAACATTAGAATTCCAAATCCCAACATCCAAAAAACCTCCCCACTTTCTGTAATGTATTGCATAATGATGTCGAGTGTTGAATCACCAACATGTTCGGAGAAAAATAAAACAACTTCTTGATCAAAGATTTCAGTAATTCCAGAATAAACTAAACCAGTAAGAATAAGAAACAATAATGTAAGCAGCACAAAGGAACGTGACCTAATATCAAAAATCCAATTTTGCAATTAACTAGACCTCAAGTATGTTGCTTTTAATTTTTATCGACGGAAAATCTTTAGAAGTGTAAATCACAGATTGTGAATAAATTCGCCAAAATAATTATGATCGGCTCAAAGAATTTAACCAAGTGCATAATAGAAAAGTCGTGAAGGTACTCACACTAGATGATTTTGACTTAAAAGGCAAGACTGTTTTTTTGAGAGTCGACATGAATTGCCCAATAGATCCAGATTCAATGGAAATTTCAGGTACCAAAAGAATTGAAGAAGCAATTGAAACTTTGCAATCACTCAAAGAAGCCAAAGTGGTTGTTGCATCACATCAAGGTAGAGTTGGAAATGATGATTATACAGGGATGGACAAACATGCAAAAGTTCTCGAGAAATTAATGGGTAAAAAAATAAAATATGTAGAAGACACGATTGGAGAAGCTGCACAAAACGCAATTAGAAATTTACATGATGGAGAAATCCTACTGTTAGATAATCTAAGATTATGTGCAGAAGAAAATTACGAATTTACACCAGAAAATGCTGCAAAGACAATTATGGTTACGCGTTTATCCAAATTGTTTGATCTTTGTGTTTTGGATTCATTTCCCAGTGCTCACAGATCACATCCATCAATTGTTGGATTTCCACAAGTTTTACCTGCATGTGCGGGAAGAATAGTAGAAAGAGAAGTAAGAAATCTAGATGAGATTATGACTGTAGCCAAGGCACCGCATGTTATAGTTCTTGGAGGCTCCAAAGTTCCAGATAGATTAGAGGCAATCAAGCTATTGATTCAGAATGGAAGAGCAGATCATGTTTTGCTAACAGGAGTAATTGCCAATGTATTCATGCGCGCTCAAGCCAGAATCAAGTCACCTCTAGGAATTAAAAGAGAAGACGAAGTTGTATCAAAAGCTCATGCGTTAATAGGGGAATATCCAGATGTATTTGCCACTCCGGTAGATATTGCAATTGACAAGGATGGTGCAAGGGTGGAGATGGATGTAAGAGAGATTGCTAAAACAGACAAAATTTACGATTTGGGCCCAAAAACAGTAGAGTATTATTCAAAATTAATTGCAGGGGCAGGAACTGTATTTATCAGTGGACCAGCAGGATTTTTTGAAAAAGAAAATTTCAGTTATGGAACAAAAGCATTACTTGATTCAGTTGCAAACTCAATGGCAACGACCATCGTGAGTGGAGGACATTTAACATCAGTTCTAAAAAAATTAGGATTAGCAGAAAAAATTGATCATATAAGTACCGCAGGTGGTGCATTAGTGCTTTATCTTACAGGAGAAAAATTACCAATGATTAAAGCTCTTGAAGATGCAGCAATGAAATACAGATCTAAATAGAAGATTTACAAGAAGTGTTGGGACAAATTCTTTCTTCAGATATTCCAAGATAAACATCATGATTACACGAATTACAATGAAATTTTTCTACAGGATCAAATAGCTTCATCCATATGGTGGTAAAATTCTGAGCAATATTTCTCACAAGACCTGAATCACAAAGTTCATTAAAAAAAGATTCAGTATCATCGATTACCCAAGAAGGATCAAGATCACCATTTTCTTTTATGATTTCAAAAATTTCATCATTTGTGAATTTGCCATCAGGATCGTTGAATTTTTCAAAAATTATTTTTCGAATTTGTAAGGAGATTGGGATGGTGGGAGTAAAATCACTCATGCTAGTACAGATTTGCTGCCTCTTCTTTTAGTTTATCTACATCAGAAGTGTCTTCCAGATGTTTTCCAATGTATGTGTAAAGGGCAGATTTTAACACCTTGAGAGAAAGCAAGGCACATTTTATACGAACAGCCTGGAGATGTTCAAGACCGAGTTCGCTCAAGACATCATTTTTCTCAATTGCTCTTGCTTCATCAAGAGTTTTACCTTTTGTAATTTCAGTCAATACAGAAGAACATGCCATGCAAATTGCACACCCTTTTCCGTGAAATTTGATATCGCTAATTTTGTTTTCATCAATTTTCATGTCAATGTCTATGCTATCACCACACAGTGGGTTTGAATCATGAAAAGTGACATCAGGATTTTCAATTTCTCCATAGTTAATCGGATTTCTAGAGTAATCCACAATCATTTCATGATAAATGTCTGCATTACCACTCATAATTTGAACACCTTCGCTACAATATTTAACGAGTTTACAAGAATGTCAACATCTTCTTTAGTATTGTAAATGTAAAAACTTGCCCTAGATGTAGCTGCAACGTTTAGTCGCTCCATTAACACTTGGGCACAATGATGTCCAGAACGAACTGCGATTCCCTCCTCATCAATAATTTGGGCCACATCATGGGGGTGAACGTCTGCAAAATTAAAGGAAATAACACCACCACGTTTTGACATATCTTTTGTACCATAGATATGAAGTCCTTTAACTGCAGATAATTTTTCTAAAGCATATTTTGTTAGATCAATTTCATGTTCTCGTATGTTATCCATTCCAATTTTTGTAAGATAGTCAATTGCAGCTCCAAACCCAACTACATCTGCAATGTTTGGGGTGCCCGCTTCAAATTTGTATGGCAAGTCATTCCAAGTAGTTTCATACTTGTGAACTTCTCTGATCATATCGCCACCTCCATGGAATGGAACCATTGTGTCCAAGACGGATTTTCTAACCCATAAAACACCGATTCCTGTTGGACCTAGCATCTTATGACCAGAAAACGCAAAAAAGTCACATCCTAATTTTTCAATATCAACTTTCATGTGAGGCACTGCCTGGGCACCATCAATTAAGGTAAGAACACCTGCAGCCTTGCATTTTTCAATTATCTTTTCATAGTCAGTGATAGTTCCAAGAACGTTTGACATCAAGCTAAATGTTACAAGTTTGACTTTGCCTGTTGCAAGATATTTATCAAGATCATCCAAGATCAATTCCCCATTATCATCCATACCAATGTATTCTAATTTGGCATGCTTTTCTTGGGTAAGAAGTTGCCATGGAACGATATTGCTATGATGCTCATATTCAGTAGTAACAATAATGTCACCTTCTTTGATATGAGGCCTTCCCCATGAATAAGCAACGAGATTAATTGCTTCAGTAGTACCTCTAACAAAAATAATTTCTTGACGATCCTTAATATTGATAAAATTTGCAATTTTGTCTCTAGTTGCCTCATATGCCTCAGTGGCTTCTTCAGCTAGTGCATAAACTGCTCTGTGAATATTTGCGTTATGATGTTGGTAATAATCAGTAATTGCATCAATTACCTGATTTGGTTTTTGTGTGGTTGAAGCATTGTCAAGATAAACAAGTTGTTTGTTATCTCTAACAGTCCTTTCAAGTATTGGGAAATCTTTCCTTATATTTTCAAATAAAGATTCAGTACTTTGCATATCTTAAAGCTCCACGTAAATTTCGTTGGCATCTATTTTAACATTGTATACTTTGAGAGGGATTTCAGCAGGAAGATTTTGCGGTTTTCCATTATCCAAATTAAAAACAGAGAGATGCAATGGACACCTGACACCTTCGTCACTAAGAAAACCTGTGGAAAGATCTGCGTCAGCATGAGTACAGATCAAATCAGTTGCATGAATTTTCCCGTTAAGATTAGCGAGTAGTAATTTTTTATCACCATGGACAAACCCGAAAAGTTGTCCTTCTTTCACCTGTTCCAAATTACAAGCTTTTACCCATTCTGACAAAATTATCACCGATACTTGTAGTGTTGCTCAATCTCTGCGTCTTCATTATAACGTGTCTCCTCTATTTCAACAAACTTGGCTAATTCGGCATCAGTGTTAATTGTGAGTTCACGGTTTTCCCACTTGGATTCAATTAGATATGCAATCCATGCTCTTACTTGGAACGACATCTTCCTGGAAAGTGGCTCTAAGAACCCTTCAACAATAGTTCTTTCTGCCTCTTCATGAGTAAGACACCTAGTTTTAAGATAAAATATTTGCTCTTCGTCAATTTGTGCTACAGAAGCAGAGTGTGTGGCTTTTACATCATTTGTAAAGATCTCCAATCCCGGAATTGCGTCGGATTTTGCATCTTTATCCAGGAGGATGGAACGCCCGGACAAAAATGAATTTGATTTTGCGGCATGTTCTTTAATTCTAATCATCCCTTTGAAAAGAGATTTTGATTTGTTTCTAAGAATTGATTTTTCAACGACTCTGGCTTCAGTAGATGGGCTTTCATGATTAACATTAGTTTGAATGTCAAATGATTGCTCATCATTTCCAAATATTACTTCAGAGTCATTGGCAGATGCGCCATTGCCATTAAGAAAATACTCAATCTTGTACCTTGATAAAATGGAACCAAATAGACCAGAGTACCAATTTACTTTAGCATCTTGTGCCAAATCAGTACGTCTTGTAGAAAAGTTAACGGCATGCTGATCCATTAGTTGCAAAGTGGTAACATCTAATTGTGCATTTGCAGCAACACTGGCATTTAGTAATTCAAGATATGCCGGTTGCTTGTCGGTTTTAGGAGAATAGATTTCTTGGACAATGGTAGCTTTGCTATTCTCATCTGCAAAGATAATATTTCGAGCAATAGTTGAATGGCCATCTTCAGACAAACATGCCAAAAAGTGAATTGGTTTCTCCAGGATGAGATTTGAAGGTATGTGGATAAAGACTCCGGAATTAAATGCGGCATTGTTCAGTGCGGTAAATTTATCATCATTTGAGTTTGAAGCCTCGAGTGCTTTTTTTACCAGTTCAAAATTGTTTTGAATTGCATCAGATATTGAAGAGATAACGAGTCCTTTTGATTTTAGATCATCTGAGATATTGATTTTGTGAACGTTTGTACCAATCTGAATAATACAGGTTTCATTTTCTAACTCGGTTAGTCTTTTGTTTAAGAAACTTGGAATGGTTTCAGTAGTGGATGTTGAAAGTAATACTTTCTCAGGATCCATTTTTTTTGCATCAGTGTATTTGTTGTAAAGTGGAGACATTTCAATTGGGAGACTGTCATAGATAGACAATGAACTCTTTCTGTAATCTTTGAGCCATTCGGGTTCATTCCTTGACGATGAAATTTCATCAATATGGCTAGTGTTGAGTTTTGAAAGTGATTCTTGAGACATTTTTAATCAAAGTAAAATTGGGAGTTTATCCCACAGAGTCATCCATCTCTAATTTGATCAGTCTATTTAGCTCCACTGCATATTCCATTGGAAGTTCTTTTGTAAATGGCTCCATGAAGCCATTAACAATTAATGAAAGTGCTTCTTCCTCTGTAAAGCCCCTAGTCATCAGATAGAAGATTTGCTCATCACCGATTTTTCCAACTGTTGCTTCGTGCGTAATCGTGGCATCTTCTTGATTGATTTCCATGTATGGATAAGTGTCAGTCTTGGATGTATCATCTAGGAGTAATGCATCACATCTTACAGTGGCTTTTACATTTGTAGCACCTTTCGCCACATTTAGTAATCCTCTGTAAGTTGAACGTCCATCTAGTCTGCTTACTGACTTTGATGTAATTTTAGAAGTGGTGTTTGGGGCAAGATGAACCATTTTAGCACCTGTATCTTGATGCTGTCCCTTTCCTGCAAATGCGATAGAAAGTGTTTCACCATATGCTCGCTCGCCCATAAGATAGATTCCAGGGTACTTCATTGTTAGTTTACTTCCAATGTTTCCGTCAATCCATTCAACTGTTGCACCCTCATATGCATAAGCACGTTTTGTAACTAGATTGTATACATCACTGCTCCAGTTTTGGATTGTGGTGTATCTTAGTTTAGCATCTTTGTGTGCTACCAATTCTACAACTGCAGAGTGTAGAGATTCGGAAGAATAAACAGGAGCAGTACATCCTTCAATGTAATGAACTTCTGAGCCTTCATCAGCAATGATCAACGTTCTTTCGAATTGACCAATGTTCTCAGCATTAATTCTAAAATATGCTTGTAGCGGCATGTCGACTTTGACGCCAGGTGGAATGTAGATAAATGAACCGCCACTCCAAACTGCACTGTTAAGTGCTGCAAATTTGTTATCCTCAGGAGGAATAATTTTACCAAAGTATTTCTTGAAAATTTCCGGATACTCTTTAAGAGCTGCATCAGTATCTAAGAATAAGACGCCTTGTTTTGCCAAGTCTTCTCTCAGACTGTGATACACAACTTCAGATTCATATTGTGCACCAACACCTGCTAAGAATTTCTTTTCAGCTTCTGGAATTCCAAGTTTATCGAATGTTTTTTTGACACTATCTGGAACATCATCCCAGTTCTTCTCTACTTTGTCGGACGCTTTTGCGTAGTAGTAGATGTTTTGGAAATCGATAACACTAAGATCTCCGCCCCAAGTAGGCATTGGTTTTTTCATGAAAATTTCATAAGATCGTAATCTAAAATCAAGCATCCATTCTGGTTCGCCTTTCATCTTGCTGATGCTAATCACAGTTTCCTTAGACAATCCTTTCTTGCTAAGATGAACATAAAGTTCTGTAGAGTCTTTAAAATCATATTTGGAATAATCCATATCGAGGTTTTCAGTTGCCATGCCCATCATAACCCCGTTATATTATAAATACATGAGGAAAAATAGGCATAGCTAAATAGCTTGAGCTAAAATCTAGATCTTAGCAAGAAATTGAGATCAATTAATGCCCAAAAATTATTTTTGTGCTTGTATCGATTAGAAAGAGATGATTTTAAAAAACACCACAGAATTTAATCAAATTCTAACAGTCTGAAAGAATTTGCTTCATAGTATCAAAAGAGCCCAAAACAGTGTGAACCTGAGACACAGTATTTTTCACATTGAATTTTTTGAGTTCATCAGCTGTAAAAGGACCAATAGCAATCACAGATAACTTTTGTAAATTTTCAAGCAGTTTTGATTCATCAAAATCTTTTTGCATTATCTCAAAAAAGCCACGAACGGAAGAGGCACTAGTAAAAACAATACCATCTACTTTATCTTGAAAAAATAATTCTCGAAACTCATTCCACTGAGTAGTATCTCTAAATGCACATACATCATAAAGATGAATTTCCAACACATCAATTCCAATTTTATTCAATAGTTCTTTTAAAAATGGAGTTGATGCGCCACTACGAGGAACAATGACCTTTTTCCCAACTGCGTTGATTTGGGTGAATTCCTCACCAACACCAACAGATGAAAAAGTTGTAGGTTGAAGGTTTACTTTAATTCCCTCAGATTCAAGAGCGGCGGTAGTTTTTGGACCAACAGACATTACTATGGTATTTGCGACAGCTAGTTGCAATTTGTCTAATTTACCAACATCTTTTGCAGTATCAAACAACAGTTTTACTGCTTTTGAGCTCATAAAAACAGAATAATCAGGACAGTATTTCTCAACAGATTCCAAAAATTCATCAACAATTTTCTCCCCCTTACTTACAAGCTCAATTGTAGGTAACGGAAGTGCCTTTGCATGGTTTTCTTCGGCAAGTGCAATGAATTCAGATGCATCATCTTTTGAACGAGTGATTGCGATAGTTTTTCCATCAAGCATTATTTCCACCCAATACTTTCTGACAAATTAACTACATTTCCAATAATAATATTTGTGGGAGGGGTGATTTTATTTTCTTTAACTTTTTTTGCAATGTTTGTAACTGTTCCTTTAATCATTTTTTGATTAGGAGTGGTGCCATTTTGAATTACAGCTACAGGGGTTTTCGTATTCATTCCTCCAGCAATAAGTTGCTTGCAAATAACATCAATTCTTGAAAGCCCCATCATAATTACTATAGTATCAACAGATTTTGCCAATCTTTTCCATTTGACAATCTCCTTTTTCTTTTCAGGATCCTCATGGCCAGTTACAAAAACTACCGATGATGCATATTTTCTGTGAGTAAGAGGAATTCCAGCATATGTCGCAGAGCCAATTCCAGAAGTAATTCCAGGAACAATTTCATATTTTACCTTGTTTTCTTTTAGAAATTCTGCTTCTTCACCACCACGGCCAAAGATTATGGGATCCCCGCCCTTTAGTCGGACTACATTCTTTTTTGATTTTGCGTATTTTACCATCAAGTCATTAGTAGTATTTTGATGAGTAGTGTCATCTCCTACTGCCCGACCAACGTAAACTTTTTTGGCAGATTTTGGAATCATTGAAATAATTTTTTTGCTTACCAACCTATCATACAAAACAACATCTGCTTTTTTGAGTAATTCAACCGCACGCAATGTAATTAATTTATGATCTCCAGGTCCTGCGCCAACAAGATACACTTTTCCAGTCATGTAGTATTCCATTCCTCCACTTTTTCTCTCCAATTTAATGCAAGATCATTTACTCCTTTTTTACGTAATTCTTCGCCCACATTTTTGCCAAGAGATGCAGGATCATTTTTACTACCAGTTTTGGTTACATGTAATGATTGTTTTCCATCAACAGAAAATGCAGTAACTGTAAGAGTCATTTCGGTTCCGCTGGATTTCGCATACGCGCCAAGTGGAAATCTACATCCAGAATCCACATAGTTGGATAACGCTCTCTCTGCTTCAATTTCCAATCTAGAGTCTGAATCTTCAATTTTTTTCAACATAGAAATTGTGTTTGTATCATCAGATCTGGCAACAATCGCTATTGCACCTTGCCCAGGAGATGGAGAAAAATCATTTATTGGTAATGGTGAGAATTTTACATCAACACCTAGTCTTGAAATTCCAGCTTGGGCAAGAACGATAGCGTCAAAATTTTCTCCAGATGTTTTTTTTATTCTTGTTTCAATATTTCCGCGTATTGGTTTTACTGTAACATCAGGTCTTTTTCTTGAAACTTGAACTGCGCGTCTAAGCGAGCTGGTTCCAATAACTGCACCTTTTTTGATATTTTCCAAAGATGAGCCATCAGAGGAAATAAAGACATCATTTACTGCTTCACGTTTTGGAATACATGCAATCACGAGACTTTCGTCTAGCTCTGATGGAACGTCTTTTAGACTATGAACTGCAAAGTCTACTTCTTTTTGCGATACTGCTCTATCCACTTCTTTTTCAAAGATTCCTTTTTGGTTTATTGTAAATAATGGCCTTGAATCAGTATCGCCTTTTGTAGTGATGGATTTAATTTCATATTCAGATCCAGGATTCACTTTTTTTAGTTCTGATATAACCCAATTTGTCTGAGCTAGTGATAATTGACTTCCTCTAGCACCAACTATGTACTTCAATTTTTCACCGATTTTAATGCTGCATCATATGCATCAAGTGTCTTGTTTAGATCATTTTCAGTGTGAGCATCAGATAGAAAAACTACTTCAAACTGCGATGGTGCAATGAAGATTCCCTTTTTCAATAATGTTCTAAACATTTTTTGGAATTTCTTAGAATCTGCTTTTTTGGAAGTTTCGTAATTAATCACGGGTTTGTTTGTAAAGAAAATCTGAAACATCGATGCGGTAAAGTTAATTTGATGTGCAATATGCATGTCAGTGGCCATATCATCCAATGCGGTGGTAAACAAAAGATTGAATCTCTCAAGTTTAGAGTAGAGTTTGTTTTTCAATTTGTTTATTGTCTTAATTGAGCTAATTGCTGCACTGACAGATATAGGATTTCCAGCAAAAGTACTTGCCTGGTAGACTTTGCCCCCAGGAGACAATAAATCAATTATTTCTTTTCTTCCGCCAACTGCGGCAATTGTAAAGCCGTTGCTGAGAGCTTTGGCCATAGTAGTGATATCGGATTTAATTCCAAAATGCTCTTGAGCCCCACCAGGAGATACCCTGAATCCTGTAACCACTTCATCAAAAATTAGCGGGATGTTGTTTTCTTTGGTAATTTTTCGCAAATCATAGAGAAAATTTTTTTCAGGCAGAATCAAACCCATGTTAGCTAGAATTGGTTCCACTATTACTCCTGCAATGTCTTTGTTTTGGTTAATTGTCTTTTGAAAGTCTTCAATGTTGTTATACTGCACAACCAAAGTATTTTTTGAAACTTCATCTAATCCACCTTCTGAAACCGAAATGCCATTATGTGCAGAGCCAGAACCTGCTTTTACCAATACAGAATCATGTGCACCATGATAACATCCTTCAAATTTGATTATCTTTTTCTTTTTTGTAAAACCACGTGCCAATCTAATTGCAGTCATTGTTGCCTCTCCTCCAGTGTTGACTAGCCGGACTTTGTCAATCGACGGAAAGTTTCCAATGATTAATTTCGATAATTCAGTTTCAGCTTCTGTCGGAGTACAATAGAGAGTTCCTTTAGAAAGTTGGTTGGAGACTGCATTGATAATCTCTTTTCTTCTATGCCCCAACAGTAAAGCACCATATCCATTGCAAAAATCAATATACTTTTTGTTCTCGACATCCCAAAGATATGCACCGTTTGATTTTTTTGTAAAGAATGGATATGGTTCAAAATACCTAACAGGGCTATTCACTCCTGATGGGATGACTTTTTTTGAATCTGAGAATAGTTTTGAATTAGTCATCAAAATAGACTAAACAAGGTCATTATTATTCGTAAAAGACATGATTTTAGAGTTTTTTAGGTATGGAACATCCAATTAAAGGATCATCAGATTTTTCTTGTTTGCACCAACAATTTGGACTACAATTTGTCGACTTTTTAGTCATCAAATTCTCCTTTAATGTTCTTCCCATCATTGCAATCAAGATGATTCACTTGCGTGGATTCACGTACAGCCTGTTTGATGATGTCCGCCACTTCTTTTGACAATAGGAGTTTTGAAAATGAGGAATTGTCATGCTCAAGGAAGGGAGTAGCGCACATTAATCATACATACGCAAAATTTGTTAAAACATGATTGTAATTATTTTCCATAACAAACTAAAAGTTTGTAATCTATATAGAAAAAAGTTATCCAAGCTTGTTACAAATATCGTCACAGTTTGGACAAAATAATATATCGTCTGCAAACTTTCCACGTCTTAAAATCTCGGTTTCGTTATTTCCACATTTTTCACATTGTGTTTTTTGCATTATACTAGGTATTTTATTTTAGATCTAAAAAAATAACCTAAATGATTTATGGTAAATATGTAAACAGAAACAATTTACATAGTTGACTAACTAAAACCATATTCTTGTTTACAATCGTGAAATTTCGGTAATGATTTTACATTACAATTATGACATACATCTTGAAACAAAAAATTACAATGCTGGCACTTTAGATGATTCTTTAGAAACCAACCACATGCTCTGCAACATTCATCAGGCATTATATATTTGAGAATTCTTTGACGCCCAATCGAAATCTCTCAGTACAAATAAAATTCTCTTTGCAAGATAATTAGGAACTACATCTAAATCACATACAACTAAAATTAATCCTTCAGTATAGGGGAAAATTAATTCTAAGAAAGTTTCTCTTTGTACAGTTATGAAATTGAGTGGTCCAACTATATCATCGAATTCTTTACTAAGCGATGTTTGAAGGGTTCTTTGCATAAAAAACATCTCGGTTTCAGATTTAGACAGTTTTGTAAGAACACTATCATTACGAGATCGGGATTCAAAGACTCGCCCATTGTAGTTAATTGAGGATACGAAAAATATCCGTTCATTGGACTCCAAGATATCGTCACATAGGCGTGAAATGGCTAAACTCTGCTTAAAATCAGATGATATCATGACTAGCATTAGCAGAACAAAGACTAAAGCAGCAAGTAATTAGATTCGATAAAACTCCGTAGTCTATGTAGTTGACAGTATGGCTATAATTCTTGTTTCCTTTGTATCTCAAATTTTTTTCTAAATAAGAAAGCCACAATAATTGTTCCAACATAGGGTGCGCTCCAATAGAGCCACAAATCATTCATCATTCCAGACAACAAAGCAGGTGCCAAGGATCTTGCAGGATTCATTGATGCTCCAGAAATAAATGCCAAAAAGAAAATATCCAATCCAACTATACCGCCAATGGCAATGCCACTAAACCCTTTCAATCCTTTTGTATATACAACAGTGAAAATCACTGCCATAAGCAATGCAGATGCTAATACTTCTACTGGAAAAATCAAAAATAAAGAATAATCATAATTAGGAACGTTAGATCCTAGATTTGCGTCTTTTCCAATAAACGTCATTACAAACAGAGAGCCCAAAACTGCACCAATAATTTCTGCTGCAAAATACCAAACGATTTGAATTTTTGAGATATGCCCAGTTATGTAATAACCTATAGTTACTGCAGGATTGAAATGTGCAAGAGAGATTTTACCAAACGAGTAAACGCCGATGATTAACGCAACAAATGGAGCAGCAGCTGCAAACCATATACCGTATGGACCACCAATTTGAACATCATATACAATTGAACCTGTTGCAAAAATTACAAGAATGAATGTGCCAATCAATTCTACAGTAAAGATTTGAATGTTAGAATAGACCATTATTGTTCCTCTATTTTTTTAATGAGATTCAACACCTCATTTTTTATTTGATCACGAATCTCTCGTATTTTTTCAATATCCTTATCTTTTGGATCAGAAATATTCCAATCAATCACATCATTTACAAATAACGCAGGACATGATTCTTTATCCATACACCCCATATTGACAGTGATGGACTGTGAAATCATTTCATTTGTCAGTTCTTTTGGTTTTTGCTCAGTTATGTCAATGCCAACCTCTTTCATCACGTCAATGACAGTTGGAATAAGTTGAGATCGTGGCTTGGTTCCCGCACTAATTACATCAAGATGAGGTGCAAATTTTCTGAGAAACCCTTCTGCCATCTGGCTTCGGCCAGCGTTTTCTACGCACACAAAAAGAACTTTTTCTGGCTTGGCCATAAAATCAAATAAATATTGGTTCATATAAATTTAGATTGATATGAACGGAATTAGTCTCTTAAAATGTATTTGTGATGAGACAAGGTTTGGAATCCTAGAGTTACTGCAGAAAAACAAGGAATTGTGCGTAAATGATTTTGTCGAGAAATTAAAAAAAGATCAACCGCTAGTGTCACACCATCTAAAGACATTGAAAAAATGCGGCATTGTCAAATCAAGAGATGAAGGAAAAAAGGCAATGTATTCAATTTCAAATAATCAATTATCAGTGTTAATATCAAATATTACAAATGCAAGTAAAAAAATTCCGGTTTTGTGTTCTGAGGATTCCTGTTGTTAAAACTTTTCAGTCCTAACAACACCAACATCACTAACATAAAGTACAATAGCAAAATTTGCAAACAGCGTTCTAGATATTTCTTCAACAACATCAGATAGTTTCTCTTCGTGCATAATTACTTCAACTTTAACATTTTTTTCATTTTTAAAACCCTGACCACGTAACCCACGTGCGCCATTTCCATCAACCTCATAAGTTGTATATCCTGTTATTTCATGATTTTTTAAAATTTCAAGAATATTTTTTTGAGCAAGAATTTCACATACGATCGTAAGCAATTTTACATTGTAGAGTTTCATATCCAGTCCTTTATGACATAATTGAATAAGTCTATCGATCCTTCTCCGGTGTGAACAAAAGATGAGATTGCAAACATTATTGGCAATAATACAATGATGTTGTAAGGAAATGTAATTCCCAGTGCAGAGGTAATGTAAAGACTAGGTTTTGCTTGAGGGATTGTATGACGCAATACTGCAGGCGCTGCAATAAATGAAGCGCTGGCCAACAACAAACCAAACATCACTGCACCACCAAGACTTAATCCCAGTACGGTTGCAACTAAAACTCCAACAATTCCATTAAAAGTAGGCATAATTACTGCAAATGCAGTCAAAAAAATACCCACTTTTTTCATATCATCTAATCTTTGACCTGCAATGATTCCCATTTCAATCATGAAGATCACTATAGCACCGGTAAACATTTCATCAAAAACAATTTTGATTGAACTAAATCCATTTTCCCCAATAATGTATCCTATGATGATGCTTCCAAGCAGAATGACGATAGCTTTGCCAGTGATTGATTCATGTAAAACTTGAGACAGTTTTGTTTTGCTACTCTGTATTCCAATTTCAATGTCAGAGGCATCATCTGCTGTAAAAGATTTTTTCTTTACTTTGATTTGTTTTGAAACTGCCATGTTAGTCAAAAATATTGCCAGGATAAATGCAAGGGGCTCCAGCACAGCTAGGATAGCTGCAAGATATCCTTCTGATGAAACACCTTGGTTTTTAAGAAAAGATAATCCAACTGAAAAAGTTACAGCACCTACTGCACCATATGTAGATGCTAAAGCATACGAATCAAAGATATTGAATTTTCCCAGTCTTCTCAGAATTTGGTAGTGGTTTAACGTAAACAAAAGCGAAAGTCCAATTGCGGCCAACATTGGAATCAGCATATTCTCAAATCCAGTATTCCTCATCTCAATTCCGCCATGAAGACCAATTGCGGCTAAAAGATAGATTGGTAGAAATTCAGAAATTGCTTCAGGTATTTTCAAATCAGATTTTATTCTAGCTGCAATGATTCCAAACAAAAAGAACAGAATAATTGGAGTAAGGAGATTAGATTGAATTAATTGTAAAATATCCATTGCAATATTTCAAAAAATTTTGGCCAGAATAAAAATTAATGTATGATTCAGTCTTGTTTTGTATGTGATGCTATTCGTTCTTCACTAGGTCGGTGCTTTCCAGTGACTATGTAATTTATTGCATCACTCATGAATACTGCATGATCACCGATGCGTTCCAAATATCTCAGCAATAGTGCCTCTGCCAAAGCACATTTTGTATTATTTGATTCAATTAGTTTCGGCAATCGTTCTTTGTATATCCTATCAATTACTTTTTCATCTTCTCTAATTTTGATTGCTTTGCGAACATCAAGTTCTGCAAAGGACAGCACCGCTTCTTTTATCATGTGCTTTACTTTTTTTGTAGATTCAACAAGTGACGCATTGGTACATTCTGAAACATCACCAAACAAATCTCTAACTTGGGTTATATCGTAAGCATATCTTCCAAATCTAGAAAAAGCATAAGATATTTCAGTGGAAGATCTTATGAACCTAAAATCATCTGCAACTGGCTGGTATTTTAAAAGCATATCAAAGGTCAAATCTTCAACTTCATAGTACTTTGAACGAATGGAATTAGACAATGAATGGACTTTATCTATTGTGTTTGTTCCATCAAGATAAGAGTCAATTGCAAGAGATATTGATTCTACTACCATATCACCCATCTCCCCCATGATAAAAGAGAGTTTTTGAAGAGAAGGATCAATTAAACGAGTCATTTATCCGAAATGCCCCTTCACATATTTTGCAGTCAAATCATTTTTTGGATCTGTAAAGAGTTTTTTTGTTTCTCTAAATTCAATTAGATCACCCAAATACATGAAACCAGTGTAATCAGACACCCTGACTGCCTGTTGCATGTTATGTGTTACAATGATTATGGTATACTCTTTTTTTAATTCAGTAATTGTTTCCTCAATTTTTTGAGTTGCAATAGGATCTAGTGCGGATGCCGGTTCGTCCATCAACAAAACTTCAGGCTGTATTGCCAAGGCTCGCGCAATACATAGACGTTGCTGTTGGCCTCCAGACAACTCAATAGCAGATTTGTTCAAGTCATTTTTTACTTCATCCCACAAATAAGCCATTTTTAGCGAATCTTCTACTATTTCATTTAGAATTTTTTTGTCTCGCACGCCGTTTAGTTTCAAACCTGCTGTAACATTATCATAAATTGACATTGTTGGGAATGGGTTTGGTTTTTGAAAAACCATTCCAACTTTTCTTCGGTGATAAATAGGATCTATGGATTTATCATAAAGATCAATGTTATCAATCATCACTTTTCCTTCAACTTTGGCATTTTTTGTCATGTCATGCATTCTGTTAAGACATCGCAGGAAGGTAGTTTTGCCACATCCGGACGGGCCAATAAGGGCCGTAACAGATTTTTCTTTAAACTTCATTGTAACATTTTTGACTGCAGGAATTCCATCATAACTAATTGTAACATTTTCTGCAATCATTTTGTATTTTTCAGAATCAACAACAGATGACGAAGATGATGGAATTTGTTCTTCGGTATTTGCAGATTTAATACTCAACGCGGTCAATTTTTAGCATGCACTCCTTTCTTAATTAATTGTCTGAAAATTCCTGGCTTTCCCTTTCTATTTGCAAAAAAGTATCTAACTGCCAGATTAATTCCCAGAATTATTATAATTAAAACTAGAGCGGAACCCCAACCCTGTAATTGTGCACTGTCATAAGGCAGCAAAGACAATCTCCAAATTCTCAAAGGCAGTGCGTCCATTGGAACATCCATGCTGCTAAAGAATTGGCTGCTTCCAAGAATAGTCATAATTAACGGAGCAGTCTCACCGCCAATTCTTGATACAGACAATAAAATTCCAGTGATCATTCCGCTTTTTGCAGCAGAAATTACAATTCTAAAAGTAATTACCCATTTTTTCAAACCCAGAGCAGTTCCAGCTTCACGATAAGTCACAGGAACCATTTTCAGAGATTCTTCAGTAGTTCTTGCAACAATGGGGAACATGATTAAAGATAATGCAAATGCACCTGCCCATACTGAGAAATGACCAAGAAGCAACACAATTACTAAAAATGCAAAGATGCCAAGAACAATAGATGGAAATTCCATGAACACATCGTTGAAGAATCTTATACTTCGTGCAAGTCTATTATCACCATATTCAGATAGATAAATTCCAGACATTACACCTATTGGGACACCAATTAAGCTTGAAAGTCCAATTATTATCATAGTACCCTGAATTGCAGGTCCAATGCCACCTTCACCAGAACCAATAGAACCAGGTACTTCGGTTAAAAATTCATAGCTTATTGCAGCAAATCCATTTTTGAATACTTCAACTAGAATGCTTCCAAGAGGAATAATTGCAATTATCACACATGCAAAAACTATGATTCGAACTATTTTATCAACAACAAGTCTTTTCTCTACATTATTTTTGAATAGGGTCCGATACTCTTGCCTTTTTTCATTAGTACTCAATTGTTAATTGCACCCTCCTTTACTTTCATCATTCTAGTTACCAGCAAGTGTGCAACTACATTGATTGCAATTGCAATGAGCAAAAGAATCAGTGCAACTCCAATTAAAGCAGGAAGATGCAATGATGCAGGGGATGCTTCAACAAATTCATTGGCAATGATACTAGACATTGTTTGACTTGGTTTGAATAGAGACGAAGTGATTGCAGATATGCCAGTTGCATTGCCAATCAACATCGTAACTGCCATTGTTTCACCAACAGCTCTTCCAAGTCCAAGAATCGATGCACCAATCAAACCAGTTTTAGAGTATGGGAATACGGCTAGCTTGAACATTTCCCATTTTGTTGCGCCTAACATGTATGCAGCTTCTCTTTGTTGTTGAGGTACTGCCTTCATCACTTCACGAGATACTGCTGAAACGGTTGGAATAATCATTATAGCTAAAATTATACTTGCAGTAATTATGTCAAGACCAAAAGGAGTTCCCGAGAATAAAAATATGGAATCACCAAATAAATTGTGCAGTGGTTCTTCTACCCAGTCCTTAAAGTAAATTCTAAAAACAAAAAGTCCCCATAATCCATAAATCACACTTGGAACTGCAGCTAAAAGCTCAACAATAAAACCCAGGGGGCCGCCTATTTTTGCAGGAGCATCAGAGATGAACATTGCAATTCCAATACTTAGTGGAACGCCAATCAACATTGCAAGTGAGGCAGTAACTAGGGTACCAAAGATGTAGGGCAATGCGCCAAAAGATTCCCTACCTTCAACTGCATTCCAATCAGTACTAGTGATAAATGACAATCCATCTTCCTCCCAAATCGGATATGACTCAGAGACCAATTGAAAAACCAACAATGCAATCATGACTAAAACATAAACGCCTGCCACAGTTGCGCCAATCTTGAAAATTTTATCTGAAATTTGGCGTTTACCATGCTTTTCAGGATTTAGATTAATCCGTTCCACATAATTCAGGCATGAAAATGGAGTTATCTAATATTTGATCATATTTTACGAGAACGTTATAGTTCTATATAGTTCCTCATCTAAATTGTAAATAAGTAAAATTTCTCAATAGATTTTAGTTGGAAACGTTAGAAAGTTCCAAGCAGACAAGACGAATGCAGCTTAGTGGAGGCTCTACATACATTATTTCTCTTCCAAAGAATTGGATTGAAGAGTTAAAGATCAAAGTCGGGGAAAATGTCACGATTATTAAAAATTCTAACAAATCATTAACGCTTATCCCTAAAGAGGGGGAAAATCAAACAAAAAAAAGTACAGCAGTCATACTATCTAATCAAAAAGATTCGGGGGAATCAATAAAGAGGAAAATTATTGCAGCATATCTTTCAGGTTACAAAACCATCAAAATTACAACAAAAGGGATGAGAATTCCAGCAGAACATTCTAGGAGTATCAGAGAGTTGGTCAGGTCGACTATGATTGGAACAGAGATTGTAGAATCAAGTTCTGAAAATATCATCATCCAAATCCTCACCAGACTTCCAGAATTATCATTTGAGACTGCATTGAAGAGAATGTATTTGATGGCAAATAACATGGTACTTGAAGCAATAGAGGCACTAGAAGAGGCAGATACGAGTCATGCAGATGAAGTTGCAAATATGGATGACGAAGTAGATAGATTTGGACTGTATATGAGGCGCAATTTAGTTCTAGCAGTAGGAAATGAAAATTTTCTACAAGACATGGGACTAAGAAAACCATCTGATTGTTTAGGACATAGGGCCATAGTTAGCAGAATTGAAAGAATTGCAGATCATGCGTCATTAATTGCAAAAAGAACAAAATTCATTGAAGGCAAAATAGATTCAAAAATTTTTGTAAAAATAAAAAAACTCTCAGAGAAATCACTTGAAGTATTTGAGAAATCAATTATGGCGGTTCAAGAGCATGATTTTGAAAAAGGAGAAAAGGTGGCAGAAAAAGTCTATCAAGTGATCGAGGAGGAAAAACAAATTATGAGCAAAATCAAAGAAACAGAGAAAAATTCCACAATAATCAGATTTGTATTAGAAGACTTGAGAAGGATTGCAGAGTATTCAAGCGATATTGCCGAAGTCGCAATAGATGAAAATATTCAAAATATCATTACAGAAGAAAGATAATTAAAAAAATAAAAGAAAAAGAAAAAAAGTCTACTCTACGTAGAATCCTTTAGCCCAGTCATCAGTCTTTCTCAAATCACTGGTGCTAGAAGTTTTTGCTTTTTTGATATTGAACATTGCATCGTATGCGGGATTGTTTGGACTGTATCCTTGACATTCAAAGTCAAAAATATTTTCTAGTGCGAATTTATTTTTAACATAACTCTCTTCAGAATTTGGGTTTGTAGAAACATCGTAATCTGTTGCCCTACAGCTTGAATAGTTAAAACCACGAATTTCTTTTTCGCCAGACACTATCTTGACATCAATGTCAACTAGATCACGGTTTTTAGTTCCGATTATTCCTTGAACTTTTAACCCGTCATCAACATGCTTGTAGAGCATCGGATAATCACCTACAATTCCTCTCAGCTCAACAGTTGGATATGCTGTCTTTCTTGTAAATTCTGTTCCAACGTCCTCTGTGGATGTAAGCACAGTACTTTGTTTGAACATGGAAAACTCTACAGTTTCCACGCCATAGTCAAAAGTAAATGTAACAAAAGCACTCAAATCCTTAGCGGTGTTTTGAAGTGGTTCCTCATACTCATTTACAATCGTAGTTGTTTGCCAAGCAGTGTCTCCCTGAAGAGAATCATAATTCATATTCAATGGTTTCAGACCTGAACATTCAAATCCTAATTGATATGCGGTTACAAATCCACTCTTTTTTGTAAATCCTTCTTCTTTATCTGTAAGAGTTGTAATTTTTGCACTCTCTACATGACAACTTCTGAAATCGAATCCTCGCAATGTTTTATCACCATTAGTAAATTCTACTAATGCATCAAAATCATCATTAGATTGTGCAGTTAGTCCGGATACTTTTCTAGCGTTATCAATTTTGCTTTGCAACATTGGATAATTATCCAAAACTCCTTCTACTGTGAATTCAGCCTTTGCATTTCGTCCAGTTTCACCATATCCTGAAACTAGATTAAATGATGGGAATTCAATCCTCTCCTTTCCTTCATTAAAGGAGAAGGTTACTGAAGTTTTCACATCGTTTGCATATTTGAATGGAGATTCACCATGATCTATAATGGTTCCAGAAACAATTTTTGCTGAATCATTATTGGAATTTAGTCCACTACATACAAAGTCAATTTTATCAACTATTGCAAACCCGACACCAGCAAAATAACTTTCATAGTCATTTGAGTCAAGTGTTTCGACTTGATAGTTGTCAACTCTACAATTGGTATAAACAAGAGAGACTACATTTTCACCGTTTTTTACAAAATTAGCATCAACATCAAAGTATTTGAACTGATGATCAAATGCTGCGTTTGAAGAACGGTAAATATACGCCTCATCCATTGCCTTGTGCAATAATGGGGAATCTGCCACAGTACCTTCTACTGAAAATGAAACGCCAGCATCATCAACCATATTTTCACCCATTGTAAAAACAGGGAATTCATATGTTTCAGTTCCATCTCGGAATTGAAATGTCAATACCGGCATTACATCGCCAATCATTTGGTATCCTTCACTTTCTTCTGCATACGCATTTGAAAGGTCAAAAGAAGTTACGGCAAATAATGCAACAATGCTAAAAATTGCAATGTTCTTTGCGTTTTTGTAAGTCATTGAGAAACAAAAAAGAAATACGACCTATAAGTTGGATCCTCACTTTATCCGAGTGGAACATATGTGTAGATAGTACCCGTAATACTATATAGAGAGTTTTTGATTCTAAAGGTTTGTTTCAAGAAAATAAAATTAAAGAACAACCATATTAAAAAAATAAAATTAAAAAGGAAAGAGTTTAGACTTTGAGAATTCCTTGTTTAATTAGGAATTGTAGTCCGTTGATGTAGTCTTGATCAGATATCAGTCCTTCTGACCACCATTTTGCATTGTCTCTGATCCATTTTGGAATCTCTAGCGATCCAGTGCTTGCTGCTTTGTAATCCCAAAGAATTTCTCCATCATATGTTACTTTGGACAATCCTTGTTTTCCCAGTTCTACAACCTTATCGGCAAGTGGAACATATAGTAAGCTTGATGAGAATTCTTGACCATCAGTTATCATCCAATGAATCATGTGAATTACAGCTTTTGCTTGATCTTTGTTTTTAGTTACTTGTTTCAGATCATCATATACAAGAAGATATGTGAAGCTTGCAATTGGATATGAATCAGGACCGGGGGCATTAACAATTGAGACGTGAGCCCAACTATCTTCAGATGCCGGTAAAGTATCTGCCACCCCACTAGATGCAGCAGAAATACTGTCTAATGTAGGCTCGATGAATGCAGTTTTGTCAGCATTTTGAATTGATGCATAGCTCATTCCTGTTTGGAATGCATATGCAAGTTCAATGTAGCCAATCGCATATTCAGTAGATTTCACAATTCCAGCAACACCTTCATTTCCTGCTGATGCAAGACCTGTAGGCCATGGAACCGATTTTCCTGCACCTATCTTCTCATCCCAAGTTGGGCTGACTGTAGTTAGGTAATCTGTAAAGACGAATGTTGTCCCAGAACCGTCAGATCTATGTGCGGTAACAATATCTTTGGCAGGAAGATTCAATCCAGGATTTTCTGCAGTGATTGCAGGGTCATTCCATTTTGTAATTTCTCCCAAGAATATTTTAGAGACAACATCTGCTGTTAGTTTTAGTCCTTTGTTTGGAACTTCAGGGATGTTGTAAGCAACTACTACTCCGCCGATTGATTCAGGGATGTGTAGTGTTCCCGGAGCTAACTCTCTTTCAGATTCCTTCATAGGGGCATCGGATGCTGCAAAGTTTACGGTTTTTTCAATGTGTTGTTTAATTCCACCGCCACTTCCAATCGATTGATAGTTGAGATTTACATTGTTGTATGCATTTTTGTACTCAACTCTCCACAAATCAATCAGAGGGAATGGAAACGTTGCACCTGCCCCTGTCAAATTAAATTCAACGTTTGGGTTAGGTGCATCTGGCATTGAAGAAGCGTTTGCGTTTAATGGTGGCAAGATAGCAACAAGTGTTGCGATCAAAAGTATCGATGTTATTTTTGCTCTCATTGAACTAACGTGTTTAGAAATTTATTTACAAATATCAATAATAGATTACGAAAAAACAAGATCACCCTGTTTACTATATAGATTATTTATGATTCGCAGTTTATCAGCAGATCGGTTTGAGAATCTGCTGGAGAGTAACATCCATCAGAGTCATCTCCGCCATCCATCACATCAGATCCAGAATGGGAATAAAGAATATCATATCCTGAATCACCTCTTAATACATCATTTCCAGAATTGCCCATCATAGTATCATTTCCATTATTTCCATAGATTACATCATCACCGTCACCTCCAAAAATACAATCATCCCCATCATTGCCGTTAATAATATCAACACCGCTTAGTCCAAAGATCAGATCATCGGCGGATGTACCTTGAATAAAGTCATCACCATCAGTTCCTATTATCATGTTATAATCAGAGTAAACATGTCCGCAGGCATTAATGGTGATGGTCTGGTATGTTTCTGCAGTATTGCCAGCATTATCAAATGCAATCCACGTAACCTTACTTACACCCAGAGAAAATTCTTCAGGAGCATTATTCAAAATTGCTTTCACTCCACTTTCAGTATCAGCAGCTAATGCCTGACCAATATCTACAAAAGTCAACAATCCAGTTGCGTCTAGAATCATGTTGCTTGGTGCCATGATTGTAGGGTCAATTTTATCAGAAGAATAATCCTCGCTGATTTCAGGTTCGATTATTTCAATTGTTTCAGAAACTTCTGGTTCAACATAGAACGGAGTTTCAAGAGAGTAAATTTTGTGTCCTGCAGAATCTACAACAAGTAACTCGCCATTAATGCCCAATGCAATATCAGTTGGAGAACTAAACATTTGAGGATAGGGTCCGTTTTTGTCAAAAATATTAAGAGTCAAACCAATATCTTGTTTAAGATGTAAAATTCTGCCAGTATCTGAATTTATAACATAGATTGTTCCGTTAGGATCAACTTCAATTCCTGAAGGTGAAAAAACATAATTCAATCCACGAAATTGAAATGACTTTATGAATGAACCGTCTGAATCAAATTTTTCGATTTTGCGATTTCCTTTATCAGTCACATATACGTCTCCTTGTTCATCAATATCAATTCCAATTGCAGTAAGAAATTGACCAGAACCCATTCCGCTTGTACCAAATGATAAGACAAATTCGCCGTCAGAAGTAAATTTTTGGATTCTTTGATTGCCGGTATCTACAACATAAACAAAGTTATCAGAATCAACTGCAATCCCATTTGGATATTTGAATTCCCCGTCATGTATTCCTTTACTGCCCCATTGATCAGCAAACGTTCCATTAAGATAGAATTTTTGAATTTTATGCAAGTCATGGTCTGCAACAAAAATAAAATCACTACTCACGGCAATTCCAGAAGGATAGTGAAATTCTCCAGGCAAGGTTCCACTTTGCCCCCAATGAGTAAGGTATTGGCCATCACTAGAGAATTTTTGAATTCGCTTATTGCCCAAATCACTTATGTATGAATTTCCATCTGCATCAACTGCAATAAATTCAGGATACGAAAAATATCCAGGTTTTGATATTCCAAACTGACCCCATTCAGATATCAGATCATAATCTCCTAGGGCAAATGAAGATGGAACTGCACTAAACGCTAAGAATATTGAAAAAAACATGATAGGTAGGACAAACTTTGACAACAGTTACTTTTGCTAAAATTTGGCAAAGATCATCAGAGTTAACAATTATTCCATTTTTTGTCAACTTTGTGTCAGAATGGCTTGTTTACTTCACGCGTGAACACATAGCTTGCAAGACCTACCATTACAAGAACAAACACGGAGATGACTCCAAGGCTCAAAGCTATTGAGATCCCACCTTCAGAGATGCCTGTCATCAGCTCCCTGACCAGCAATACAGTGTAGGTAACAGGATTGAGTTTTGCTATCATTGCAAGCCAGTTGGGCAGTAATTCTAGTGGAAATAATGCAGGGCTCAGCATGAATAAAGGCATGCCAAGAAAATTGATCACACCCCAAAAAGTTTCCTGAGATTTTGCAGTTGCGGCAACAATCACTGAGATTCCTGAAAAACCCAATGAAAACAAAATCACTATTGCCATGATAGGGGCAATCATTATTGGATTTGGAAAAGTAACACCTATTGCCAAAGCAATTCCCAGAATTAAACTAGCTTGCATTGCTGCAATCAATGAAATTGCAGACATTTTTCCAAGTGCAATTGCAGAACGAGAGATTGGAGAAGTAAGAGCCTTATTCATAAAACCATAACGTCTATCCCAAAGAGTATTAACACCACCAAAAATACTTGTAAAAATTGCAGTAAGAATAATGACGCCAGGTGCCATAAACTCAATGTATTCACCTTCAAAACCGACTGACTGAATGAGGGGCTGAGTTCCTGAAAAAGTATTTCCAATAACAATTATCCAAATTGCGGGTTGAATCAAACGAATCAAAACGCCGCTTCTAGATTTTTTGTATCTTTTTAGTTCTCGCCAAAAAATCGTATAGGTATCATACATCAAAGTATTCATGCACGTAACCCCTTCATCTTGGCATGCTCTCGTTTTCGATTAAACTTTGAATCATCATCCCTTATTTCATGACCAGTATAGGAGAGAAAAACATCATCAAGTGTTGGTTGAGTCAGAGCAATTGAAGTAATTTTTATTTTTAGTGTGGATGAAATTTGGAAAATTTTTGGAATGACCTCCGTTCCATTTGATGCAAACAAAGTAAGCTTGGTGCCATCAACATTAATCTTGTTTACAAACTCTAGCTTTCTAAGTTCAGACAAGAATGAATCCTGACTTGCTCCATCCTCTAAAAGGATAGAAATTACTTCGTTACCCATTGCATTTTTCATGTTTTTGGGAGAATCAATTACCTGAATCTTACCACCGTCAATAATCCCAACTCTGTCGCAAAGTTGATCAGCCTCTTCCATGTAGTGAGTGGTAAGAAAGATAGTCATCTCAAATTCATCATGAATTTTTTTCAGATATTTCCAAATTTTTCTCCGTGTTTGGATATCCAGACCAACTGTAGGCTCGTCAAGAAACAAGACTTTTGGCCTGTGCAAAAGACCGCCTGCAATATCAAGTCTTTTTCTCATTCCACCAGAGTAAGTAACTACAGAATCATGCTGTTTGTCAGAGAGCTCAATTAATTCTAGAACGGCATCAATTCTGACATTTATTTCATTTTTTGGAATATGGTTGAGTTTTGCCTGCAACAAAAGATTCTCTCGTCCTGTAAGGTATTCATCAACGGTTGTTTCTTGTTGAACGTATCCAATATTCTCACGGACTTTTTTTGGATTTGCTGATACATCGAATCCAGAAATCAGAGCTTTGCCAGAGGTAGGTTTTAGCAATGTAGTTAGAATCATCATGGTGGTACTTTTTCCTGCACCGTTTGGCCCCAAGAATCCAAATATTTCTCCACTTTCAACTGAGAAAGAGACATCATTTACAGCTATTACATCTCCAAAGGATTTTGTCAGAGATTTTGTTTCAATAGAATGCAATGCTTTGATCGCATCATGCAATTATAAATTGCTAAGTGTTGATTTGAGACCGCATAAAAAATTTAAAGAGTAGCCAGATGATTTGTTGTATGATAGGATTATGCCAAAAATGCCACTCATCAAACGTAGAGATAACAGTACAGGAAGGGATTCCTGTTTGTCAAGCATGTTCTAAAAAAGCGCACTAGAGTGGTTTTAAAAAAGAAAAAAGAAATTATTCAGTTTTTTTGAATTCTTCTTTACTCATTCTCAGAATGATTTTTTCTCCGATTCCCCAAATTTCAGATTTGGACAATATTTTAGAATGCATCAAACCATCAGTAACTTCAATTGATTCAAGTTCGCTGGTTTCAGGATTTCTGTGTAGCCGTTTGACTTTGCCAATTTTATGGCCATCAATGTCAACCACTGAAACTCCGGTTCTCACAGGAGGTCTGCTAAGAAGCAGAGTTTCCTCAGAAAATTTGTCAATGAAATCCTCGGAAAGAAAATAATCCTTGTTGAATCCCTGATGGATTGTCACTCCGGATACGGTAAGTGTATCAGGATGAATGTGGATGTGTTTGACTTTACCATATCGAATTCCCTCGCGGTCTATCACTTTTTTTCCAGTAAACGAATCGGCAGTTGCAATGTTTGTAGGCATTCCTTCTAGTTTTACGGACATAAAATGATATCAGCAGATTTGCTTATCATACCAGATATCAGAAATTTCTATCAATGAGGTTAAATTACTTGACAGAAAAAAACACGCATGGAAATTAAGGAAGAGTTATTCAAGCCAATCCTAATCACAAAGGGGAGAAATACAGGTAATCCACATTCAGTCATGCTTCTGGCAGTCAACTTTAATGGCAAAATTTACTTTTCCAGACATAGACCGGATGGAGATTGGTTCAAAAACGCCATAGCAAATCCGCAGGTCAAAATAAAATACAAGGACAGGGTTTTTTCTGGACATGCAAAGTTAATCACCGACGAAGAATTCAGTAAGAAAATTTCAGAATTAAAATACCCAGGCGAAAAAAGGGCAAAAGAGAAAAGAGTGACGATAGAAATCACATTGGATTCTGCATGAACTGTTTTGATTTTTTCAAGTATTTGTACAAATAGTATACGGTCAACCCGCCAAGAACTACGGTCATTATGACAAACGGTAAAAACAGATCATATGAAGAAACAACGCCAGAATCAATCACAGTTTCTGCAATGTCCAGATTTTCTTCGGCAAAATCCTGAGGCTCGACGCTTTTTGCAAATTCCATCACGGGTTCTGATTCTGCAGTCATGGGGGCAGGCGCTGAAACAGATTCGGAAGATTCATCCACTCTAAATGACGCAGTATTTTTAGCAGAAAATTCTGCAGTTTTTTTGCTTGAAATTTCATTCATAGGAATTTGTTTTGTCTGTAACTGGAACAATGAAAGCAACCCTGACAGTCCAGTTGCAATTCCAAATCCCACAACTTTGTAAATATGCCTAAAGGAGCGAACAAGCAATTTGCTTTCTTTGGTTTTTTCTGAAAGTGTAGGAGGGACAATAACAATGCTGAATTTTGTTGCAGAGTAAATTTTCATGTCTTGTGACTTTGAGTTTTTTTCAATCTTTGAAATTTTGACTACACCTAAATCCTGAAGTTTGTTTAGGTGATACTTTACTAGTTGAAGAGAAATCTGAGTTTTTTGGGCAATCTGGTTTGCAGTTAATTCGTCGTTGAAGAGCAGTTGGAGTATTTCACGGCTAGAATCGTTGGTAAATAACTCTCCGAATAACTTTATTTTTTTGTCATCTGTTGCAAGAATTTTGATTTTTTCTGTAAAGCCATCATCAGCAGTTTCATCGGAAGACATCAGAAGGAATACTGTAAATCCAGCATATGTAAGTTGTTTGGTAAAATTGAAATTTCACTAAACCTTTTATCCCAAACTACAAAATAATAGCAATCACTAAAAGGCAGTTCTCAAAAAAAGAGTCTGGAAAGAGTGAAGGAAAAATGAATTCAAAAATAACAATCCCAATAGCAATCGTCATTTCGGTCATAGTCACAGCAGGTATTACGTATTCAATAGATTTTGAACAGCCCCAAATATCCCAAGTCTCAGATCCTGAAATAGTCTATGTCGAGAAATCAGACTATTTTGAAGGATCACAAAATATCAAAAAGATTTCATCACAAGAAGATCTAAAAAAAATTCTTGAGGAATCTGCTGTTTTCGGAGGAGGATTTTTTGACAACAGAATATTTTCCACAAGAGCAATGGTAGACGATGCAGTAATGATGGAATCAGACGGGTTTACAGGTGCACCACCACCGGCACCATCAATGCCTACAGAAGCCGTAACAAAATCAGAATCTGGAGGCGCAGACTATTCCACTACAAATGTTCAAGTTGAAAATGTAGATGAGCCAGACTATCTAAAAAATGATTCAAAATATGTATACATTGTATCTCAAAACACTCTGACTATTATTGATGCATATCCAGCAGAATCTGCGAAGATAATTCTCAAAATCGCACTAGACATCGAGTCTCAATATATTCAAAACATGTTTCTAAATGGAGAAAGGCTAGTAATATTTTACAACGGGCAAAGCGATGACGAGATAATTCCACTTTATGACTTTGTGCCAAGACGTTCGTACAGTCAAGTTACACATGCATTAATTGTGGATGTTTCAGATAAAGAGAATCCAACTATTCTCAAAGACTATTCCATTGATGGGTATTTTACTGATGCAAGAATGATCGGAGACTATGCATACTTTGTAACAAATAGCAACATAGATCATCAATATCCAAGACTGCCCGTAATTTTGGAAAGATCTGTTCCAATTTTGACACCTGAGGCATTTTACTTTGATAACGTAGAACAGTTTTCAAACTTTAACACATTAACTGCAATAGACATATTTGGAGACACGATTAATTCAGAAACATTCCTTATGGGATATTCTGGTTCCATCTATGTTTCTGAGGAGAATTTTTACTTGACTTATCAGCAAAACATGCCATACGGATTTTATGAGGACTCGGCTAGAGACAGATTCTTTGATGTCATAGTACCGTTATTGCCAAACTACATTCAGGAAAAAATCAGACAAATCCAAGATGATTCCACAATTAGCGCATCAACTAAATGGCTAAAAATTTCAGAAGTGATGCAAAATTCATACAATGAAATGGATAAAAATGACAAAGAAAAGTTATTTGAGAAAATAAAAGAGGCCTTGATCAAATACGACAAAAAAATTCAAGAGGAAGCAAACAAGACAATAATTCACAAGATTTCAATTGACGAGGATAAAATAGAATATGTTGCAAAAGGCACAGTCCCTGGCAGATTACTAAACCAGTTTTCCATGGATGAAAGCGGAGACAGATTCAGAGTTGCAACCACATTAGAACACTATTCTCAATATCAAGGAACAGTTCGCTCAAATTCAGTCTATATCTTAGATGGTAATCTAAACATCGTTGGAGGACTAGACAATATTGCGCCTGACGAGAGTATTTTCTCAGCCAGATTTATGGGCGATAGATTATACCTGGTAACATTCCAACAAATCGATCCCTTCTTTGTGATTGATTTGTCATCAGACAAGCCAAAGATTTTAGGGGAATTGAAGATTCCAGGATTTTCAAACTATTTGCACCCATACGATAATGAACACATTATTGGAGTAGGTAGAGACACCAAAGAAATTGAAAATGGCAGAGTCCAGCAGTTAGGAATCAAAATTGCGTTATTCAACGTAGCAGATGTGAAGAACCCAAGGGTCGTAGATGACATAGTCATTGGGGACAGCTCCACATATTCTGAAGCATTAAACAATCACAAAGCATTCTTTTTTGATAAAAAAAGAGGCATCCTTTCACTTCCAATTACTAGTGATGTGAAAAGTTTAGACGAAGTTTCTAGTGCAAAGATGATAGCACCAGAATATAATCGCTGGAGTGGATTCTATGTATTTGATTTAGATAAAATAGACGGACTCAACATCATGGGAACAATAGCTCATTCATCAGAAGACTCGAGATATTACGGGATGGGAAACGCCAGAACATTCTACATTGATGACGTATTGTATACAGCATCAGAAGGATACCTAAAGATGAACAACTTTGAGGATCTAAAAGAAATCAATTCGATAAAATTTGAAAACACTGGAAAGTTCATAGAATACCTCAAAGAGGACTTGGTTCGATAAACTACACCAGATGAACTATAGTTGAAACACCGCGTCTGTCAAATTCAACATCGTTTTCAACCTCACTAATTGTCACAGTAAATGAAATAACATCACGCGGTTTTGCATTTTCTGCATGAAGTTTCAGATGTATATCCATCATTTCAAACTCTTGTGTTGGCAAATCATTCTCATCAATGTATGCATCACAGGTGGACTCTACTCTAAATCGATCATCTTTAAAATGAAAACCCAATTTCATTTTCCTTCCATCTCTTCCATGCCCCTTTACATTTACGTCAACAATACCAGGACGTGTTTCGGTGTAACCAGATTTATGATTAACAAAGACTCCTATTTCAAGAGGCTTGCCTGCGGTGGATTCTGCCATCTTTTGTATGCCATCATTCATCACCACATCGATTGCCTTGATTGATTGAGCAACCTTTGCTATCCATTCATTAGTCCTAGTAATGGTTGCACGAATACCGGCTCGCCTTCTCTTGTCTTCATCTTCGGGTAGTTTGTAATAGTCTACCCACGCTTCATAGTCATGGGATATATCCTCAATGAAATCAATGCATGTTCTTCTATATTCATCAACATTGTCGGTTCTCTCTGATGCGTCATCGCTACACATTCCATCAAAATCCATCGGCATGGCCATAAATAGAATTAATCCAAGTTCTAAAAAAACCAATCTTAAGATAAATTAATGATTATAATAGGAATTTTGTTTAAGAAAATAATGATATTTTCTGAAATAGTTACCGATCTTCAAAATCAATTAAAAAAAGACCTGGCACAAATTAGATTTCTGCTAAAGAAAAACCCCGCATTAGGATATGCAAGAATCGTGGAAATTGGAAAAGAGGTTGGGAAAAAATACAACATCAAGTTAATCGTGAATTTTCCAAAAAAAGGAATGATTGATGAATTTGATATGTATGGCAAAAGAGACTTGAGTCTAATTGTAGATTATGACCTAAAGAGATTTCCAATAGATAGAGAAATAATTAAACAAAAAGCAAAAGAGATTCTAGGGGATGTTCAAACAGAAGATGCATACATGTATGAAAATAAAGAAGGGGTAAGAGTATTCACAGATAATTGGAAGATAGACATCCTACCTCATTCAGTACACATCTGGACTGAATTTAATGAAAATGTTACAGCGTTTTGTAATTGGCTAATGGAGAACGCTTACAAGATGAAAAACAAGTAAAACTTTGCAAATCAGAGACTTTCTAGTTCTTCAAGCAAATCTTGTGCTTCAGAATTTTCTGGTTGTAATTTTAAAATACGCTTGCAACAATCAATTGCCTCATCTTTTTGCTCCAATGCCAAGTGGACGTTTGTTTTCAGAGTAAGATTTTCTACATCGGTATTGTCAAGTTCAAATGCTTTGTCAAAATAAGGTAACGCTTTTTTTGCATCATCTACAATTAGATAGACACTTCCCATAATGAACATAAAATCATGATCATCCGAAAATTCTGATTCCAAGCTTTTTCCAAGTTTTATTGCATCACTATATTCGCCATCTTTTAGTAATTTTTTTAGACGGCGTTTTGGATGTTTGAAAAGCCCTACCATGTCGATATGTTATTTTAGGATTTTCGTAATTTGAATGTAGGACATTAGATAGTGTTTAATCAAACAAGGATTCTGGTTGGTATCCACTTGGTTTTGATGTTGAAATAGATTGAGGAATCTTCATGATGCCTTCTTTTATTAAGAATTGAATTCCTTGTACAAAGGAATTGTCATCTATGGAACCGTCAGCCCACCAACCTGCATTGTTCTTTACCCATGATGGAATGTTATTTGCGCTTCCACCAGAGCCTTGAACTGTGGGAGGAATCTTCATGATGCCTTCTTTTATTAAGAATTGAATTCCTTGTACAAAGGAATTGTCATCTATGGAACCGTCAGCCCACCAACCTGCATTGTTCTTAATCCAATCAGGAATTTTTTGTACTGGAATTGTACCATCAGCTGCAAATATTGGAACTTCGATTTCTAAATAGTCAGCTGCACCAGAGGGAGCAATTCCTTCAGGAGATAATCCATAAATCCAAATAACATAACGAGCAACGCCAGGATCTTCTTTTACTTTCATGCTAATAGTGTGTTGGCCTGATGGAGAATAGAGAAACTTTCTGCCTTCTTCTTGTGCAATTGATCTTAGAGGTTTCAAATTTTCATCGACAGTTAGAAAGTCAAACTGAACTTGGTTCAAGTATTCAGTATCATCATATTTGTTAATGAAACTAATTAGCCAATCCATTTCACAACCCACTACTGGTTCTTCAGGACCATAGAAGATATGCACCTGATAATCAAAGTTCTTTGTAGGTTTTTTTATGCCAACTGTCTTTTCAAAATCAATTTCACATCCTGCTGCTTCAAGCTCATCCAAAGTTGATACAATGCCTTCAAAAGGACTAGTTTGCACATTTTCTTTATACTCTAACAATGAGAATTCGTATTCTGTAGGTGGAATTCCTTCAGACACATGTGTGTAAGTTTTAGCTTTTATTGGAAATGGAAAATCATCTACAATCCATACTTTGCTTCCAACTCCCCCGGTCTTCCAATACATTTGAACAGTTTCCCATGTGCCTGCTGGAACAGTAATTGTTTCAATTGCTTTTGGAAGTACTTGCTCGCCTCCAATGTTTCCAATCTTACCCCATGATGTTGCTTTGAATTCTTTTGGACCTTTTCCGCCAGAACTGGAATCAGATGTTGCAAATGCAGAAAGCCATACTACCGAAGACTTGAAAGCACCTCTGTAAACGCCTAATTCAGCACTGCCTCCTGTAGGTTCTGGCGCAATTTTTCCTAATTCCATTTCACCTACAATTCGTTTGTTGCCATCATAAACTACAACTTCAGCTAACCATTTGGTTTCGCTTCCGACTTGTTTGTCACCTTTTATCCACAGATCCATTTCAAATTTAGCACATTCTTTGTAGTCTACATGACACATCAAATATGAAAAAAAGTCTCCTTTCTTGAGACCTTCACCTGCATACCAGGATCCTTCTTTATCCACACCACCAGATTGGAATTGTGCAAATGCAGACGGAACAGATATTGAACCTAACAATAAAGCGGCAAATATAGGAATAATTAACAACAAGCCTTTCAAATCTAAAAAAAATTGCCAAAACGGATAGTTAAAGGTTATTCAAATAAGCAAATATAGAGGAAAATGCGCAGTAATTCCAGAAATGTGCGAATGTTCCAAAGTGCACTTGTTCGAAGTTGAATTCAAACTGGATGGCATGACAGTTGTTCCAACTCACAAGAATTGTGGATTTGGGTTAGATGAGAAACAAGCTGACAAGTTCCAAAAAGAATTAGTAAAGTCTTGGGGCTTTGAGGAAGATGAAGATTAAGTAAAAAGAAAAAATAGATTTTAAGATACTATCGAATTATAGTTGTCCGACAGCTTCTTTGCAAACGCTAGTTGAGCATTTGCAGTCATGACTGCAAATACAATGACCTTGCATTGCACAATCGCATTCATATTCTGGATCTCCGCTCTCAGCTTCGCATCCACATGCTTGATCTACCATGATAATTCTGTAATTATACTTATTTTAAAAGGTTAGTACAAAAGACGAGAAATTACTCCATTTTCAAAGAATCCCAAGGATATCATTGCATGATTTTTGTATGAGATTGGCTTGTTGTTCAACTAAATTCATATCTGCCTCCAGATCAAATGCAACTTTTAAGATATGAATATGATCTTGCTCCCTATTCAAGGCATTCTTGATTTTTAAGAAATTTTCTTTGTTAATCCACCCCAGATAAAAATAACAGTCAGAGAGCCTCGAGTTTTTTACAAAGAATTCATATTTTCGTTTAATAGTTTGGGAATGGTTATTTTTTTCAACCAAATCAGAGAACCCGATAGTTGATTTTAGCATTCTTTCTAGTAATGGAGGAGTAGCTCGCTCAATTCCCACAGTTTGAGAAACAATCGAGATATGCTCATTGATTTGATTTTTTTCCAGTCTTCTTAGAAGATCAAGCATGTGAGAAGGACTAACTCGCAGGTTGTTTAATGAAGTGATTGCATCTGCCAAATTAAAAGCAGCACATTTTTGCCAACAAGGGCCAAAAACATCAGAAGATTGAATCGATTCTTTTGTTTTTTGGCAGCAAAACAGTGATTCAATCAAAGAATTTTTGGCAGAATCAGTATAAAGTGAAGAATGTTTTTGATTAATCTTTGATAAAAGCATCCTTAGTTCCCAGGAGTCATCCTGAATGATCTGAAGTTTATCATATTGAAGAAGCTGTTTTGATTGCGTTTCAGAAAATGACGCATGATGAATCATAACAAACTCGTTTTCATACGGTACTACTTCTTGTCCGGATTTTCCATCAAAGACAAAGACATCATAGTCACATGAATCATCATTGATTTCGGATGTTCTGCATCCACCCAAACCAACTGGAAAACTAGTCAATTCGTGTTCAGAAATGAATTTTTTAACATCCATAAATTCAATGCCTTTGATTTTTCTATAAAGGAACCAACTCACAAAGTTTTACAAATTCATGCAAAGTCAAAACATTTCCTTTAAATTGAGATTTAATTTGTTTTTCATCAAGCTCCTATAGTGTAGTCCGGTTAAGCATTTTGGCTTCTCAAGCCAAAGACTCGGGTTCAAATCCCGATGGGAGCAGGCTTAATTCTATTCAAAACCAGAGACTTTAACCAAAGTAACAATTCTCCCTTCAGAGAATTAATTGTCAGTGCCATTATAGTGAACAAATCACGGAGTTGCTGAATGGTTATCTTGTCAATTCAAAAATGGTTCAAGCCTCAACGGATTCAGATCATAAATGATTGGAGAAAACTGAATTGTTTTTACAAACCCATTTTATTTTTATCTTATACACAAATCGCATAATGTTTCCCATATCATACTGTTTACAGGTTTGAATCGATTACCACAGTTTGTACATGTATTAATCAAAACCACTCTATTGATGAGGCGGTTATTTTGTATTTTAGTATCATCTTCACTCATGATTTTTTCCTTAATTTTGTTGATATCTTCACTTGATAGAGACATATCAAATTCTACATCTCTTGTAGTATTAGATTTGTTGCTGTTCTGCTTTTTTTCCAAAATATTTTTCCAATATCTGTGAAATCTTTTCTAGAGATTTATCCTGCATGCCATCATCCCATAGTGTTTTTAATTCATCTGTCATCTTCTGATCATCTAGAATCTGTTGTTTTAATTTTTCAAGATTATCTTTGGGATATGCAAGTCTTGGAATCATAAAATAATTGTAGTTCATTCCAACTAGAACAAAATCGTCCCCAGATAGTTTTATTTTATAATCCCTCTTCATCACATGATCTTCTGTAGGTGATATGGACATACTTTTCATGACTCAATATGATGTACAGTCCAATCTTTTATTGCCATATCTGTTCGATGTTCTTGGCATCTTACATGGGGACACGGAACCAATCTGCGACAATCTCCTTCCTCGCATTCACGATAATGGCCTGGAATGTTCGTGCCTTTGGGAGATCTTAACAAATCGTTTTTCTTTGTCTGTAAAACAGTTTTATTTTTCAACATAGTCATAATTTTTTAAATCCTAGTTAATTGTGGAAAAAAGACCTAGTTTTGCTTTAAACTCTTGAATTCTATTTCTTATTGAAACTGTACTTGTTCCTGCAGCTTCTGCTATTGCAGTTTGAGACATTGATTCGCCTGTAATAATGGATGCAGCATAGATCACAGTTGCTGCAATAATTTCAGGATTTTTACCAGCTGTAATTCTTGCATCTTGGGCTGCATCTAAGATTTGTACTGCTTTACGGATTGTTTTCTCTGATACATTCATCTTACTTGCTATCTTGGTGATGGATTTTATTGGATCAGCAATAGATACAACAAATCCTAATTCTCTAAACAATATGCGGTATGCTCTGGCAATCTCTTTTCTGTTAATCAAAAACTGATTTGCAATTTCTATTAATGTTCTATTGTGTCCTAAATCTCTGCATGATGCATACAAACATGCAGCAGCTATTGATTTTACAGTTCTACCACGAATAAGGTTTCTCTCAATTGCCTTTCTGTAAAAAAGCGATGCTCGCTCAATTACTGTATCAGAAAGGCCTAACTTTGATTGTACTTTGTCAAATTCTTGAAGTGCAAATCGAAGATTCCTGTCTGCAGAATTTTTTGTTTGTGATCTACTGTCCCATTTTCGTAGTCTGTCAAACATTTGAGTGGTTTTTGAGGAGAGGGGCTTTCCTACTGCATCTTTATTTTGAATTCCAATTACCGTGTTTAATCCTTGATCATGTCTTTTTAGTGTCAATCCAGGTCCTGTCCTAGCGGTGTCCCCTGTGTCTGAAATGAGTCTATGTTCTCTGCCTCGTTCCTCTGTATTTTCTAAAATAACATATCCGCAGTTAGAACATGCAATCTCACCGGTAACCTCGTCAGTCACTAATTTGGAAGCATGACAATAATTGCAAAATACATTTTCTTTTGTGATTTTTTGTAAAATTGGCAAAAATATTCACTAAGCTGAAACAGACATTTTTTTAACAATGCAATCAGAATGAATTTCTTTATCCGTATTTCGATTACATTTGTGGCAAACAAACTCAATGGGTTTTTTACAAACATGGCAATTTTGACATATTTCCATTCCACGTCCACATTTTCGACAAGAGTTCATCAATTAGACTATGGTGTTGTTTGTATTAAAGGCATGTAAAATTAGTGCACGCTAACCCTATTTTTAGAATTTAAAATTAGATAAGATGTGCAAAGATTATGATGTAATTACATGACCTTGTGCATTAATTAAATTCCCACACATTTTGCATTCCCATCCACCATTAGAATTTATCAATCCCTTTGTAATTTTCAACGTATTACAAACTTTGCAACGAACAGATATGTTTTCATTTTTTGGTAGATGGGTTTTTTCATGTACTCGAACATTATCAAAAGTATATGATGTTCCTTCCCACTGAAAACTACATTTGGTACATTGATATTTCATTTTGGTCTTTTTATTCCACATTCTCTTGTTTTTTCCACACATTACATGCAGGGCACCTGTTTGTTAACTTGTTTGCTATTTTTTTTAAGAACACGTTACCGCAATTCTCACAGGATCTCAAATCATCCATTACAATCATGGTCTTATGCCGTTTTTCCTACAACGTGTGTTGCCTTTTTTTTCAAATGAGTCTTTTCGTGAAGAAATAATTTTTGAAGATCATCTTCAGAGAAATCCCAAGTAAATTTGCAGTGTTTGCAATGATATGTCATTTATTTTTGTATATCCTCTGGTTTCGTTTTTTCAGATTCAGTGAATAGGTTTACGTCCTTTGACGTCTTTTCTTGTTTTCCTTTCAATCTTGCAAAAATATTTTTTAACATGATTAACTAGGTCATTACTAGCTTATAAACACAGAAAATTCCACCTGTTAGACAACAATACGTAGCTGAGTAGTCAATTCAGTCCTTCCTTGCAGATATGCAGACTCACACCACTACGATACTAACATTACGTCAATTTTGCTTATAGAGTTTCTTCAAGTACAGGTTAATTAGGATAAAAGGACAATTAACATTATGAATACAATGAAATCACACAGTCAAAAAACTTGTTCAGACTGCAAGAGAGTACATTGTCAGAGAGGATGTAACTGTGATTGTCATTGGGAGCCATAAAAAACAATTTTGACACACGGTATTTTTACTCAAGAAACATGTACTCATAATGCAAAAGTCAGAATGGCAGGACTCAAGGACATGTACGAATGCACAAATTGTCATAAGTTTATCCCCATGATTAAACCAAAAGAGATTGATCATGCAGCTCCTCAATATTTAGAGAATGGTTGGGAAGATGACTAAGATTATTCTAAAACATCAAACTAGAATAAAATGTGTTTTTTGTAGTCTGCATCAGGTTAAGCAACATGACAGAATGTTTTAGATGTCCTTCAGGTTGGAAAGTACTCTTTCAAGGTCTTGTTTTTCATATCTTAGGCTTTTGACTGTTGTATTGTCTTGTACTAAGGTAGATGAAAATTTCTGCAACATCAATTTGTTTTCATTAGAAAGTACAGAAGTCATAATTATATCATTTAGAGTCTTTGAATGGTGAAAAAGTAGTCTTGTATCTATTTTTGCATCGGCATTTTTTGCCAAAGAAATTTGGTTGATCAGTTCATTATTAATCTCATCTAATATTTTTATGAGTGTATTTGAAACAAGTGCCATGCAATACTAGAGTCATTCTAGTTAATTAAGCTGCAATAATCCATTATCACATATTCAATCAAATATTCTGATAAAACCCGCCAAAGGAATTAAAAATAGATTTTTCATACTTCAAGAAAATCTCAGCAGATATGCCTGAGATTGCTACTGCAATAATCAAAATAACTACTAAATTTGATTTTTTATTTGTCCACTAAACACTTGAGTTTCATACATTGTTAAAAAATTTGTTTAGTTCAAATCTTAACAGGGTTGAACGATTAAAACAGTATTTTACACGAAACAACAAGATATTGTAAAATGAAAAACACATCTAAGTGATTTTTATGATATTTTCTTTGATCAGAAACTGAATTCCCTGAATGAAGGAATCATCACCTATCTGTCCTGCTGCCCACCATCCTGCATTGTTTTTAATCCATGATGGGATTTCATTTGAGACTGAACTGGAGTCTTGCGTATCTGAAGGAATCTTCATGATATTTTCTTTGATCAGAAACTGAATTCCCTGAATGAAGGAATCATCACCTATCTGTCCTGCTGCCCACCATCCTGCATTGTTTTTAATCCATGATGGGATTTCAGGGTATGACATATCATTGTCTAATTCTCTGAGAAGGAGATTCTCTGCAATTTCAATCTCAACTATTACATATCCACCCAATTCTGGATTTGGTACTTCGTATTCGGAACCCGTCCCATGAACAAATATTGCATATTTAACAATCCCTGCTTTTTCTTCTACTGGTAAAAGAATGTGAACTTGTCCAAACCCGTTAAACAAGTCTGCACGTCCAATGTCCTGAGCATATGAACGGATCTTGTTTCCGGCATCATCGACCACCCAAATATCATAATGGACTTGATCAATGAATTCAACCTCATTGTACTTGTTCATGAAATTTATTTTCCAATCAATGCTACATCCTTCAATTGGGACTTCTGGAGAATAATTGTACTGGATTAACATGGAGAATGTGTTAGTAGACTCACGGCCACTGACATAATTATGGAACTCAGTAGGACACTCCAACAGTTTCTCTTTTGGGATTGTTGATTTTACATCCTTGAAAGGATCATCGGTGATGTTTTCTTTGTAATCTAGCAAAGTGTATTGGTACATTATAGGTGCAATACCTGTCGTAACCCATGCATATGTCAGTGCTTTAACAGGAAAAGGAAAATCATCTAGAATCCAGATCTCATTATTGTTTCCGCTATACCAGCCAACAACTACCGTGTCAGCAGTTCCGGCAGGAGTGTTTATTGTTTCTGTTCTTTTTGGAATTAACTGAGCACCACCTATTGCACCAATTTTTCCCCATGCTGCATCGCTGAATTTTTGCGGGCCATGTATTCTATCATCTTCATTTGCAGTTGCAAATGCAGACAGCCAAGCCAGTGAAGACTTGAATCCAATCGCATAGTCAAAAAGATCATCATCAAACAGTACTGGCTCAGGAGCAGTCTTACCAAGTCCCATAGATCCTTGAATTATTTTATTGCCATCAATTACTACAACTTTGGTATCCCACAAGGACTCGCTTTCATTTTGTATTTCACCTTTGATCCACATTTTCAGTTTAATAGGTGCGCAATCGTTGAGATCTATTTCGCACAAAGAATATTCAAAATAATCTCCTACTTTAAGACCTTCACCCAAATACCATGTACCCTCAACATCCACGCCACCTGCAGTTTGAACACCTTGCCCATAAGAAATATTTGAAAACCCAACTCCAAGTAAAATAGTTAGAAGACCAATTACTAGTATGTTCATTATAAATTTTCTATTTATTATGTATTAAGTATGATTTAACATTGTTAATCTAGGCTTATCTTTGAATATACTTTTGTTCTTTAATGGTCAATTGCTCAGAAAAATGTAAACTTTTCAAGGCAATAAAACCAAAACAAATTGGCAGGTATGCATCTGGACAAAAAAGATGCAATAATTGTGAAATTTTTATCCAATGGGATGGGCTAATGTGTCCTTGTTGTAATAAACAATTAAGATGTATGCCAAGAAGTAAAAAAGATAAAGAGACTTATTTATCTCAAATAACAAAATAAAGAAAATTTTTCTGAAATTGATTCTTGAGATGTTTTATCAAATTTAACGGAATCCATCAAATGATTTTAATTTACTTTATCAATTACCTTGTCATAAATTTTGACATTCTTTCCATCAAGATCATCCACATGATCAAGATCATCTAATTGTATTCCTGATGTAAATGCAGGGTTTCCATCACCGGTAAAGAGACTAAACAATGCGAAAGAAATAGCAACGGCAAAAACAAAACCAAAAATCAATCCGTACGGAAAAGGCATGACTGTTTGAATCAAAAAGAAAACTACTATTGCCAAATCACTCCAAGTAAGATAGATCTCATTTTCTTTTTCTCTGTATTTTTCTATAAATGAAGACAATCCCATAAATAAGACCAATCGTAATCAAAACAAAACCTATCGTATAAGGAATGTAAAATTCAAACAATTCTCCGTCTGTGATGTCTTGCGAGCCTTGTACAACTATTGTCTCGCCTGGTCCAATGTATCTAAAAGACGGAATGTCTGCATCAGGATCTGTATGAACGTGATATGTCCCGCCTTTTAATGGAGTTATTTCTATTGAATAGAAAATTATCTCATCTCCTTTCAGCAGATATGAATCAGGTGTAGGCTGTATATCCATGTACCAATGGTTTTGATTGGGAAAAACATGAATTGATTCTGCACATGTGTCTTTGGCAAGACACGAGAAGTTAGATTTTAAGAGATTCACAAGCCACGGGTCATTGTTTGTATAATCAAATCTAATGTTCATATTTCCTGTAAAATCCCTTTCAACTAGGGATACAATTGTGCCATTTAGAATGAAAGATTCTCCTACAGATACTGTTGTTTTTGAATACATATCATCCTCAACTCTATAGAATCCTGAGTTAAATCTAGGACCGACTCCGTGTCCATAAACTTCCATCACTGTAGATGTCACACATGTTATAGAAAGTATAGTAATTATCAAAAGTCTAGTTTTCATTTTCTAATCCTATCTCGTTGATATATCAACAACACTACAAATACAGGCAATATCATGTGCCAGAAGATAAAACCGCTATTGTCTTTCAGATTATCATATACGGTAGGATGGTAAATTTCTCCAGTTCCCGACCAAGAGCCAATTCCATTTCCAGTATCCCAGTCACTAGTTGTGATATGGATACTAGTATCCTGAAACCAGAACATGAAACAATTTGGTCCATCATCATACAGAAGCATACAAGGATGTGTTATTCCCCCGTGAAATAAAATGTAGATGATTGTACTTGTTGCAATAATTATAGAAACTTTGTATCTGGTTTTCATTTTTTACTCCACAGAAATGTATTCTATCTTCGCACCGCAAAAAGGACAATAATCAATTGGGGTAAGAATATCTTTTTCTACAATACAGAATTTCCCAATTTTGCTACTCCAAGATTTTACAACTGAAACGTATTTCTTTAATTTTTCACAGCAAAAATCCAATTCATCTTCATTTTTAAATTCAGTAAAAGAGACATATTCAAAAGCCTGAATCTCTTTTCTGACATATACTTGCATTATTCAAACTAAAATTAAGAGATTCATAAAGTATTCTAATCTTTTGTAAATAGATGGTGTGAGGTAAACGGTCTGGGAATAGCCTCCAACCTATCTATTGTGATTTGTATACTTCAAATTATAATAAAAGCAGCACGAATGAATCATTCATGCAAATTCTCAGCATCGCCTAAATACTATTTTACAAATCAAATTCATAGTATTCCCATTTGTAAGCATTCTGATTTCTTGTTCTACTTGGGTTGTTTTTAGCGCTGGTCAAAGTAGGATCACCATATACCCGTCCCACAACTAATTTTTTACCGTCAGTTCTAACATGAACAATCCCGTCAATTGCTCTTTCATAAAGAGAGTATTCTCTTTTTCTCTTTTTTACTTCCTCAATATCTTCAGAAGATACTGGATGGTATGTCCTGAGAATTTCTGTGGCAAAAATTATTGGACGTTTAATGGCCTGACTAGAATATTTACCTAAAATTCCCAATAATTCTGCTCTAGGATGAGCATGATCAGGCACATCTCCTGATGATACTATGGATATCCAAGGTCTTACACGTTCTAAGAATTCAGTTGTAACATCTTGACTGCCATGATGATTTGCTTTGAAGACATGGGATTCTAATGGATAGTCTTTATGAAATTTTATGAATTCTTTCTCGTATTTTGTATTCATATCTCCACACAAGAGAATTTTACATTTACCATACTTTGCCATAAGTGACACTGAATTCCCATTTCGCATTTTATCTGCAGTTCCAGATGCAAGGTATTCTACTCTGTCATTGTGACTAATGTTTATTGGTCCAAGTATCTCGATTTCTAGTGGATCATTTGGCAGTTTTTTAATTACAGATGTGTGATCTAAATGCTCTATTTTGATATCTCTGTTCTTTTTCTTTGCTTTTGTTAATGCTGTAAATAATTTCTGATAATCACCTGAAATCTTTGAGAAATCTAATTTTGTAATGTCATCAAAAATTTCTACTAACCGTCGGGGGTTTTTACCCATAATTTTCCCATCTGATGGTTTTCCACGAAAACGAGAAATTCCATTGTGATAAAATTTCTTTATTTTGATTTTTTGATCCCCTACAATTGGAACAAGACCCATGGCATGATCTCTATCTGCATGACTCATGATGACTGCATCAAAGTCAATCTGGTTTCCTTCCAAATTGAACTTCCATTTTAAGAACTCATGAGCTAATTCCCCTTCATCATGAGTTGGTCCGCCATCAATTAGGTATCTGTTGTCTTGTGGTGTTTGAATTAAAATGGCATCACCCTGACCTACATCCAAGAAATAGATCTCCAGAGTCCTTTCAGTTCCAATTGAATCTGTAGGTATCCAACCTACTCCACCCCTAAATGCAACATAACTTTGACCTTCAGCGGTAAGAGGAACTCCGTTTTTGTCAGATAGTGGCTTTACCCACTCTCCAAATAGGAGTCTGGCTACCACTGTTCTTTTTGCTGGAAGGCCAGATTTGTTTTGTTTATAGTACTTTTCAGTATAATTGTAGGCTACAGTCAATGACTGATTTGTGAACATCCAGTCTTTTTTACTCATATTATATGTCCATCATACTTGTTGATAAATTGTTTTTAATATCAGAAACCTTTTTCGCAACATTGTATTTTAGGATAATGTGACTCCAGATAAATCAACAAAATTGCAAAATACTTCATACTGCATGAATTTTGATTATCAATTATTGTAAAGGGCTTCCAACCTATTGCTAGTAAGATTTATGGCATTTCTTTTGATTCGGACATATTCACAGCATTACACCTTGGGAGGATAGTTAGGTGCTCTGAGTTTACCGCCAAAAGGATTGGCAGTTGGAGGTTTGAAGATCGGAGGTATTTTATTCCCATTCGTATATTCTGCGATATTTATTAAAAATGGTTTTAATACTTCAAGAAAATCTCAGCAGGTATGCCTTATGAAACCAAGAATACTGTAAACAACATTCTTGACAGAAAAGTTTCTAGGTTTGCAAACACAAACTTTTTGAGACTTTTAGATTCTACATCCATGGTAGATGCATGCAGCATCATGCAAAAAAATCACAAAGATGAGGTTATTGTAATTGACAAAACAAATTCAGTAGTCGGAATAGTTACGGATCAAGATATCCTAAAGAAAATCGGCGAAGCTCACGCAAATCCAAAAAAGACCACATTAGATGACATCATGACATTTCCTCTTGTCAGCATCAAACACAATGATACGTTACTTGATGCCCTGAAAATAATGAGGGACAAAAATTTACGAAAACTTGCAGTGACAGAAGATGATGGAACTGTAATTGGAATAATTTACCAGAATGCCATAACCAGCCTTATCCGCCAAAAGGTGGCATCCCCTTCCCCTACAAACTATTCAATCAAAGCAATACTGTGGAATCTTGGAACAGTAACTCAGTTTGCAGGAATACTGATGCTTATCCCGTCAATTGTTGCAACACTGCTCAACGAGTCATTGGTTGCAACAGGGGTGTTCCTGATGGCCACATTACTTTTGATTACGGGATTTTTCCTAAACACATACGGAGAAAAGCATCCGCTTACGTTGCGAGGCTCAGCAATAATGATACTTGCAAGCTTTTTCATTTTGGTGTTGCTTGGCACCATTCCATACCTGTATGTCTCCCCATATGGCCAAGAGGATTTTGCAGACCTGTTTGCAAGCAGTTTTTTCTCTAGTGCGTCAAGCTTTACTACTGCTGGAATAACGCTATTTGGAACACCCGAGGATTTGCCTGACAGTTTTACATTCTTCCGAAGTTTCAGTCAGTTTGTAGGGGGAATGAGCTTCATTTACCTGATAATGACTGCGTTTTATCCTGAAAAGAAACTCATTACAATGAGAGGTTTTATCTCCGGCAATATTCCAAAACTGCGTGAACTGTTTGCAACAATCGCAATAGTCTTTTCGATTTATGCTGTAATCATTGCACTGTTGATGTTTTATCTAGGAGAGCGAAACATACTGGATGACTTTTCTCTTGCAATGAGTGTGCTGTCTACCGGAGGATTCATGCCTGATTCGGCCATTTTAGAAACATTGACCATACCGGAATATTTTGTGTTGATGGCAGGCATGATACTCGGGGCTTTGCCATTTGGGCTTCATTATGCGTTTGTCAGAAAAAAATTCATGTCCTTCAAGCTTACAAAAGAAGTCGGAATTTATTTTGCAATACTTGGCGGTGCAATTTTGCTTTTTATTGTAACAACTGATGTTTCTGAGTTGGATTCAGCATTTACTGTAATTGCTGCAAGTACCACTGCAGGTATGCAGATTATCGATCTAACAGATATTGGCAATGTGCCTACGAGTATTTTGTTTGTCCTGATGCTAATTGGCGGCTGTGGATTCTCAACTGCAGGGGGAATCAAGATATTCCGCCTTGAGCAAATATTCCAGTTTAGAAAGTATTTCAAAAAATCAAAGTGGGAAAAAATTCCAATTCATGAGCGAAAAGAGATATGGATTGCAGTAATTTTGCTTATCTTGTTTCCAACTGCCCCTATCCCTGTAGCATACCACATAAGCAATCAGGGTTATGATTTGAACGATTCGTATTTTGAGTCAGTTGGCGCAATAACCACTGCGGGGTTAGGGACAGGAATAATAGACAATGATCTTGATGCGTTTTCAAAAATACTTGTGGGGTTGCTTATGATATTGGGCCGTCTGGAAATAATTTTGCTTGCATATATCTTTGTGCCTAAACTTGTTTCATGATCCTAAAAATCTAGTCAAAAGATTCCATTGATCATAAACACAAAGTAACATCAATCGTACAGACTATTCTTACAAAATTGACTCAGTAACATACAGCAAGTCTGAATCTGTAATTGTACCAATCTCTTTTTCAAATTCATCTTTATTTGTGACATTTCTAAGGCTCTGTCCACATTCCCAGCGCCATACTTTTTGTTTAAATAACAAAATCCAGACCAAGAATTATTGGGTTTAAGGGATATCAAATTAAAAGAAGAGTATCGTTCAGACAGAGATGATATTGTAACAGAGTTTTTCTTTCCTTGTCTAAGTCATTGTATAGAATATGATAGATGTGTAGATTTTTTATCAATTCATGCTCTAACCACGATTTCAATGGCATTTGAAAATTTTTCAGGCGGAAATGCAAAATTAAGAATGATAACAGGCCACAGGTTTAGAACGGCTGATCTGAATTTATTTACAAAGCTATTTTCAGAAAAATTCACAAGACCATTTGAAGGAAAATCAATTCAAAATTCTAAAATTCAGAAACTTCAAGATATTGTAAATAACGGTCAGATTGAGTTAAAAATTGTAATTCCAAATTCAGAGCAGATAGCAAATTCATTTTCAGAGAGAATAGGAATTTTCAGAGATGATGATGATCAAGCTGTTGCGTTTACGGGAACATCAAGAGAATCATTTTCAACTCAAACAAGAGATTTTGAATCAGTAGATGTTTTTACGTCATGGAATGATAAATCAAGAGTTGAAAGAAAGATGCAGGACTTTCAAGATCTCTGGAATAACAAGACAAAACATGTAGAAGTTTATGATTTTATGTTTGCAGAAGAGAACAATCTTTTAAAATATTCATCAGAATGGATTATGCAAGACTAGAGTTGAAAAGATTCTTCTAATCTAGCTTTATTTTCATAGAAATTCATTCTGTTGATTTTATAATAGATCACTTCACCACGACGATCAATAACTGCAATTATTGGTTCTTTGCCCATATGGGTGATATCTTCAATCTTTTTTTGTAGATTACCCATCTTCTCTTGCTGACCTTCGTTGAGTCCAAAGACAAGGTATTTTGCTCCTTTCTCACCAAAATGGCCTCTTTCATAAACTCTAAAGTCAGAACCAAACCCAAACCCATCTTTAACAACATATCCTCTATTTCGAAGATCACGATATATCAAAAATTTAGTAAGTATGTCAGAATCAGTTTTTTGGCAAATGTTCATAAAAGTATCAAAATCAATCTGTTTTTTGATTTTTTTTAAAATCAGTCGTTTAGTGTATAACAGATACAGAGTCTCAAATTGTTTCAAGAATAGTTTTTCATTTTCAATTTCTCCATATCCCTTTAGTTCAAGTTCATGAATCAAACTTTTATCAGAAATGCAAGCTTGATCAGAAATCATCTCACCATTAACTATAGGAGTATCATCCATGATAATGAGAAAATCAAAGGATTTCCATATAAGCATTGGAAAATACGAGCGTATTTTGTCTCACCGTTAAAATATGGGCGGTTTGGTTTGAGAACATAATGCATGGTGCAAATTACAGAACTGCAACTGGACAAATTTTTACCAGAAAGGAGTACATCAAGGGTAAACCACAGATCAAAATTGCAAAATTCCAGGGTGGCAAAAGAGGAGTTTACAAGTATTGTGTACAGTTATTGATTAACGAAAAGATCCAGATCCGACACATGGCAATTGAATCAGCCAGATTAGCAGCAAACAAAACACTAGAGAAGACAACAGGTGAAACAGGCTATTATTCAAGATTAAGAATTTATCCACATAATCTCTTAAGGGAGAACAAACAGATTGCAACTGCAGGGGCAGATAGAGTTTCAGAAGGAATGCGAAGATCTTGGGGCAAAGCAGTTAGTTTGGGTGCAAGAGTCAAACAAGGACAATGCATTATGGAAATGTATGTAAATAATGAAGCGCATTTAGAGGCAGCAAAAAAAGCACTTCATGGAGCATGTGTGAAATTACCAGGCACTCCAACAATTAATGTAATTGAATGGAATAAAGTATCACCATAAATTCTCTAAATCAGATTTATTGTTTTTGACAAATTTTAAAAATTCTTGAAATTCATCTTTTGTTGGTTCACGGTTTAGAATTCTTTTTGATTGATAGTAAAAAGCGTTGTAAATTCTTCCAACTACTACACCTAATGCAAATGATTTAGAATCATCAATATTAGATAGTAGTTGAATTATTTCTTTAATTTCGTCTTTATTGGAGATTGTTTCTCGAATTTTTTGTTCTATTTTACCAAGAAGTATTTCATCCATAACGTATCTTAATTGAAATAGTTAAAAACAGTTTAATATCCAAATTCAACCTTTAGGTTTGTTGCAGTTATAGTACAGTCTGGTTAGTACTCGTGCTTGCCAAGTACGTGACCCGGGTTCAAATCCCGGTAACTGCACCACTTATTTTTGATTTTTAGGAACAAGTGCATTTTTGATAATTTCTAATGCGTCTTGAGCTTTTTCTGGACGTGGTAATTGAATCATAAACACATTATCTTTTCCATAATTTGATTTTGGTGAGGATAATGCAAACATCGCAGTACTTGCAAGAGATTCAAAAAAGTCAAGATGTGTTTTTGCATTAATTAGAAATGTCTCAACGATGTTTCCTTTCGAAAATGTCAAAACAACTTCAACGAATACGTTTCCCAGTCCATCTTGTAAAATATTTAGATCAGTGTTTATGGATAGAGATTGACCCGCAATCTTAGATAGCATATCATCATATTTTTTCTCTTCGATAATTATGCACGGAGTTTCTTTCCCGTCAAAATCAAAAGTAGTGATTCCATCGTGGGCTCGTTCCATCAGTTTTTTTAATTCATCAGACATCTTGCTTTTCCTTTAGCGTGGGGATTATTTTATCACCTGCTTTTACTAAAAATGGAGAAATAAATGCAGTGATTATAGAAATTATACCCATCAATGGGAACAAGAAAGCACTGACTGCCCCTATATCCACCCCAACTTTTACAATTACAATTGAAAATTCACCTCTTGGAGCAGCTAGAGTAAATGCAGAACGTATTGCTTTGCTACGTTTTTGTCTAAAGACAAGATTTCCAATCAGATTCCCACCAAACTTCATTCCAATTGCTACAGCAATCAAGGCAATTGCCAGAAAGATATGATTTTCAAGTTGTGATATATCCATCAAGGCGCCAACTGAAATAAAGAAAATTGCTACAAACATGTCTTTTATTGGACTTGACAGTAGTTTTGCAACTTCGGATGATTTTGATTCTGCAATAAGAACCCCTGCTAAAAAGGCGCCAATTGCAACTGACAATCCAACTACATTAGCAAGTAATGCATATCCAAAGCAAACACCTAGAATACTCAGTAATAGAATTTCACGGTGCTCAGCTTCTGCAACTCTATCAATTAGTGGTGGAATGATTCGAGTTCCAATGGTAAATGTTCCAACAATAAGACCAACAGCAACTAGAACCACAACAATTACAGATTCAATAGATACTGTTCCAACTAAAGCAATGGACTGCAATGAAGAAATCAAAATAACTGCAATCACGTCTTCTACAATCAAAATTCCCAAAACAAGGATAGAAGATTCCTTTTTGATTCGTCCCATCTCCTCTAAAATTTTGACAATTATTGCAGTACTAGAAATAGACAATGCTGCTGCAATGAAGAGCGCGTCTAAAAATTCCATTCCAAGTGCGGTTGCGGTATAAAACACAACACCCAATGTTGAAAATAAACCCATAGTCCCAACCCCAACTGCTACACGTCCAATGCTTTTGATTTTTGCATATGGAAATTCTATCCCAATTACAAAAAGAAGTAAAATTACGCCAATTTCAGAAAAAAGATTCAACGCAGAAATATCAGAGAGAATCCCGACACCTCCAGATGAATCAGAAGATGGGCCACCTTCAGGCAAAACCCACGACCAAAAAGGAGATAACGGACCAATCAGCATTCCTGCAAAAAGATAACCAATGATTAGGGGTTGCCTGATTTTGAAAAAAGCAAGAGTGACTACTGCGCCAATTATCATAATAAATGCCAAATCAGTTACAAAAGTTGTGTGAGGAAGATCAGGAGTTATCTGTTCAATTAAACTGGTAACTGTTGTGTTAAGTGAGCTATGAATTTCACTTGTATCTATCTGAAGTGAAATGTTTTGCATATTTTCACTTGACAAATTTCTTTAAAAATGATTTCCAGTTAAAAATTTTGGAGTCAAATTTATGAAATTCCAGTAATTGAAAATAGGCTCAAAGCACAATCTTTAAGCTCTTATGATGATTCATCATAATCGTAACGCAGAGTGATGATTAGGCCATCTGAATAACATGTAGAAATATGACCTGGGGTATCTGACTGCATCTTTGGTTACGTCATAATCACCTGAGTATTAATAGTACGGTACCATACCGTACTATATGATTCAATGTGAATATTGTACAAGAGGGTTTATCGAGACGGCAAACGGGTTGGCCGAAAAGACCTTTCATGAGTTACTTCACGAACCAACTGTTGTAAACAAGTAACTCTTTACATTTTTTATTTTAGACCCAACTTTTTTATCATCATTTTTTAATTGATTGTATATGGCTACAAAGAAAAAGACATCTGCCCAACCAAAGAAAGTTGTGAAAAAAGTTTCAAAAGAACCAGCGCCATCAGCAGTACTAAAGAAAGTAGCATCAGTTTCAGATTCTAACAAAGCATTGCAAAAAGAGATCAAAGTAATGACAAAGATTTTTGGAGAAAATCAAAAAGTCCTTTTATCAATGAAAGGAATGATCGATACACTAACATCAACTTTGGAACATATCCAAAAACAATCAAAACAAATCAACATAATAGAAGAAGACACTCAAAAATTATACGCAGGACTAAATCAAGTAAGAACTCAATCCAATTTAGTAAATAAAATAAATGATCAGACTGCAAAACTGCAAGATGAGATAAATAAAATTTCTGAGATCCAAAAGACAACAAAACCTCAGGAATTATCTCAGCAAGTTCAAGACAGTATGAATTCAATTAAGAATAATTCTCAAATGATAATAAAAATTGCACAAAGAATTGACGAAGTCAGAGATGATCTCAGAAAAGTTTCTGGAAAAGCAGATTCATTTTTGGAGATCAGCTCGGAGATGAACAAACTAAAAAACAATCTAGATGAAATCTCAGATAAAACTGCAAAACTAGATACTGGAAATCAAATCATCCAGAGTCTCAAACAAGAATTTGAAAGAATTGCAGATAGTGCAATATCAACAACAGATCTTAATTCAGAACTTGAAGCAATCAAAGTCACAATTGATTCTATTTCATCAAAAGCATCAAAGATTGATTCTCTTGGAGGAATAATTGATGGACTCAAGCAACAGTTTGAAACAATTTCATCAAACGCCAAATCAGCAGAGAATCTAAGCTTGCAGACAATCAGGGATTTAGGAGGTAAAATAGATAGGATCGAGACAGAAGTTGGAGGATTATCAAAAAGAGCAGATTCCACAGCGTTTGTAGGAGAGGGACTCAAATCAGTTCAGGAAGATATTTCAAATTTCAAGCAGACAGTATTTGATAAAACAAACAGCATAGAGCAAAAAATATCCTCAGCGTCAGATATTCTAAAAAGACAAGACGCATCAACTGTAGAATTTCATAAAAAATCAGATAAACTATTTGAAGAAATACAGTCAATTAAAAGCGCCACAAACAAATCAACAAGCGATTCATCAAAGGAGATGATGGCATTGCTAAAACTCTCAGAATACCAATCAAATGTCAGAATGAATACAGAATCAAAGTACGGTGAATTAAAGGACATTGAGAAGATGGCAGCGCAAACTGCAGATATTGTGAATTTATTTGATAGAATCTCAATTGAGTCAGGTGAGAAAATTCCATTGCCGCAAGAAGTAAGACAGTGGGCAGTAAGTAAGATCTTAGATTGTGCTGACAAGTGGGAAGTTAGATTCAGCGATGTCTATTCAATTTTAACTAATTCAATAGGCAGAGACATGTTAAAAGAAACAATCAGAGTGCAACAAGTAAGAGACATTTATGGAATTAGAGCAGTAGATGAAATTAGAAAGGATCTAAATATTCCTTAGACACCTGTTTCATCGATTTCTTTGAATTGCTGTTTCTTTTTCTTTAGTGCAGCAAAGATTCCCAATATTGCTGCAATCCAAATTGTACTAAACATGATGTTTGCAACACTGACATACATGTACGGAGTTGCGTCCATAATGTTAGTTTTCAGAGATAGTGCTCTACCATTGAGGTCAATCATTCCTGTATGATATGCAGAACTGTCTTTTGGAACAGTCGAGATTTTTTCAATACTTTCAACCATTGTGTCTACATCGTTTTGTATTCTAAGCAAGTTTGTAGATTCTGTTGCAAATATCCAAACGGGGTTTTTAGAAATGACTTCACCATTAGCATCAGTTGTTTCAGGAACATTAGCCATTACAAGTTCCAAATCTTCTTGAATTGCTACCAAGTGATTTTTAATTATTACAGGATCAGAGGAGCCCACAATTCCATCAAGATGGCCTCGAATTCTATCCAGAGGGTAAATATCAGTATTATAACCATAAATTGCCATGAATCCTCCAAAAACAATAATTCCAACAATTCCAATCATGGAAAGTTTGTAAACAGTATTTGCCATTTTTTCTTTCTTAGTTTTTGGTCGTAATTTACTTGATTTATTTCTTTTAAATCGTGTATGAGACAAGCTCATGTAAGCAATATAGAAAAATCCTGTAGCCTGCAGCCCAATAATAGGAACAAAGATGGGATTATTCGAAAATACTGCAATGAAGATTCCCATTATGCCATATACACCAAAAAAGATCTCAAGCAGTGTAACTTGGGAGAATGGTAAATTGTATGCATTATCTTTCCAATCATCTTTTGTTTTTAGAACACCATATTTTGGAGTTCTAAGGAATTCATTCTTCTTTCCAATAACTGCATCAAATACTGCAACTGTGTTATTCACAGACATCCCAGCATTGTAAATTAGTAATGCGGGAAGTATCTTGGCTTTAGACTTCCAAGATTTTTGATACATACTTTGCATGATCATGATGTATGCACCTGGTCCCATTGCAAGGTATGTTGCAATGGTTATCGCAGGAAGAAAGCTGATCACATAGAGATTGACCTGACCTGCAAGTAAAATCGGTAATGCCAAAAACTGTATCAGCATTAATGGATAAACAACATGACGTGTAAGCTGGATGAATGCTTGAATTTTTGCTTCAACTGCAACTTTGCGTTTTAGTGCAATGTCAGTAAGTAGTTTTATTGCACATTGAATAGAGCCTTTTGCCCAACGGAATTGTTGTCTCTTTGCGGCATTCATCTGTATTGGAAGTTCGGCATTAACTACAATGTCAGGCAAGAACAAACATTTCCATCCTTTCATTTGCGCTCTATAGCTTAGATCAAGATCTTCAACCAGTGTTGCAGTATGCCAACCACCTGCATCCTCAATACAATCACGCCTCCAAATTCCTGCAGTGCCATTAAAATTCATAAACAGATGAGAATTGCTTTTTGCTTTTTGTTCAATTAGAAAATGAAAGTCAAGACTCAATGCTTGTGCTTGAGTGATTGCAGAATAGTTTTCATTAACATGGCCCCAGCGACATTGAACCAGACCAATTTTGGAGTTTGTAAAATGCGGGATTGCTCGTTTGAGAAACCATGTTGGCGGAATAAAGTCCGCATCAAAAATTGCAACAAGTTCGGTATCAGTGGATTTCATTGCATGTTTTAATGCACCTGCCTTGTATCCACTTCTCGTTCCTCGTCTGATATGCTCTATTAGAAAGCCTTGATTTTTGTAATCATCAACGGCATCGGATAGCAACTCAACTGTATCATCATCAGAATCATCCAACACCATAATCCTCATCTTATCTTTTGGATAATCCAAGTTACATACTGCATCTACCAATCTTTTTGCAACATACTTTTCATTGTATATTGGAAGTTGGATTGTAATCGAGGGAGTTCCCCAATCAGTAGTTGATAAAATCTCTTTTCTTTTTCTTGAAAGAAATGCAAGGTAGTAAAAATTGCAAGTGTATGCAGTAATAATTATGGCCGATAAAATGAACAGATCAAAAACAAATTGGGTGAAAGGGTTGATTGCCATATCCCTAATCTCACAAAATTACTAATCGCTATTTATACTTGCAATAATGGATTATTTTTGCTCAAAGATCTTGATTGCCTGTGGTGGACATACGCCTTCACATGCAAGACAAAAGATACAATCAGGTTCTTTTGACATTAATGGTTTCTTGTCAGATGCAGGATTTCCCGGAGTGTCAAACCATTCATAGACACCCACTGGACATGCTTCAATACAGCCACCGTCTGCAATACAAATATCATAATCTACTGAAACAAATTCTCCCCAAACACCCATGATTCCATTTGAGGTTCCCTTTCTCCCCCAAGTCTTGATTGTGTGCTCTGGTGCCTCATATACTGCAGATGGTTTCATTTTTGATTTGTAGTCCACATCAATTGGACCAGGTTTTGCGCCATCGGGGATTTCGATATTTTCATCATCTTCTTCAGCATCATCTTCTTTGGCTTCAACAGGTTTTGGTTTTGCACCAAGAACAATTTTTGCCAATGGAGTTAATTCTTCTAGTTTTTGAATTGCTGCAACTTCAGAGATCTTTTCAGTTTTTGCCAAGTATGATATCATCTTGTCTGCCAAAATGGTGTTACGTAAAATAGTATCAATGACCATTTTTGCAAAATGATCTGCCTTCTTTCTGTAATCTTTGACCCAATTTGGATCACCGAATTTTTCAATTGGGAATATTTGATAAATAATATCAACAACTTCGCCTGTAACAATTTCTACTGTAACAGATAGCTCAACCTCTTCGTACCCTTTGGCATCAACATCATCCATATTTTGTTCCTTCCAGCGATAGGTTGCATAGATTCTATCTGCATACATGTCCATCTCAAAAGCCTTTTTGAGGCCATCATGAACGGATTTGAGTTCTGCAGGTTCCTCTAGTTTAATTGGTAATCGGTATAGTCCAAGTTTGTAACCATGTAAAGGATAAACGCCACGCTTTGCAGTGGGAGCCTCCATGGAATAAACTCGATCTTTTAAAAGTAAAGACATCTGCTTTTGATGATTCTAATTTATTTAAAAAGGTTATCCGTCGTCATCTGGACAGGTTAACTCTCTAAGCTCCGTGTATTTTTTTTCCATGGCTTGCGCATGTTCTAATACTTGAGATAGATCGTAAGAGTCTTTTGAGAAATACCACCTAATTACTACCCAGTGTCCAATGCCATCCATATCATGAATCATTCCCTTGTCAGCTGTGACATTTAATTTCTCATCAACAGATGTCTCCTTTATGGTAAGACCGCGTTTTGTTTTGTCCTCCAAGATGAATTGGGAGTCACCGTCTTTGATAAAGTAGAAATTTCCTTTCTCAAGTACAGGAAGGTCTAGAAGCAATTTATTTTTCCACAGGATTTCCGATCATGTTGCCCCATTCAGTCCAAGAACCATCATAGTTTCGAACCTTGGGATATCCAAGTAGATATTTTAGAACAAACCAGCTGTGAGAAGATCTTTCTCCAATTCTGCAATAACAAATTACATCCTTGTCAGGAGTCACACCTTTTGGTTCATAGTTTTGTCTTAATTCTTCAACTGCTTTGAACGTGCCATCAGCATCATTAACTGCAGTAGCCCATGGAATATTATTTGCACCAGGAATGTGTCCACCTCTCTGTGCGTGTTCCATCGGATACTCTGGAGGAGCAGTGATTTGACCAGTAAATTCTGCAGGTGATCGGACATCAACCATTACAGTATCTTCTTTGTCCAGTGCTCTGCTCACATCAAATAGATATGCTCTGAGTCCTTCATCAGGTGGTTGTGCTATGTAAGTCGATGGTGACAATTGTGGCTCTTCAGTAGTATAAGATTTATTTTCTAATTCCCATTTCTTTCGTCCACCATTCATAATTTTGAGATTCTCATGACCGTAAATTTTGAAAACCCAGAACACAAATGCTGCAAACCAATTGTTAAAGTCACCATAAAGAATTACTTCTGTATCAGCAGTGATTCCATTTTTTGCCATCAAGGCTTCAAATTGTTTTTTACCAATGATATCTCTAGTAACTGGATCATTAATGTCACGTTTCCACCAAATCAGTGTAGCGCCATTTATGTGACCTTTTTGATAGCCATTGACTGGATCATAATCAACTTCGACTAGTTTTCTATTTTCATTTGGAGGATTTTGAGACACCCACTCAGTATCAACTAAAACTTCAGGATGTGCGTAACTCATGATGTTTTTGCCATTGTTTTCACACTTATTTGTTTTTTTCCAAAACAGACTAAAAATATCATTTTTAAGTACAATGAAATTCAATAGAACTGCTTGAAGCTTCAAAAAGTTGCAGTTGTGAGTAAAGTAGGTTCAAAAGATTCTGAAAAAGCTGCAAGGGAGGTAGCAAAAAAATTTTTAGCAAAAAAATCTACTGTTTATACGATTTCTCCAATTGAGGTAGAAGGGGCAGAGAAAATAGAAGATTTATCAGAATTAAAAAAAATAAAGCTGGATCTAGTAATAACTTTAGGAGGAGACGGAACAACACTCAGAGTCTTCAGAAACCTCCAAAACGAGACTCCGATTTTAACCATCAATGTTGGAGGGAATAGAGGAATTTTAGCTGAAATTACGATTGAAGAAATTGATAATGCAATAAATGAGATTTTAAAAGACAATTTCTTTTTGGATAAAAGAATCAGAGTTGTTGCATCTTGCGGCGGAGTGGAATTTCCTCCAGCATTAAATGAGATATACATTAGCAGAGTGAACCTGACTAAAACGGCAGAGATTGAAATCAAATTTCAAAATGATACAGTAAAGCAAAAAATGGATGGAGTAATCATCGCGACTCCCAGCGGATCAACTGGTCATTCATTTTCATTGGGCGGTCCAATATTACATGAAAGTTTGAATGTGTTAATTATCACACCTGTTGCACCAGTATACAGATTAGCATCCATTGTAGTTCCAGATGAGAAAATTGAAATTATTTGCTCGCATGATTGCAATATTGCAATGGATGCTCAAGTAATCAAAACAGTAGGATATGAAGAGCCAATAATTATCAAAAAATACAATAAACCAGCAGTCTTCATAAGATTAAAAAAACGAGGACTGAGGCAAATGAGCAAACTTGGGTTTTAGAATTTTAGATGCAAGTGCATTTTATGCAGGGGTCCCATTTGGATCAGCTGATGATTGTTATACAACATCTTTGGTTTTTGAAGAAATCAAGCACATAAAGAAGAATCAAGATGCACTTGGAACACTGCTTGAAACTAACAGACTAAAAATTAGAGAACCAGACAAAGAGTCAACTGTTGCTGCAGTAAAGGCTGCAAGAGATACAGGAGATTATCAACAACTATCAAAGCAAGATGTCTCAATTATTGCATTATGTATTGAGATGAATGGAGAAATAATTAGCGACGATTTTGCAATTTCAAATGTTGCAAGAAACCTAGGACTGAAAATATCACCAATTATGACTCAGGGAATCACAGATGTTGGCAAATGGGTTCATTATTGTCCAGGTTGTAGGACTAATCACACATCTGGGAATGAATGTCCAATGTGTGGAACGCCATTAAAAAGAAAATTACTCAAGGGGTAACTTTTTGCCATTCCACTCTACAAAAGAGCCATCATAGAGCCTTACATTTTCAAACCCTGCAATCTTTAATTGTAAAAATAGATTTGATGCTCTATGACCATGCATGCAATAGCAGACAATTGCTTCTTCCTTGGACACATTATTTTGCAAAAACAATTCATCAAGAAATTTTTTCTCTTGGTATAAGCTTCCATCATAACCAATCCCCTCAGTAAATGGAATCAATTTTGAGTTTGGAAGATGGCCTCCCATGAATTCTTGAGGACTGCGTGCATCTAAAATTTTAAAATCATCGAGATGTTCTTTTAGAAAATCAGATTCTATTCTAATTGCATTATTTATTTTTGGAATAAATTTTGCAGGTTTTGGGGCAAATAGTTTTTTTGTGAATTCGAATCCATATTTTTGCAAATCAGATACATTTGCGTCAAGTAGACAAGTTTTTTCATGTCCAAGATACAAAAATGTCCATGCAATTCTCGCAACAGATGGATCCATAGAGTCACCGACTAGGACAACAGTTTTTGTTTCATCAATTCCCAAGTTGCCAAGTAATTCAGCAATTTTTTCTTGCTCTAATACAAGATTAGAGCCGAACTGATCAAAACGGATTACTTGTTCTACTGAAAGTGATTGTGCATTTGGAAGATGGCCATAAAGAAACATTGTTTTTGGACGCGAATCTAAAATAACAACATCAGGATCAGTTAGATGTTCTTTTAACCAGTCAACGGACACTAACATGAATGATATGATTTTTCTAAATTATTAAATTATATCATGCAAAGTTTTTTGATCAGATTTTTTGAGATGCTTGCTTTTAGAGTCTAACATGTTTTTTATTTTCTTTGCTCTAGCTTCCCCCAAACCCTCAACTTTTGCCAAATCTGCAGTTGTTGCAGTTAATACTTTTAATGGTGTTCCAAACTTTTCTAGCATTCTAACTGCAAACTTGTCACCAATTCCAGGTAGGCTGCAAAGAACGGAGAGTTGCTGTCGTTCAATATCAGATGATTTTTTTATTTTTTTAAGATAAGGTCCCTTGTAGGATTCTTTTCTGGAACACATTGAGACTAGTAATTTTGCAGTGTGAACTGCACTAGGAGTTGGAATTACTGGAATTTTAAAATCCAAAACTACAGTTGAGATTGCGCCATAAAATATCAAAGGATTTTCTGTTATTTCCTCAATCTCGTCTACATTTCCCTCCATGAGAACAATCGGATTCTCAAAGTGTTCCTTTAATCTTGAGCATTGATCAAAGAGCCTTCCATCAAAGACAGAGGCCATAAGATCACGAATGCTTTTTCTCTCAACGATTGTTTCGGGTCCTACAATGTAATCTCCAATAGGTAGTGTCTTCATCTCAAGATTCAGCCCTACGGATTTTAAGAGTTCAGGAATTCCACTTTTGCGCTCTCGCTCATCTACAATGATTCGAAGATTTTCTAATTTCACAAATAACACTTGAAAGGAATTGTTAATATCTTATATGAAATTGAATTGAAGATTATTTTCTAGGGTTATCTTCTGCTGGGGGCGTACTAGTAGAACCGCCCTTCATCATCTCAGTAATTTTTGTTTCTTGTTCTTTGAGTGATTCTTTTAGACGTATCTCTTGTTTGTCAAGAACAGTGACACGTGTTTTTGCCATCTCTGCTCTCTCTTCTAATTCATCAATGAGTTCTTGTTTTTTTGCTTTAATCAAAACGGTTCCTGCTTGCTTGAAAACGGCATCGCCATCCGCAACTTTTTTTAGTTCATCTAATGCCTTTGCAGTTTCTGCTTTTTCCATTTCAAGATGTTGTTTTTGAGTCATCACTGACTGGAGGCTTTGTTGAGATTGTTGTAGTTTCATTATTTGTTCTTGAAGCCATGGAGGCATTTGCGGTGAAGACATGATTACTCAAAAAATTTATTTCATTATATCTTTACCGATTCAATTGAATCGTAGCTTGCCTGAATGAGTCTAAGTGTTGAATTAAGATTTGCCCGGAGATGAGTTAATTGGTCAGATTCTGCAGTGATTGTAATTTTTTTATCAAACTTTATCTTGGTTTTAACAGGATTTTCAGGATAAAAGTCGTTGTCAACATTTACAGAATCAAAAATTGCCTTTGTCTTGTCTTTTGCATCAACTGTAATTTTTGCACTAAAGTTTAATGTCATATGCAGTTCCAGCTACTTTATAGCTGCATTTTTTACAAGACCAAATTCCCACAGCATCTCTACCAAACGTTTTTGAACCGCACTCAGGACATGTTCTTTTTTCTTTTAATTGGAGATGAATTTTCGTATACTGTTTTCTAAGTTTAATTCCGTAACGAGCGCCCAATCCTTTCAGAGATTTCTTGGTTTTTGCCATTTTACTGACCTGCCATTTGGGCTTGTTTTAATTTTTCTCTTATTTTTGCGCCTACTCGTACTGAAATTTCTCCACATCGATTAATTTCGTCTTGTGTGAAACCATCAGAGCCTCCTTTTTGTAAAGCACAGATATTTCCATCAGAATCAGAAGTAATTGTAATTCTCGCATCCATGCTAGCCCACTCATCCCCATTTGGATCAACTATGATATAGTTTCCAATCTTACCCATAGTTACTGAGACGGGAATAGTTGCAATTGGCACTGAAGTTTCTTCACCTTCAACTAGCGTTGGAGCATCATCAATCCAATTCCATTTTGGGGTTTTTGATGAAAGTAGTGCCGCAGCTGCAGCATAAGAACATGCATCAAAGAGATTACCATCATAATCAACAACAACATTATCTGCAAAGACACCAATTACTGATTTGTTTTTCTCAATTACTAATTGAGAAACATCAATCATATGACTCTCTCTAATTCCTCTATCAACAACTCTTGCCAGTTCAATTACATCAGGTCCAGGCGGACCAGTTTCGACAGTTGGATGAGACAAGGGTAAAAGCTCAGCAGTACAAATGAAAATTCCTTTGTCACCCATATCAGGGAAAGGTCTATCAGGCTGGATTTTAACGCCACAAATTACTTCAGTTTCACCAAGGCGAACTCTTGCAGAGCCATTTGCTTTTGGGATTGCACCAGTTTCAATGAAGATTTCTCTTGGTTCGTCTAGTGCGCGTCCATCTACTCTTTTTCCTTGTTCAAGCAATTCAAGAATTTGTGATTTCTTTAGATCATCAAGAACAGAAGTGGATGTCATTTTTAACCTGCTCCGTTTCCAAAGTATTTGTCTTGTAATGCTTTCTTTTGAAGATCATAAACTAATTTACAACCTTCAACACCAACTTGAACACATTTCTTGTATTCTTCGGGTGTAAGAACTCCATCTAATTGCAATAGTGTGATTTTTTCTAGATTTGGCATATAGCCAATTGGCATATCTGCCTGACCTGCTTGGTCTTCTTCATTGTTTACATCAAGGATTACAGTATCTGCAACTTTACCTGCTGCAATTGCTGCAACCATATCTCTCATAGGAATACCTGCATCTGCTAATGCGACAGAAGCTGCTGTAAGTGCAGCACATCTGGTTCCACCATCGGCTTGCAATACTTCAATGAATACATCAACTGCAGTTCTTGGAAATTTATCCAACATCACTGCAGGCTCTAAAGCTTCTTTGATTACTTTGGAAATTTCAATCTCTCTTCTTGAGGGAGCGGGATTTTTTCTTTCTCCAACTGAGAATGGCTCCATATGATACCTAACTCGTAAAATTCCTGTATCAGTGTTTGACATGTGTTTTGGATGAACGTCTCTCGGACCAAAAACACCAACTAAGATTTTGTTATCGCCAAATTCAATGTATGCTGAACCATCTGCGTTTTTGAGTCCGCCAGCTTTAATCATTATTCGTCTTGGTTCGTCTACTTTACGGCCATCACATCTAATACCATTCTCGTCCAATAGGACCATTGTTGCGTCTCGTCCGCCCATTATGATTCACCTTTTGAGTCTAACATTTCTTTCACTTGATCAGTCAAATTAGCAACGTGTGCTTTTTCATTAACCATTTCGATTGCCTTTTTAGCCTTTAATAATCCCTCGGGCGACTCGCATGAAACTACTACCCAGCCGTTTTGACCAATAGTAATTGCAGCATCAGTTGCCATCTCTATCATTTGGATCATAGTACCTCTCTTTCCAATTAGGCGTGGGACTTTACTTGGTGATATTTGTAGTAGTATTCCGGTGTCAATTTTGCCTAAATCCCTATCAGAAATTGTAACTAGTGGATCACGTGTTCTATCAAAATTGGCAATTCGTGCAGCAACCAGATCACCTGACTTTAGCTTTGATGCAAGTTCATCTGCATGTGCAGAAAAGTCTCGTCCGAAGACATCTTGTGCTGGTAAAAATCCAACATAGCACGAATTAATGTCCAATTCCCACGACAGTGATGTATGAGATATCACTTTACCAATAACGAGATCATTGATTTTTGGAATGTATTTTCCAGTAAGCGGAATTACCTTAACGGAGTCGTCATAAATTTCAGAAATTCCAATAGTAGTTGAAATTATCTTATTTCCTTGAAGTTCTACATTTTGTTCAGGTCTGAAAGGCCCTGTGGTCACTACATCACCTGGAATAACGTATTTTCTTTTATTATCCATTATTTCATTACCTCAACTGTAGCAGAACCCTTGGTTATAGAGCCTAATCTGTCTATCACATTTGGCCTTGCTGCAGCGGGTATTTCAAGTATTGCTTTTAAAGATCCATTATTTTGCCATTCTTCTTTGTTTAGAGAACCTACAGATTTTAGAACGGCATATGATTGAGATGCAAATTGTGCAGGTATTGTTATTTCTAATTTGAGATTCTCAGATTTTAGAGCAATTATTGAACGCAATTTTTCAACAATGTCTTTTACTTGCTCATCTATAGTTTTGTGAGGATCTATTGATACTCGTCCATCTTTCATTGCTTGCTCAATTCTTAGTGGAGGATGGGGCAAGTGAGTTTTGGGATCCACGTATGTTTTTGCAATAAATGTTACAATCTGTTTTCTTTTCTCTTCAATCATTGTTCGTCTTTGTTCAGTTGTGAGATTAAGGTCACCTTTCTTGAGAATTATCTCTGCAATTTCTGCTGGGTCTTCAGTTTTGAAAGCATGAAGTAGTTTTTCAGCCGTGGGCCTTGTTCCCTTACTAGCATCAGTATAAATTTCATCAGAAACTAAAATTGACGAAATATCCTTTTTCTTACCTAATCTGTAATCTAAGGCAGGATCAGGCTTTACCATAATTTCAAATTTTTCTCCCTCGTAAGAATATCGGACCAATGTGTAATCTGCCATGTCTAAAGCATCTATGACAATTTGGTATTTATCTATACATAAAACTAGCTAGATTTTTATGTGGACTTTGAAGATTTTGTTCAAGATTTGTCATCCTTAGAGGTAATTAGCAAAGATAATCACAAAATAGCTATAAAGCTAAAAGGCATACCATTACAATATGCAAATGCATTAAGACGCGTGTGTCTTAACGGCGTTCCAGTCTTTGCAATTGATACAGTAGACATTATTGAGAATTCCTCAGTATTGCCTGACGAAGGGCTAGCACACAGACTTGGACTAATTCCATTAAAAACAGACTTGAATAGATTTAATGAGCCATCAAAATGTGATTGTAAAAGTGAGACAGGGTGTTCAAACTGCAGGGTGATGTTAGTGTTAGATTCTGGAGATTCGGATGTTACAAGAACCATTCTTTCAAACGAATTGTCTTCTGAGGATGAAACAGTAAAGGCAGTTTCAGATAAAATCCCAATTGTTCAACTAGCACCAGGTCAGAGAATCAAAATAGAATGCTATGCAAGACTTGGACGCGGAACAGAACACGCAAAATGGAATTCTGCAAACATTTCAACATTAATTGATACGGATAAAGAAAACGAGAAAGTGCTTACCGTAGAATCAACTGGTGCATTAGATCCAGAACAGATTGTTCTTGCAGGTGTGGAAGAAGTAAGCAACAAACTAGGCCAATTCAAAGAAACTATTGGTCAAATTGAAGAGTAAATAAAGCATAGACATTATATTTGGGTTTCAAGGCGCATTATTCACATGACTAATCAAGTAGTTATCCAGATGGCAAAGGATCTGAAAAAGGCATCAACTAAAAATGACGCTCCAATTTGGGCAAAATTAGCAGAGTATGCACTAAAACCATCTATTGCAAGAAGAGATCTCAACTTGAATAGAATTGGACAACTAACAAAAGAAAATGATATCGTAGTATTTCCAGGTAAGGTTCTAGGGACAGGCATCGTTCCTCATAAAATTACATTATTCTCATTTTCAATTTCAAATACTGCTGCAAGCAAAATCGTAGAGAAAGGTGGAAAGATAATTAGTTATTCAGATTTGATTGAACAAAATCCAACAGGAAAAGGAGTCGTATTACTTGGCTGAGCAAGTCATAAGAACTGATAGGCCAATAGTAGTAGATGGAACAAATCACATCGCTGGAAGATTATCATCATATGTTGCAAAATTACTAATCAAAGGAAATAGAGTTTCAATTGTAAATTGTGAAAAAATCATGATGAGTGGAACTAGAGTAAACCAAATCAAAGAATATAGAGAATTTTTAGAAATTAACAGTGTCATTAATCCAAAACACGGACCAGTGCATTATAGAAGACCAGATACGCTAATTGCAAAAATGATTCGACAAATGTTACCATTTGATAGAAAACCATCTGGAAAAGAGTCATACCAAAGACTAAGAACATACATTGGGTCTCCAAAAGAAATCAAATCACTAGAGAAAATTCAATTTGAAAAAGCAAAAATTAAAAAAACTGCTGCAAACTATACAAGCGTAGGCGAATTATGCAGAATTATAGGGTGGACTGAATGACAACTCCAAAAACAGAAATTTATTTTGCAACCAGAAAAAGAGCTAGTGCACATGTCTACATTACAAAGGGACAAGGTAAAGTAAGAATTAACAACATTCCGGTCGAAATGATTCCTCAAGAAACTGCTCGTGAAGTAATTCTAGGACCACTAGAAATCACAGGTGACTTGAGAGACAAAATTGATATTTCTGTAAGAGTTAGAGGTGGAGGTTTTATGGGGCAAGCCAGTGCAGCAGCAACTGGAATTACTAGAGCACTCATTGGATGGACAAAATCTAAAAAAGATCCAAAAGATCATCCTTTTCCAAAATCCACTAGAGAAGATCTTCGAAAACGAATCACGGATTTTGATAAGTACCTAGTCAGCGGAGATGCCAGGCAGAAAGAACCAAAGAAATTTGGCGGACCTGGTGCTAGAAGAAGAAAGCAGAAATCATACCGTTAGACTGTGAAGGCCATAATTTTAGCTGGCGGCAAAGGTACTAGAGGCAAACCATACACAGAATATTTTCCAAAGGCAATGTCACCAATTAATGGAAAGCCACTAATTGACTATGTCGTAAAATATCTAAAATCATTTAGTTTCATAAAAGAGATAATCATAATTTCTGATTTCACAGGATTAGGCGGACAAATCAAAAATTACTATGAAAATCAAGAGGGCGTCACCTTTGTTCAAGATTCTCAAAGTGGTACTGGAGGGGATCTGCTTCACATCGAGAACAGACTCAAAGGCGAATCAGAATTTGTATTATGGTTTGTAGATAACTTGTGCGCAATAGACCTAAAAAAGATGAAAGAGCAGTTTGTAGATAAAAAAAGTACTGCATGTATTGCAACAAGATCAAAAAGAAAAGAAGAAACTGGATTCGCAGTAGTCAAAGATGGAATAATTCAAGAATTCAAAGAAAAACCAGTTATGAAATTGCAGCACTCCGAATGTTTGGGAATCTACATGTTAGGGATTGATGTCATCAAAAGAATAAAGGCCAAAGCAAAACAAAAGGAGATCAATTTGTCATATGATATTTTGCAGCAACTATCAAAGGAAGGAAAAATTAGTGCGTATGACATTGGAGATGTAGAATGGATTGATGCAGAATCTCCAATGGTTTTAGAGCGAAATGGGAAAACAGTAAAGAAGATTATAAAACAGATGGGATTTTAGAGTTCTTTTCAAACTCTGTAATTTTATCTTCGTATTGAAAAGTCTGTGCAATATCATCTAATCCCTCTAAGAGAATCTTTTTCAAATGAGAGTCAATATCAAAATGAATTTCTTGAGAGGAAGTTTTGATGGTTTGGTTTTTCAAGTCTACGCTGATGGGATCTTTTTCGTTTTGAAGTGAATCAACTGTTTTTTCATCAAGGGAAATTGGCAGGATTCCATTTTTGAAGCAGTTGCTAAAGAAGATATCAGCAAAAGATGGTGCGATTATTACTGAAAAACCATAGTCTTTTAGAGCCCAAACGGCATGTTCACGACTAGAACCGCATCCAAAATTATCACCGGTAACTAAGATTTTAGATCCGTCATACTTTGACTCATTTAAGACAAAATCAGATTTTTTGTTTCCATTTTCGTCATATCTCCAATTAAAAAACAAGAACTTTCCAAATCCAGACTTTTGAACAAGTTTAAGGAATTGCTTTGGAACAATTTGATCAGTATCAACATTTACTTTATCAAGTGGTGTGACAATGCCGGATATATTTTGAAACGGTTCCATTCTAATTCAAATCCAATTTCCTAACGTCAACGAAATGCCCGTGTATTGCAGCAGCAGCAGCCATTACTGGACTTACTAAGTGAGTTCTTCCACCAGTTCCCTGTCTTCCTTCAAAATTTCTGTTTGAGGTACTTGCGCATCTCTCACCAGGGGATAGAATATCAGGATTCATTCCAAGACACATACTGCATCCGGCTTCTCTCCATTCAAAGTTGGCATCAATGAAGATTTTATCAAGACCCATTTCCTCTGCTTGTTTTTTTACCATTTGAGAACCTGGAACCACCATTGCTCTAACGTTTGGGGAAATTTTTTGCCCCCTTACAACTCTTGATGCTTCAATAAGATCTTCTAATCGTGCATTGGTGCATGAGCCAATGAACACTCGGTCGATTTTTATTTCTTCAATCGGAGTTCCGGGTTTAAGATCCATGTAATCAAGTGCTTTTTGTGCACCCTTCTTTTGATTGGGATCACCTTTTGAATAATCATCTGGAGATGGAATTGATTCAGTTACATCACAAGTCATTCCAGGATTTGTTCCCCAACTAACTTGAGGTGCAATATCATCAATGTGTAAAGTGAATTGTTTTTCAAATTTTGCATCAGCATCAGTCTTCAGATATACTTTCCATGTGTCAACTAGAGACTCGTAATTTCTCGGAGTGTACTTTCGGCCCCTTAGGTAATCAAAGGTTTTCTCATCAGGCGCAATCAAACCTGCTCTTGCGCCTGCCTCGATGGACATATTGCATATCGTCATCCTCTGCTCCATTGATAGATCCTCTATTCCCTCTCCCCTGTACTCAATTACTGTGCCTGTTCCACCTCCAGTTCCAATATTTTTGATAATAGAAAGCACGATGTCTTTGGCAGTTACTGCATGAGGGTTCTTTCTTTTTCCCTCCACTCGGATTTCAAAAGGTTTTGGTTTTTCTAGCCACATAGTTTGTGATGCCAATACGTGTTCCACATCACTAGTTCCAATTCCCAATGCCAATGCACCAAATGCTCCATGAGTTGAGGTATGACTGTCGCCGCAGACAATTGTAGAGCCAGGTAAAGTAATCCCCAACTGAGGTCCAATCACATGTACTATTCCCTGATTTGGGCTGTTAATATCAAATAGGGTAATTCCAAAATCTTTGCAATTTTTTTCTAGTGTTTGAATTTGAACAGCAGATGTTTGATCCAATATTGGCAGAGATCTATCATTTGTTGGAACATTATGATCCATGGTAGCTATAGTAAGATCAGGTCGGCGAACCTTTCTGTTATTCATTCTTAATCCATCAAAAGCCTGAGGAGATGTTACTTCATGTACTAAGTGTCTGTCAATGTAAATTAGAGAAGGACTGTTTGGTTTTTCAACTATAACATGAGATTCCCAGATTTTTTCAAAAAGAGTTTTACCCATTTTAATCCTGGTCAGGCTTGTACTTGAAGAGACCACCTGCAGCAATAATTTTCCCTATAATTTCTGAGAATGGTTTCATTGTGTAGGTCTGGTTTTTTGTAATATTTTTAATTTCATTTGCAGATAGATTAATTTCAACTTCGTCGCCTTCTGCAATTCCATCATATGCATCTTGTTCAATTTCAATTGGCAACAAAAATGCACCATCTACTGCATTTCTGTAAAAAATTCTTGCAAAAGATAATGCAAGTACTGCCTTTATTCCTGAATGAGACAATGCAATTGGCGCATGTTCTCTACTTGAGCCACATCCAAAATTCTTTCCAGATAAAATAAAATCGCCTTCTTTTACTTTTGAATGAAAGTCAGGATCGAGTCCCTCCATTGCATGAGTTGCAAGTTCTGCATAATCATGTACCTTGAGATACTGACCTGGGATAATTACATCAGTGTCGATGTTATCTTGAGCATATTTTATGATATTTCCTTTCATTCTAAATCCCTCGGATCAGTAATTTTGCCAGTAACTGCAGAAGCAGCTGCGACCAGTGGAGAAGCAAGATACGTCTGAGATTCAACATGCCCCATTCTGCCAGGAAAATTTCTGTTTGTAGTACTTATGCAGATTTCATCTTTTGCCAATACTCCCATATGTGCACCGCAGCAAGCACCACATGTAGGTGGACCTACTGTCGCTCCAGCATCAAGAAATATTTTCAATAATCCATTCTCCATTGCACGTTTGTAAATTGAAATTGCTGCAGGTAAAATTTCAGTTCTAATCTTCACTGTTCTTCCTTTGAGAATTCTTGCAGCTGCTTCCAAGTCTTCATATTTTGCTCCAGTACAAGAGCCAATGTATGATTTGTCCAATTCAACATTTGGAGATTCCCGTACAATTGAAACATTTTCAGGAGAAAATGGTTTTGCAATAGTTGGCTCCATCTCTGATGCTTCATACTCAAAAATTTTGGAATACTCTGCATCATCATCTCCTTTAATTAAATTAAAATTCGTAGCGCCTCGGCTTGAAAGATAATCAACTACTTTTTGGTCTGGCTCCACAATTCCATTTTTTGCACCAGCCTCTGTAGTCATATTACACATTGTCAATCTGCTCTCAACAGACATTGCATCGATTCCGCTTCCACCAAACTGCATTGTTCGGTATGCACCACCATCAGTTCCAATATCCCCGATAATTTTTAGAATCAAATCTTTGGCCATAATATGATCTGGCAATTTTCCATTTAGCTTAAAATACATAGTTTCTGGAACCTTGAACCAAATCTTTCCGTTTAACAAAACATATGCAACATCAGTGTGTCCCAGTCCACATGCAAATGCACCTAATGCGCCAGTAGTATTTGTATGAGAATCTCCTCCCACATACACATCTCCAGGCATCACCATTGCCTCTTCATGAGAAATAGTATGACAAATTCCATATTGCCCCATTCCATACTTGAAGTGTTTTTCAATTCCATACTGTTTAGTAAAATTTGATAGTTTCGCAATATTTTCAGCTGATACTTTTTCAGCAGATGGCACAAAATGATCTTCGGCAACCCAAACCTTGGTAGGATCCCATAATTTGTCAACCGAGATTCCTTGCTTCTTTAGTTTATCAAATACCTTGATTACGCCTGGTCCAGACACATCATGTACCATTACCTTGTCAACATTGGCAAAAACCACATCATCAGGGGCAACTGATGATTTTCCAGAAGCACGTGCAAGAATCTTCTCAGCAATATTCATAATCCAAAAAGCTTGCTCTACAGATTAAAAGCTTTACAGAGTTTGTAAGAATAGTTATTCCGCATCGCCTTAAAAGAAATAACTAGATTTTGAAAACCAAGATAATTTTCTAAATATCACAGTAATCGGTTTAGAAAAATTACATATTCTGATTTTCTAAAACTTTCTTTACAGAATTCAGATATTGTTTTCTAGTCGTAGGTATTGATCTCCATTTTGATACCATTATTTCATCTAAAATTTCATAGACTTGAGTGATTTCGGTACCGGATTCCAGTTTGTCTCTTGCAATATTTGCCAATTCTTGTATTCGTAATTGTCTTCTCCAAGTTTGCACACAGTCAGCCATGGAAGTTTTTTAATTTAATGATCTAAAAGGATCACTATCAAATCATAACGTAGGGGGTTTAGCCGTATTTTTGAAATTACTTTATTTTGTATCTAAGAATGGCTATAACTGAATTATCAAGTTCTAGTTTTTGGATAATTTTTGGAGAAGATGCAAACTCTATTTTGCATGAGGTGTTTTTTGCAAGCTCCAACATTTTCATTATTTTTTTAAATTGGGAATCACTGTAATAATTTGCAGAGACAATTAGAGTATCAACTGCTCCAGTTTCCAAAGCTTTGAAGATAACATCATTTCTTTTTGCTGTGAGTCCTTTTTTGACTAGACTTTCATATTTTTTAATAATTTCTGCTACGTATTTTCTTCGATGCTGATAAAGATGATGAATTATTTTCTTTTCAATGTCATTGATTGATGTTGAAAAAGACAAATTTTCTACAAACACACATTTTTTTGCCAACTCTGAATCAAGTTCATCATAGAATTCGGTTTTTGCTTGACCGTTCCCACCCAACAGAATCAAATCTGAATTCAAATCCACCTCACATAGTCTCTTTGCAATTTTCTTAAAGAAAACATGAATTTTTGTTTGCCTTGCCCTTAGGAACCTTCCCTGACTCTGTCCCCCTTTTCTATGTCTTCCTTGTAAGTCAATTCGAAGTTTTGATTCCAATACAATTTTACTTCCATGGAATTTTTGTATTCGTGCAGATTTTTGATCTAGTGTTACTAACAAAACATCATAATTGGTTTTCAAAATATCTTTGAATGGTTTGATGAATGGTTTTTTGCTTGCCATGTATACATATGGGAGTTTTTTTGATGTCCCAATCACTTTGATGTTTACTTTGTTGTTTTTTATCCATCCAAAAATACACAGTGTTTTTGCAAACTTGCCTACAGAAATTGGGTTGTCTTTGAGATCTGCAATTTTTTGTTCAATTTTTGATTCAATTTTTTCAAAGAATTCATTTCGCTTTGTTTCTTCTAGCAAAGACATAGTTTCTTGTCCCTTGCCATACGGATAATACACAGATACGCACAAAGTATCAATCTGTTTAACTTCATACAGAAATCGGTTAATTGATAGCCACTCAGAAGGAGAAATGCCAGTATTGGAATTATTTTTCACACAATACAATATTGTTTGTCTGTAAATAACTAATTCTTTTTAACCAATATTCATCAAGACATCAAAGAAAGGAGTCATAACAATAAAAAAGAAATACCCTATTGAGAAATTATGCAGTTAACCGTTTTACCATTATTATCGGAAAGAAAGGAAGAGAGATTTGATGTTTTCGATGCGTTACTTGAAACTTTGGAAAAAAACAATGCAGAATTGCAAGAAGGCGATGTTTTAGTCATTTCAACAAAATACATTTCAAACTCACAAGGAAGAATAGTTGATCTTTCAAAAATCAAAGCATCTCAAGAAGGTTTGAAGATTTCAAAAAAATATCAATTAAAGCCAGAGATTGCAGAAATCATCATTAGAGAATCAGACAAAATTTTCGGGGGAATTGGAGGATTTGTAATTACATCATCAGACAACATAATGGCACCAAATGCTGGCATCGATAAATCTAATGCAAAAAAAGGCAATGCAATTCTGTATCCTCAAAACCCATATCTAATTTCAGAGCAAATTCGAAGAAAAATTTTCTTAAAGATGTCAGTTCATGTAGGAATAATTCTTGCAGATAGCAGACTAATGCCTGCAAGAATTGGAACGTCGGGAGTTGCAGTAGCATGTGCAGGAATAGAGCCAGTTTTAGACATGAGAGCAAAAAAAGATCTTGATGGCAATCCATTAAAGGTCACATTTCAAGCAGTAGTTGACAACATTGCAACTATTGCAAATTACAAAATGGGTGAAGGTGGAGAATCAAAACCATTTGCAATTGTTAGAAACTCAGAAGCTAAACTAACTGATAGAAAGATAAATCCTTCAGAAACGGCAATATCTCCAGATCAGTGCGTCTATGTCAGAGGATTATCAAATCATCCATAATATTAGGTATTTTTTGGTTCTGCTTTAAATAGAGGTATTTTAGTGAAAAAATTAATGGAGTATCTCACCACATACCCAAAGACAGTTTCATTTTTGGATGGACTAAAACACAAAATTCATGTCGATAACAAACAGGGAGTAGAACAACTTCATGTTGTCGTAAAGAAAAGTTTTGAAGAACTAATGAAAATTTTTACTGCAGAAGGGTTTACCAAAGTAAAATTTGAGCATAAACAACCAGGACAAATTGGGAACGGTTTGAATTTAAAACTAAAGAAACCATGGGAGATGCACATTAGAATGGTTGATCTAAAAAAAGGATTGATTGGAATTCATGCCGAAGTTGAAGTATCTAGAGATTATCTTCAGCACTTGTTCTCACAGAGAACGCCAGTAGTTTACGAAGTAGAAGAGATTCTAAAAAAATATTATATAGATTACAGTTTATGGCATGATAAAATTAAGAAAAATGTTCATGTAATTGTTGATAACTATAAAGTAAAACTTGCAACTCCAAGCATTCCAGTATTTGCATGGAAACCAATGTTATTTGTAATTGGAACAATCGCAGCATTTTACGGTTGGAAATATTTCAACACTATCTTGTAAATCTAAACGCCTAAAGATTCTTCTTTACTTAATTCCAAAAACACCTTATCTCCAACTGATAGACCCATGTCTTTGTATTCATGCATCTCAAGTTTTAGCTGAGTAACACCTTGCATGCCCATTCCACCACCCATTCCAGACATCATTTTATTTAGATCCTTCATCATATCGTTCATGTTTGTGAATCCCATAACTTTTGGTGCGCCAAAAGGTGATTGTTGATTTTGGGCTGATTCTTTAAGATCTTTAATGGATGATAGTGATACTACAACATATGGTGCTCCATCTGGTGCTGAATCAATACTTTTTACTACAAATTCTTTCTTCATGAAAAGTGTAGCTTTTCCATGTAATTTTAATTTTAAGGTCAATTTCGACCAATTTACGTGGTTCGAAGCTTTAATTACGATTTTTGAGATTTCATAATGATGACTGAGGGATTAAAAACAACACTTCGATACTATGGGATTTCACCATGGGAGATTGAAGTGCTATATGGTTTTCTAAACTCGCATTTTACGGTTATCCAAGACGAGATTGAGCAAGACGACAGTGATTTTGTCAGTTCCTTGGACGTAGAAATTCCACTTGCATTTAATGAGGAATTCTTCCAGTGGTTTGATTTTAAACGCTGGGAAAAAGTAAAAGCGGTTTTCAAAGAGATGAAAAGAAGAAGAGGAACCAACAACGCACTAAAAGTCAAAATTAATTTTTCTGGAAATCCTAAAATTGTTTTTAGTGTCGATGTAGAAGACAAACAATGGTTTGATAATGCAATTGAAAAGATTGATTTTGTTTTAGAATTATTACCACATCATCTTGATCCTCAAAAACTCCCATCAGAGATATCAGAGATAAATTACAAGTTTGATTCAGACTCAATTAGATGGCGACTAAATTCTGCATCATCGAAGAGTAAAAAATATTCTTTTACCGGAAATTCTTGGAAAGAGATTACTTGAGATCTTTTTGCAAGGGTTCTAATAATTCATGAAGTTCTTTGTATTTTGATTCTAAAAATTCTAAAGCATCATCTAGCTTTTTGGATTTGCCATACTTGAAACGAATTAATTCACGATGATGCCAAAATGTTTTGCCTTCATCAACCGAGATAGTTGTAAAGTAATCAACTCCTTTTAAATTATCAGGGATTTTTACATCATGAGGAAATAGAAGCTCTACAATAAACCACTCATCACCATCGGGATAATCACAACCTGTATCTACATCAAAGAAGACATGGAGTAAATCAGACTGCATAAGACCGTCATCATTAATTGTAGGATGTTTTATCGCAGATTTTTTAAAATCTAGATTAACCAATTGGGGCTCAAAAAAACCCTTGATGATCGATTTTCGAAATATTTTGTTAGCTTCGTAGATATTCAAAGACAGAATACACTACAATGAAACTTGCCTATAACTTGTTAGGTTTGTAGCAGAAATTATACTTCCAGTGAATCCAATATTGTAGAGATATCCGTCATAGGTTGGCCATTTTCAGATATGGTTTGTTTAGCAGGGGGATTTTCAAGATAGTTTGGAATCTTGTCTTGCAATCTTTGAGTGTAAGGAGAGATAGTCTCATTTTTGTAAAAAACACCAATTGGAATCTTGGTGTCCCATTCTAGAGATTTGATTAGTGATTGGGATAATTTTTCATTTGCTTCTGCTACTGAATCATAATGAACTACGGGATCATATCCTTGCTCTTCTAGTTTGTAAATTCTAGAATGCCTCTTTTGTGCCTCATCAACTAAATCAGCTCCCGCATACCAATCTCGAGTATTGATATCATTGTAAGTTGGACATGGCTGCAATACATCCAAAAAAGACAATCCTTTGTGTTTTACTGCCTGAATAATCAAGTCTTTGAGATGTCTAACATCATATGAATATCCTCTAGCAACAAAAGTGAATCCACTTGCAACAGCCAATCCGATTGGATTAACGTTGAAATTTGTATTTGGGGAAGGCAATGATTTTGTCTTCTCTCCTAGTTTGAGTGTAGGGGATGCTTGACCTTTGGTTAAACCATAAACACCGTTATCAAAAATTATGTAAGTCATGTCCACATTTCTTCTTCCTGCTGCAACAAAATGCCCTGCGCCAATTCCCAACCCATCACCATCACCACCAACGGCAACAACAGTCATCTCAGGATTTGCAATCTTTGCACCTTGTGCAAATGTCAAAACACGTCCATGCAAGGTATGAATTCCATAAGTATTGATGTAGTGAGATGTCTTTCCGGAGCAGCCAATTCCAGAAAACATTGTTGCTTTATCTCTTTGAATGCCCATCTCAGCTAAAGCCATCTGAATTGCATTTACAATTCCAAAATCGCCACATCCAGGACACCAATCATTGTGTACATCTGTTTTATAGTCTGCAAGTTTAAGCGCCATGCATTAAAACCTCCCGTTTGTCAGCTTTATTTTCAACAATTTTCTTAAGTGAATCATAAACTTCAGTACAAGTCATGGCTCTTCCAGTGTATTTTAAGATAAAGTAATCAATATCACGACTCACATTTTGCTTGAATAGTTTTCCTAGTTGGCCTGAGTGATTTGCTTCAATATCGATAATTGTCTTGGCATCTTTGAGCAACGAAGTTACATAATCAGCTGGAAATGGATGCAGTAGTTTTAACTGGACATATCCAATTGAGATTCCCTCTTTTTTTAGCATGTCAATTGCATCCAAAATTGGACCCTTTGCAGAACCCCAAGAAATTATTGTGTAATCTTCAACACCAAATGATACTGCCTGTTGTGATTGCGGGATATCTTTGAGAATCAGATCTAGTTTGAACATTCTCTTATCCATCATTTTTACACGTAAAATTGGGTCTTCAGTGATATGACCCCATTCATCAGATTCATCACCAGTATTCCAAAATATCCCATTATCTATTCCCAATCTAGAACGTGGTGATATCCCATCTTCTGTAAATTCAAATCGTCTATACCCATCCTCTACTTTTTCTAAGAGTTTACCACGGTTTATTGTGACTTTAGAAGGATCAAATCTCTTACAGGTAATCACAGAACTCGCATGGAATTTATCCATCATGTGAATTACCGGAACTTGAAAAATATCAGCATAATTAAAACAGTTTCCAGTGTCATAGAAACTCTCTTCGATATCGCCAGATGCATAAACTATTTTTGGAAAATCTCCATGTCCTGCATATATAGAAAATAACAAATCATCTTGGCCATGCCTTGTTGGAAGTCCAGTTGATGGTCCACTTCTCTGATAATTTGTAATTACTATTGGGACCTCATTCATTCCTGCCCACCCCAGCATCTCAGTCATCAATGAAAATCCGGGACCAGATGTACATGTTGAAGCACGCGTTCCAGTCAATGCCGAACCAATGGTCATTCCTATAGAACAAATTTCATCTTCGCATTGAATTACGGCAGTAGAACCAGGTCTACCGCCAATAACTTCTACTATTTCATTTGATTCAAGAAATACTGATTCATCTGATGCAGGAGTGATTGGATAGTAAGGCTGCATTCTACAACCACACACCATCTTTCCCAATGCAGTTCCTTGGAATCCTTGGACTAGAATTGTGTGAGGTTCTTTTTCAGTACCACTCAACTCATAATTGAAAGATTCAAACTTTGCTGCTGCATAATTATATGAATAAATCGCAGTTTCTTGATTAATTTTTGCAATCTCTTCTTTCTTTGCAAAAATATCCCCGATTGTTTTTTTCAGTGAATCAGGAGGCATCTTTACTAATCCCAATGATAATGCGACACCAATTACATTAAACATTCTAACTAATCCTTTAAGACGAGGATTACCAGTTTCTTCAGCAAGAGTTGCAAGAATAGACTTGAAAGAAACTGGATATAGTAAAACACCTTTTTCTTTTGCAATCTCTAAAACTCCGGCAATTGTAAAGGGTTTATTTTGTAACTCTAATTCTTTATGCAATCTTTCTTTGAATGGAGCATCAAGAGTGTGAACATCACTTGTTTTTGTTTCAAACAAATCAGAATCATAAATTATTCCACCACCAGAAATTACTTCATCATAGTGACGAAAAATTGTTTCAGCATCGAAAGATACCATTAGAGATACATCATTAACATTTGAGTTGATTTTCTCATCACAGATCCTTACTGTAAAGTAGCTATGTTCACCTTTAATATTAGAATAAAATTCACGTTTTCCAAATACATGATACCCCATCTCTGCACAAACCTTTGAGAAAATATTTGCACCTGATTCTACACCACTTCCCTGTGGACCACCAATTAACCAAGTAAAATCTGATGTGCTCACAGTAAATTGCCTCTATTTTTAAGTATAATATTCTGTATTGTCAATATGATTAACCTCCAGTAGCTGCATCAAATAATGCGCATTCGCATTTATCTCGTTCACCACAAAAAGGACAAACACATCCACACTTATCAATAGAATTACCACATTCTACACAAATGGCAAATTCTTCCTCTTCTTCAGATTTAGAAGACATACGAGATTTAGAAAGAAATCGTATAAATGGTTTGAGTTGAATCTCAAGACTGATGAAAAAAGTCTTTCTTACAAGAACCTTACATGATTTTGCATTAAATGAATTGAAAAAAAAGTATCAGATTGAAGTTCATTCGGGGAAAATTCCTATTTCTCAAACAAAACTTAGATCAAAAATTAAAGATGTAGATGGAATCATTTGTTTTCCATATGACAAAATAAATAAAGAAACCATAGAGTTAGCAAAGAATCTAAAAGTAATCAGCACTTATAGCGTAGGATTTGATCACATTGATGTCAATTATGCCAAAGAAAGAAAAATTCGCGTAGGATATACTCCTGAAGTACTAACTGATGCAACTGCAGATTTAGCATTCTCATTGTTGCTTGATCTTCTAAGACGAGTGTCTGAGGGTGACAGAATTATTAGAAATGGTAAATGGAAAGTGATCTATGGCGCACATGATTATGTTGGGGTTGATCTTCAGGGAAAAACTCTTGGTATTTTGGGTTTGGGAAGAATTGGTAAAACACTTGCAAAAAGAGCAAAAGCCTTTGAGATGAACATCATATATCACAACAGAAAACCACTCTCAAAATCGAAAGAAAATGCATTAGGCGTAAAATTTGCCTCATTTGAAAAGATAATCACACAAAGCGACATCATATCAATACATGTTCCACACACTAAAGAGACAGACCAGTTATTTGACATGAAGGTATTTAATAAAATGAAAAAATCGGCATTTCTAATTAATACTGCACGAGGAAAAATTGTAAATGAAAAAGAACTTGTAAAGGCACTAAAGAAAAAAATTATTTCAGGTGCAGGACTAGATGTATTTGAGCAAGAACCAATCGGAGTGAAAAATCCTTTGACAAGATTGGAAAATGTTGTTCTTGCACCACACATTGGCAGTTCAACAAAGGAGACCCGAGCCAAGATGGCAGAGATTACTGTTAAAAATCTGAATCTAGGAATGAATGGAAAAAAGCCGATCTATTCAGTAGGATATTGAATTTTACGCTTGAGTGATCAATTAAAACAATGTGCGGTTTTTATATTGAAATCGCAGTATAAAATCAGATTGAAAAAATTCAAACATACTAATGAAGAATTAGAATTAGCTAAGTTACAATCTGAAAAAGAAAAGAAGAAAAAAGAATTAGAATAACATTTTTTCTCCTTGTCTTTTTCAGACAAGGTTTTTTTTAAAAATTAATGATGGAAGAATATTTTTGGTTTAAATCCTCATAGAGTTTTTTTCGTGAAGGGATTATTGTTTTTGTTCCATCATACATTTTTGTAAAAAATGCAGCCAAAACACGATCCCCATATCCATCAAAGAATTGTACGCTAAAACTAATCCGTTCAGGTTTTTCTTCTTGTAGAAATTTTGCAGATTTTATCAATTCAGAATCAATATGCATGTGTGCAGGATCGTCATTATCACCAATTGTAATCCATTTTTCTTTTTGTTTGATATTAAGAGAGTCGCTTCTAACCTCACATGTTGCGGCGTTACTTTTTACGATGAATAAAACATCATCAGTTGCAACTATATCAGATAACAATTCGAAAAGCATCACATATACTTTAAATCAAAATTATTTCAATTTTTAGAAGATTTCATGTCAATTTGAACAAAATCGGATGAATCTCCATGAATACAGTCGGTTCCAACTGCTTTTACGGGTGAAAAGAGAATTTTACCTTCACGCATTTTTCCTTCATTTTGCAGTATTCCAATTTTACCGGATACTATTTCTTTGTGTTTGTTGCATGTTACTCCAACCATATATTCATCTTCATCTGCAACAATAGATACAATAAATTCAGGAGGATTAACACATTGTTTTCCTTCTTCCATTACGGAGCATCTGTCAGGCAACATACTTGATTTGAAATTTTATTGGATATTAATCTTAATTCTCAGTGACTGGATTTAATATTGACTAAGGCAAAACATGTGTGAGACAATGGTTCATGATTTTGACATAGTAATTATTGGTGGAGGCATACTTGGAACATCCATTTCATATTTTCTCTCTCAGCTTAACAAATCAAAAAAAATAGCAGTCGTTGAGCAAGCACACAGTGTTGCATTTCATACAAGTGGAAGAAACACAGGAAAAGTTCACGCACCATACTTGTACAATCCCGAAAAGAAAAAACTGTTTGCAAAAGCTGCATTTCATGGATATGAGATGTGGGAAGAATATTCAAAATTACGAGACTTACCTTTCAAAAAAGACGGGGTAATTGAAGTTGCTTTGGATAAAAAAGGCACTGCAGTTCTTGAAAAATATCTAAAGTGGGGAAAACAAAATGGCCTGGAAGACAAAGATATCAAACTGATGGACAATGTAGAATTAAAAAAGATAGAACCTGAAATAAAATGTGAATCTGCTCTATATGTATACAAGGATGGGTCTGTGGATTATTCCGTATTTACAAATTCTGTAATGAAAGACAGTAAGGCAAATGGAACAAATTTCATTTTAGACACTAAGGTCACAAAAATAAAAAAAGAAAACAACAAGTGGGCAATTACATTAAATGGCGAACACGAGATATGTACTAAATTTTTAATTAATGCTGCAGGCGGAGAAGCAATCAACATTGCACATGACGTAGGAGTCGCAAAAAAATTCACAGATGTGCATTTCAGGGGAGAATATTGGAGAGCGCCAAAAGAATATCATGACTTGACTAAAACAAGTGTTTACTCTGTTCCAGAATTTCCAGACTATCCATTTTTAGATCCACATTGGATAATCAGAATAGATGGCAGTTGTGAGATTGGCCCCAACGCTGTTCCAGTTTTTAGCCCATATGGATACAACAAATCAGAAAACATCAAAGAATTCATCCCAAAAATTCTAGAGATGTTAGGTTCTGGTGCAAGAAAAGCAATTTTCGACAAACAGTTTCAGGAGCTTGCAATTAATGAGATACAGTCATCAATGTCAAAAACAACAATGGTTAACAGAGTCAAAAGGTTCTTGCCAAAGATTGATCCAGATAAAATTACTGAAAAGGGGACTGCTGGAATTAGATCTTCTGTAATTGATGATGATGGAAAGTTTGTTTCAGATGTAATCTTAGTTGATGATGAGACATCATTTCATATTTTAAATTACAATTCACCAGGGGCTACTGGTGCATTGCCATTTGCAGTACACATCATTAACCATCTAAACAAAACAGGACTCTTTGAGAGTGAAACAGTGGATGCTCAATGCGGCCCATGGAATTTCTCTCAAATATTAGAAAAATTGGGCGAATAAACCAGAATCGTATTTTAAGATCTTCAAAATATCTAAACTTGTGAGTACAAAGTTAATTTTGATAGTTTGTTCAATATTGTTTGTAGTTTCGTTTTCTCCAGTTCATGCACAACATCATTCAGGTTCTCTTGCTCCACCTATTGATTTTGATGGGTTAAAAGTAGCATTAACTACAATCCTTTTTCCAGAGGATTTCACTTCTGACGATTCAAATAATGCCAATTTATCAATTAGGTTTTTTGATAGTGAAACAAATGCAAACATCAAAAGTGTCACATATCGCGTTGAGATATTTCATGAAAACAACCTAGTTGCCAATGAGTATTTTTTTGATGAAGATGGAAAATTGGATTTAGAAATAAAGCCAAAAACAGGATGTCAAGAAAAAGAACTTTGGAAATGTACAAAGTATTATGGTGAAAAACATGCGATAGCTGGTGCTTACTATGCAAGAGGAGATTCATTTCCAGTAATTCAAGGCCCTGTTTTTGATAAAAGCGGACAATACAACATCAAAGTCTCCATAGTGGGTGCAACAAATCCAAAAACAATGACTACGAAAGACTTACTTTTTGAGACTTTTGTAAGCATTCCGCAAAAGGAAATATTTCTTATCAAAACAGCAAATGCTCAAGAATACCCAGTATCAATAAAATCATACAACAGCAAAATTTCTAATTTTAATTATGATGAACTAGCAGATAAAATATCATATGAAATACACTTGGATAACGAACATGCAATGCAACATGATTTCATTAGCAGACATGCAGTAATACTTCAAAAAGATTTCTCGTCTTTCAAGCAAGGATATGATTTGAATGTATTTGTACAAGGAATAAAACTGGAAGACGATTCTATAGAGTTCGATATTTCATCTCCGGATCAAAACATAATCAGAACAAACATCACTCATGACGAACTAATGCAGATTGAAGACAAAGCAGGTATTAGCAATCCACTAAAAGTTGAAATTTTATCAGGAGACAAAAAGGTATTCAGTGAACGTAATTTCATCTTTGAAAATGGATTTTCTGCTAATGTGTCATGGGATTCAAATTCAGACGTAGGTAAGAAAATCCCATTCACATTTTCTTTTTTTGATGCAATAAACAAGCCAGTAAACGAAGTATTGTTTGCATATAGCATTACAGACTCTGCTGGAAAAGAGATTTGGTCCAATATTGGAACAGGGGGAAAATATCTTGGAGTTTTGGCACCACATGGAATTTCTCAAGAATCAATTTTAATTCCAACTCAAGGACAGTATAAAATTAAACTAATTCTAACGGGTCAAAACTCTAAAAACTTTGCAGAGTTTTTAACATCTACGGCAGATTTTAAGATAGGTCAACCATCAATGCAACAAAAGACAGATGGAGTTCCTTCTTGGATAAAAAACAATGCAGGATGGTGGTCTAATGGGATTGTAGGGGATCAAGAATTTGTTCAATCAATTCAATTTCTAATGAAAGAAAAAATTCTCAACATTCCAGCAACTAAAACAAACCCATCAGAATCTCAAGAGATCCCCACATGGGTAAAAAACAATGCAGGATGGTGGTCTCAAGATTTAATTTCTGAGAGAGATTTTGTCAAAGGAATTGAGTTTTTAGTCAATCAGGGAATCATCACAGTAAATTAATTTCAAATTTTCCCAGCATACAGACATAAAAAAACGATGACTATTTTTTGATGATCTAAAGCATTTGATGCTTTGATAATAATTTGAATAAATTAATCGTACATTTTATGATGTTTTAAAAATAAAAAATCATTGGGAGAAACCCGAACCATCAACATTTCTATCCCATATGTCTACCATGGGATTTTGTCTTCTTTCAAGTTCGTCCCAATATCCGTTCAATAGCCCCGAAGGAACATTAAATGTGGCAGATACCGTGTCACCTACTTGTGCACTGCAGTCAGACACAACAACACTCATTCCGTATTGGGATTCTCCAACACAACCATGCTCCGTAACTGCTATTACAGTTACATTTTCAGTAACTTCAGTAGGAACATAGTTCCACGGGGTTACAGTGAAAACTACGGCAACTGCAATTCCTGCAATCATTGCAGACAAAAGCACACGTCGCGATAGTCTTCCTTCTTGTTGTTTGATTTGAACCATGTTTCTCAACCTGTATTGGTGAATATTAGATATAATATAGAAGACTACAGTGTAGTCAATTGCACTTGAATTCTAGGCCTGAAAACTAATTGTTATAGTGTCCTCAGTTATAGTAGTATCACAGTCTTTCTCCAAGGTAGTTTTAATTAACGACTCTAGGAATTGCTTCAAAAACAAAGAGCCTTTTTCTTTCAGATCATGATGTACACTAAAGACGATATTGCTTGCTGTTTTTTCTAGACTGCATCTCCCATATCCACAAAGATCAAAATAAATTTTAATAAAATCAGTCACAGAGTCTAAAGTAATCTTTTTCCATTTGAACAAAATGAATTCTTTTGCTTCTTGAGCACCGCCTCTAGTGGCTATATCAATTAGAGTTTTTTCGTCAATATTATTTAAAATTCTTCGAAGTGTATCAGTACTCATTCTCAAAGTACCAAATTTTTTGGCATAAATCTCAAACTCCACATAATTGCCGAAGATTTGATTTGCCAGGGTATTCAGACTGATTTTATTTTCTTTGGCAATGGTTCTCAATACTTTTTCATATTCTTCATCAATTCTAAATGAAATACTGGATGTCTTTTTGCTACTCATATAACAATGCCTTGAGTTTGTATAGATTTATCTATTTAGCTGCACTTAACCACAATGCAGTCTTGGATTTTAAATCATTCAGAGACATAACATGAGATGTGTGTTGATATGGCAAAACAAAATCTTTTTTCTTTCAAAAGATCCAATTGCCTATGCGGATAATGATTACCGCAACTGTATTGTTCGTCCTACTCTCAGTGTTGGATCTACGCCAATATCAGCACATACTTCAGTTAATGTAGAGAATATCAAAAGTCTAGTTTTCATTTTGGTATTCCCAACTTTTCATTGATTCTTTTTGCAATTTCTTCACTGTTTGTAATCTCCAAGATTATCTTAGAGTAAAAATTGGACTTTAGAACCAAAACAAGAAAGTTATTTTTTCTTCTTTTAATATAACAGAACTGTTTTTGTGTGCCGTAAAGAAACGTGCCAAGCTCAATTAATTTTGGAAAATTCGTTCCTGCAAGCTTGAAGCATACAATTTGATGCGGAGGTTCAGAGAATGCAGACACAATGTTAGTATACGGAATGTAAAATGATGTCTTGGCAGAGCCAAGCATCTCTAAAATATTAAGATTGATTCGCATATGATCATCAAAGAGAATTATTTTCATCTTCTACCCCACATACATATTGCAACACATAGAATTTCTCTGCAGACATAGTAATACCAATTCCGATTTTAGAGGCATTAGGATGAAAGATTGTTTCATAGTTGTTCGGATCAGATATTGAGAAAATCACGTAATAGTTCATATTGTATGAAATTTTGATCGGTCATTGAAAAGTGCTTCTACTTCAACTCAAGTTACATCTAAAGCAGTTATTGCCGGCTGAACAAAAATATCACATAAACAACATAGCCTGCTACCAGAATTACGCCTTCTCTTCTGGATATGACAAACCCACTACGCATAATTGGAATCAATACAAGACTAAACGCCAACATTATTCCAACATCCACTAATACTTGTTCAGTAACTGTGATGCCTGAAATCAATGATGAAATTCCCAATATTGCTAAAATGTTGAATATGTTACTGCCAATTATATTTCCAACACTAAGATCGGCATGACCTTTTCTTGCAGCAACCACTGACGTTATTAGCTCTGGAAGTGAAGTTCCTATTGCAACAACTGTCAATCCCATGAACAATTCGGATATTCCAAAACTTGCACCAATGATTACAACATTATCTACTGTAAGAAATGATCCTCCAGTTAGGAGCAATAACCCAACTATTATGAAAATTATAGATTTGGAAAAAACATTTTTTTGTAATATTTGCGATGCAGGTATCACTTGTGTATCTGTGTCTTTTTTTGAGCTACGATAACTATATCCTGTAAAAACAATAATTCCAATTACAAATAACGCTCCATCAACAAAATCAATTTTACCATCTATAATAATTCCAAGTAAAAGGAATGAAATGCCTATCATTATTGGAACTTCTTTTCTTATGGCAGATTTTGATACAATAATTGGACTGATTATGGCAGACATTCCTAGAATTGCTCCAATATTGACAATATTGCTTCCCACTACATTTCCTAAGGCAATATCAGACAATCCTTGCATTGCAGATGAAATACTTACTGCAAGTTCTGGTGCTGAAGTTCCAAAAGCAACGACAGTTAGACCGATAACCAATTGACTAATTCCAAATTTGTTTGATAGGGCTATTGATCCTTTCACTAACCAGTCTCCTCCAAAATATAACATAGTTAATCCTGCACCTACAAGCAAAAAATTGAAAATTAATTCCATAATGATTATGTAAAAAATGATTATTTGTCATTTTAAGATACTTTTTTACTTAAATTAATAATTGAAAAACTAAGAAGATAGACATACACAAGTTGTCTTCTAGCGGGTTTTAGTCAACTGATTCATAGTTAATAAATAGAATTGTGGTTAGTTAATCATGTTAAAGAATCTATTTGCAAGACTGAAATTGAAACAAGGCAAGACCGCACATGACATTAATGCATCCAAAGAGGTTGCAAAAAAATCAGAGAACATAGAAAAATAATGAAATACAAGTTTAGATATGCCAAATTCTAATAAATGGAGAATGGCAGTTGATCTTTCCACATTACCAGTAATAATAAGTTCCATCACAGCTACAATATTTGCAATTACTTTGATAATTACCTGGAAAAATATCAAAGAAAATACAAGAGCTACACATTCACAATTATTACGAAGCTTTCATGAAGATTTGCTTAACAGATTAAATAAAAATACTATTCTTAAAACAACTGAAGATTGTCAAAGATATGCAAATGATTATTTGAATACAGTGGACGAAATTGCTTATTTAGAATTAAACAGGAAAATCCCATCACATATTGCCACTTATCTGAAGAGATTTTTTGCTTATGGCCTTATGATAGTAGATTGGTATAATGAAATGGTTGGAGAGGATTTTAGGGAGACAGCAAAGAAAAACTGGCCAAATTATATAGAATATTGTAAAAAATACGATATAGTCTCAAACCCTGACGACAAGTTACCAAAAGTAATGCTAGACTATAACAAGTTAAGAGAAAACGAATCACAGTCAAAATAGAATTTTTATTTTATAAAAGCAAGCCATGCAGGAGGGATTCATCTACCGTGTTGGGGATGAAAATGGACGTAAAATAAAAAAAATACTAGACTGTTTTTTCATTATTTTTTCTTTTTATCCAAGATGCTCACTTCCACAACTAATTAGATTGGTTTGATAAAACCTGTATTTTTTTTGAATTGGCTTGGATTATTCGTAACTAGTTGATAAAAAAAGTACAGGAAATCAATTGATTTGCAAAAGTATCTTCATTGCCAATTTCCGTATTAGGCATTATACTACCACGAAAAGGATTCTTTATGGCTTAAGCGTATAAAAGCATCAGATAAAGATAATTTTGATGATTGTAAAACTGGTTCTGATGAAAACTAGGATCTAATCAATCTTTTTTATATCCATTTTTAATCTACAAGTTTTTATCTGAGAATTACAATGCACGTCTGTCCTCGATGGCACTTTCGTCCTCTGTAATCTATGCTTTAAAACTGCTAAAACCAGATTCAATTAATTCAGTATTTTTGTCCTTTTTTGAATACTTCAAATATGATTCTGATGAAATTCGCACTCAGCAAATTATTTTAAAAGAAGATATTCTTGAACAGTTTAAAAAATCAGATAGGCAGAAAGGCAAAACTCTTCCAAAATCGCTCTCAGAAGATTTTGATGAATTAGTAAAGATCTTATCAAAACTTCGATTACTTGAAGAAGATGGTGATGTTTTACAAAATATAAAATGGGATAAAATTATAGATGTTTGTAATATTCTTAGAAAAATTGAATCTAGCGATGAGAGAAAAGTCAGATGGGGATTGTTGCATTTACTTTCTCACGATAAAGATGAAATTAATATCAACGAACTAAAATTATTGTTAAAAAATTTCAAATTAACTAATATTGATAAAATTCTTCAAAAAATCATTAAAATTGAATCAAATTCGGGTTTGATGATTACGAATGACAACAACAAAATCAAATTTGAAACTGAACATAAGATAACAGATCACTATATAGCTGATGCAATTGAAGAAAAATCCAGAAGATCTCCCGGTGAAATTGAGAAAGACATTCTGGAATTGTTAGATGAGGGTTCTTATTCAAATCAAGAAATATCGCGAATTTTAGAACTTGATGAAGCTGTTGTTTCTAGGACAATGACTAAATTAAGAAATCAAAATAAATTAGTATTATCAAATTTTGGTACCAATGGGTTTAGATATTATATAACAAATTGTCAAAACTGTCCTTTTGGAAAAACGGTATCATCGTGTAGAAAAGATGCTATTTCTTATATTGTTTCAGCATTCAAAGAAGCATATGATGTTGAACTGACATCTCAGCATTTTGATGATGTTGAATCTAATCAGGCGTTATTAAGCATTAAACGAATTACTAAAATGTCTAAAAAATACTCAATGACGAAATTTGAATCCAATCTTTATGAAAATTATGAAAAACTATTACAAATTGTAATTAAAAATTCGACCAAAAAAACTATGAACGCTGGAAATAATGACGAAATTGCTGTTTTGCCGAACTTGTCTAAATTACCAAAAATATTCCAAATTGGATTCAAATCTGGAATACAGTATGAAGTGCAATTGATGAAAAAAATTCTCAATGATCCTAAAAAGAAACAATCTGACTTTGCTTCATTTTTATCCAAATTGATTCAAGATAGTAACAAAATGCTCCATCTATTTGGGCACTAATTATTCTAGTTGACTTTGCGAGTCAGAATAATCAAAAATTGACATGTGATTATTTCCAAGGTTAGTATTTATTCCATGTTGGCTTTTGGAAAAATTTTTGATAGGATTAATGATTGATTTTAGATGTAACGATAGAGGAATTGTTGTTTGATTTAGAGATATGGTTGAGATCTTTTTTAAAAATATATCCTAACTATGAATCATTCCACAAAGTCATCTAAAGAAAAGGATGTTAGAAAAAGGAAAACAAGGGATTAGACATTATAACCTTATTTTGAATTTGGAATTAGAGTTGATTTAACCTTGATTCCATCTGAGAATAAGTTGTTGCTGGAGAGGATGGGAATTTTTCTCCAACCCTATTTCCTGCAATTACTGCTGCTTCTTTTAAAATGGCATCTGTTTCTTCATTTGAAGTATCACTTAATTCAAAGTCTCCTCCAAACGAATCACTAGTTATTTCACCCAATAAACCAGACATTGCTTCAAATTCTGCACCAGCTTGTGGCATGAATTTACTTAATGCTGGTCCCATCGAACGTAGAACTGCAATTGCCGGTCCAATTGAAACCATAGCATCACCAAGTTCATTCATAGTTGATAGTCTGATCTGAATTTGCTCAAGTGCTAGTTTGATATTTGTTAATACATGTTCATTTTTTCTAATTTCAATTAATTCGTTTGCTAAAACTTTACTTGTGTACTTATCATGTCTCTGTTGAGATTCAACAATTCTCTTGAAAATCTTTTTGTCCTTTTCTTGTAATTTTTTAAACATAAAATCCATTTTTGAAATTGTTTGATTTAGTTTTCCTACTGATTGTTGTATACGAGGTTTGAGTGGCGGTTCTTTTTTAACTGTGTTAAGAATATGTTGATTTAACCCAACAGTTGGAGGTTTATTCCAATTATCTTGAAATGTTGGCATAGTTGTATTTCAGAAATCTTTCTCAAATGATCCACAGTATACAAAATTATACTAACAGAATAAACATTTTCGTATGGGTTTTTTTATTTATATTTAGAATTGATCTGTATTGCACATCTGATCAACTAGTTATTGTAACGTGAATTATATTCAAAAAAATTCTAGTTAATTAGTAAACTTGACATTTTACAGTTTATGATAAATAAAAAAACTATTACATCGCATCTTGCAATTATTACATCTTTAATTCTTTTATCATCAGTATTATTTGGAAATAATGTATCTTTTGGTGATACAGCACAAGAAACAACAAAGGCACAGATTACAAAACAACAGGCACAATTAAAAGCAGAATCAGAATTTTCAAACTCTGTTGCGGTGGCAAAATCCCAATACGTAGATGCAAAAATTGCTGCAAAAGATAATCCTGAAAAATTAAGACAAGCCAAGATTTCTTATAATAAAGCAATTCAAATTGCTAAAGAAATATTGTATCAAAAACTTACTTTAGCTAATGAACAATACAAACAATCAATTACTAAAAACAGCCCAGTTAAATCAACACCCACATCACCAGAAACTAAATCAGGAACATCTCAAGCAAAATTAGCATATGCCAAGACAATAAAAGATGCAAAAAACTCTCTAGATAAGAATTTGACTGCGATAAAATCAAATTACAAAAAAGCATTAGATTCTGCTAAAAATGAATTCGATGAAAATAAAGCTGAAAATAATTACAAACTTGCAACAAAGAAAGCAATGGACGAATACAATATGGCCATATCAAAAGCAAAAATTGCTTTAGATAAAAGTACGAAATAGCCTATTTTTAATCTAAATTCAATAGTCAAGGCAGTATGGAGTTGGAATCAGTATATGCAAATATTCTATTTTTTAACAAAGGCACGTTGTAGAAGATATAAACTATGAATGAAATTGGTTCTATCATAAACTCAAACATAGAATTCTTTATGAAGAATTACACTAGCTTCTTAACGTGAAAAAGTATGATAACTGAAGATGCAGGTTTAGTATTGGCGATCTTCATTTTGGCAGTGGGTTTTATTGCTACTCTTATCGGCGTTGCAAATTTGTTTGATTCTGAACCCAATCCTCTGATCTTCGTTGGTGGAATTAGTGCGTTAATCATTGGCGGAATTCTTGTAAAGTTTTCCACTTGATTTTACAAATTTTCATTTTACAATTTCCCCAAATACAGGAGTGTCAAAGTCATCAGGGGATTTCACCCAATGTGTTTTTCCAAATATTCCCTTAAACTCACAAAATTTTTCTTCTCGCGTGTTAAACTTGCCAGAAAATATACAGTTATCAACACATTCAGACTCGGTTGTTATTCCCTGCGAAGACGAACCGCTAAAATTATCATCACCGTTATAGCTTCCAGATTTTGTAATACACCCGCCTTGTTCCAGCTGAGGAATAACATACCCACTTGGCAACGCAACGGTAAGAGTGACAATTATCAAGATTGAAATCAAGACAAGTTTTCTGTATTTTTCTTGTTGTGGAACAAGGGATGGCTTGACATAAACTAGTGCAAGATACAAAAACAACACCATGATTCCAATTCTCACACTGTTAAAGAAAAAGTATGACGATACAGGGTCTGGCAATGGAGCATAGGATAGTTTATGATAAAGCAAACCTAACGGGATTATACCAAAATAAGATGCAAAGATTCCCAGAATTACAATGATTATTCTTTTTCGTAGATTCGCAGTGTTCAATCTTTTCTCAAAAGTTTTTCTCATTAGAATTTACTGACATGATGCAGGTTCACCTTGTATTGTTCCAAACTTTCCAAGATCTTCTGCAATCATTTGGTATTGAATAGAATCATGATCCCACAGACCGGATATTGAAACGGTGTATCCAACAGAATTTTCAAAAACATCTATGATGCGTTCTTCAAGAAAATAAGTTTCTCCAAACTGTGCAATTGTGCTTTGAACTGAATTTTTAACATACACCGTGTCTAGAACCTCAGTTGTTTCTATATTCCAACTAGTCTGACACCACATATCATTTTCACTTATTGCGTCAGGAACATTCACTGGAGATCGTTTTCCCTCAATCTCATGTGGTGTTTCTAGGACATCATCAATTTCTTCAACAAAATTTTTCCCATCAGTTGTTCTGCATTGTCTTGGGTATGACTCCATAACAGAATTACCAGCTAAAACACATTCCTCAAAGCTTGCAATAGGTTCTGCTCTGTTTTGAATTTCTCGAAGGACAACTATAAGTTCAGAGAGTTCTGGAATTTCATCCCCATTTTCAAATTCAATTCTTTTTGTTTTATCATCGTATGAAATTTCAATCCATTCAACTGGAGCATCAGCACAGCCAGGACATCCGATTTTGTCAGGAAGAGATCTAAATTGATCAAAATTAATCAAATCTACCAATCCACTCCATTCTGCTTGAGATAGTGTGAATTCTTTGGTTTTCTCAGGAAGATCGGACCATTCATCAGAAACAAAATCACGACCATTTTGTGAAAAGATGATTTTATCAGGAGTTATCAAGAACTCTTTTGCACAATATCCAATACAATGTCCCGCATAGGTTCCAGTTTTAATTATTGGATTAACGTAGAGGGTATTTTCATCTGCCCATCCACGTAAAGACAATTTTTCTGCAGTATTTGGTGTCACACACGCAGGACTGAAATTACTTGACTTGATGACAAGTACAAGATCTGCCTTACAGTGAATATTGTTAATTGAAATTCCAGTATTGAATTGTTTTAATGGGGCATCTATTTTCATTTCGTTTATCTTAGAAACAAGAAATGTCAGTACATAGTCAGAGGATTTGATTGGAACAGTACTTGATGGATAAGGTTCCACGGTAATTAATTTAATAAAATAGCCGGCAAAGATTTGTTTATCATCCTCACTTTCCCCTAACAGAATTGTATGATTGCCAAGATCTAGATCATCTCTGATCAGATTGACTTGTACGGATACGGCACCTTCCCACACACAAGTAACATCAGAAGGACACCTAGAATCCTCAACAGCATCAAGTACAGTAAGTCGTAACTCTGAATCTATTTTTGCAGTATCTTCAATCTTTAGAGTAAAAGGTGAATCCAATGCAACGTCTTTTGAAGAAGAAGCAAAAACTGTTGGTTGAAAAGCCAAACAAAATAGTGTAAGTCCTACAAGGAATGTAATTTTGCTTTGGGTAAACTCAAACATCATTATCAATCATGTGATAAAATATGAGATTATAATCTTTGATGAAAATCAAATTTTACCAAAAAGAATCAAGGATACTCTTTTTACTGTCATAATGGGTGATTTCAGATTAAATTACAAAAAATCTACCAAAGATTGTGATTTAGTTGAGGCTTGAGTCGTTATTGGGAAAAAGTTGATTTGACATTACGTGAATTAAGATACTTTTTGGACATATTTTCGTCATCTTAATTATCATACAACGACATAGATAGCAAACAATGCGTTGCTCAGTCATAAGACAATCTTACAAATTGGATAAAGATTCTTCAAAATAGAACACATAATTAACTATCAATTATGGTAAAAAAGCAATTGAGTACTGAACAAAAAAAGAAAACAGAGACAATGTCATTTAGACTAGACAGTCAAATATTAGACAAATTACGAGCAGAATCAGAATCTCAAGGCGTTAGTTTGAACATATTGGCGAACAAAATTTTTGCAAGATATGTTGATTGGGGCATGTTTGAGCCCAAAGTAGGGATGGTTCCAATAGCTAAGCCCATTGTAACGGCATTATTTCAGAAACTTTCAGAACAAGAGACTGTTGACCTGGCAAAACAAATTGGCAAAAGCATTGTATCAGACATAGCCACATTCATGAAAGGTTCACTTGACCTAGACTCGTTTGTATCATGGTTCATCACAAGAATGAAAATATCGGATTTTGAGTTGAACCACACAATACAGAACTCAACGCATAGTTACATCATAAAACATGATTTAGGATACAACTGGTCATTATATCACAAAACAGTGCTGGAATTAATTTTCAATGATGCATTTGAGAAAAGGATTGACTTTAAGATAAAAGACAGAATGATGGAATTAACTTTTGAAAAATAATCAAACAGTTTTGATTGTTCCAGTCATCCATGGATGAAGCATGCAATAATACTCATACAATCCTACACTTTCAAATGTCTGCTCAAATGTATCTCCAGGCATCATCATTCCAGAATCAAACAATTCATCATTGCTTGTCACAGTGTGAACTGAAACATCCTTGTTGGTCCACGTTACGGTGTCACCTACTTGAATCTGCGTTAGTTTAGGATAGTATGACTTGTTGGAAGATTTTATCGCAGAACCTTCTTCCACTTCACAAAGAGTGGTTTCAACTATATGTGACTCATCAGTGTTTTGTGCAAATGTGAGATGTTCCTCATGAGAAGATGTGCTTGCAATAGTTTTTGTAATTTCTGCATCATCATCAGGCATTTCCAAGTCTGTCAAGATTTGTTTTTGCCAATCCCACATGTCAATGGATTTAGTCTTTGCAATATCTACACCATCAATTGCATCAGAGTCAGCATCTCGAACATCAAAGTATGCCATAGTACCCTTTTCTTCTGGGATACCATGCAAGTGGAAGAGATACCTTCCAGGATCTTTCCATTTTGCTTCAAATATTGCAGCATTGCCAGGACCTACCTCCCAGGTCTGAGTCTTGATGGGGGCATTCTCCCATATTCCTGAGACGATGGTCTCAAATATAGTACCATGAATATGGAATCCAAATGCAGGGATAGCACCCATGTCAACATAGTATAGCCTTACCAACTCATTTGTTTTTGCGGGTAATGGGTTTGTCCAATATTGATCAGCATACCCGTTAAAGAAAACATAATCAGGAGTCCACGTCTCTTGGTCTTCCAAGTCGTATTCACCTTTGACAAGCACATATTCACGTGCAGGTTCTAATCCTTCTTTAGGATCTACGATAAACGCACCATACAAGCCATTTCGGATATGTTCAGAGACGGGCATAACATGGCAGTGATACATGAACAATCCAGCGGGTTCTGCTGTAAAGTCATATGTGTAAGATTCACCTGGAAGAACTTCTTGGAATACACCATCATTTTTCTCATCATGGTCTCCATGAAAATGCATCGTATGTGGAAGTTGTCCATTATTGATAAAATTGATAATTACTCTATCGCCTTCAGTTGCACGCAATGTTGGACCAGGAATTGTACCATTATACGTCCAGGCTTCAACCCTGAGACCAGGTGAAATCTCCAAGGTTGTATCTTCTGCAACCACAGTGTATGTACGAGTGACGGGGGAATTGTGGACAGAATTATCTTCAGCAAAAGACTGTAAAGGTATCTCTGTATTTAAGAAAAAAATACCAAGCGCCACTCCAAGAGAAACAACACCTATAAGCATAACAGTAGTTCTGTCCACGAAAAGCAATACCAGATATTGTTTTTAATTAAGAGGTTTATTTTGCAAACAATTGCAAACATAACCATACATTGTTCTTATGTACTTTGATTTTCTTTAATTTATCTTGGCCCCAAGATGTAAAGGACATTGTGTCGATTTTGTAACAAAAAGATTTGAGAATGGATTAAAGTATAAAAATGGATTAAAATGGTGTGCGATATGTTCAAGATTCATTAAAACAGAATTGATCAGATGCTCTTGTTGCAACACAAAACTACGAATTAGAGCAAAAAACAGAATATATCACAAAAAGTTAAACAATCAAGAAAATAATTTTGTTGTTTGAGTGTTTGTATTGTGTTTCATCACACATGATGATAAGATAGAGTAAGCTAAGTAGCTTACCGCACTCTATCTGCAACTAGTTCTAAATAGAATTATGAAAACACCACAAAACTCAAACTGGGATAGTATGGTTCACGCCCCTTTCAAAAAAGTAGTAAAATATGATCTCATCTGCATGGGAATCGGCGTAGTGATTGGAATGGGTGCTGGAGCATATCTTGTTGCTAGTGGTTTGTTAGGCTAGCAACAAAATTCCTTTTTTATGATTAACATGAATCACACCTCAGAAAATGAAGAGTCATAATTGTCACGAAATTCAAACCATACACAAGACATCATGCATAGCTCTGGCAATTCTTGTACAATAGTCATGAATTGATGATTTTGTAGGCGAATTAGCCTTTGTTTGTTGTATTGTAGCCAAGGACATACAGTACGGATGTCGGAGATTTATAATTGAGTGGCGCCGGGAGGGAGATTTGAACTCCCGTTCCCTTGCGAGAACGCGCTTTATGGTTAAACAATTTCCAGGCGCGCGCCCTACCAGGCTAGGCGACCCCGGCACAAGTCTTACGACAAAAGTCTTCGGTAAAATGTGATTATAAATTATGTTACTTCCAAATTGTAACTGTAGTTGATTTTTCTACTGAATTTCCTTTCTCATCTGTCCCTTTTGCAGATATTTTGTACAGACCCTCCAATGCAACATTGCCATCATTTCTTATCTGATCCCAATACAATACAATTTCATCACCAGGTTCAAGATTAGAAATTACTGGTACGCCAACAGGTGTGTACATCAATATTCCAGATAGTCCAGTAATTCTAAGGCCATAAGATGTATCAGAGAAAGTCAAAGGAGTTGTGCCAGAATTCACTACTCGAATTTTAATTGATTCACCTTTTTTAAAATCAAATTTTTCAGTAACTAATGAGATTGATGGACCATCAACAAATACTAGTTGACTGGTGTTTTTCACATCCATCAAGTAAACACCGTATGCAAACCCAGAAACTACTCCAATCACAATAAAAATTACCAGGCTTTTTGCTAACATGTCTTCAGAATGATTTTAAGTTAATCCTTTGAATGAGTTGGTTTTGTTCTCCATTTTTTAGGATATGTATTTGGAGCCATGATGATTCTCTTTGTTTCAAATGCATATCCCTTTGTTGCATCACGAATCTCTTCTTCAGACATTGTAGATTCAGCCAAAGCAACCGCCTCACCTTTTTGCGTGTAAATCCCAACAAGATCTCCCTTTTTTAGATTAGGAGAAATTTTCAAAACACCAGGAATTGCAAGTTGTGCACCATGGCACATTGCATCTACTGCAGAATCACGAATTACTACTGATTTTAGTTCACTTAGTGCATATTCTACTGGCTTTATCATTTGCATTAATCTTGTTTCATCTTTGTTTTCTTCCCATAGTGCAAATGCATTTGCTAGTTCATGAAGGGTTACTAGGCCATCAGTTTCATAAAATTGGTCGACTCTGGTTCTTCGAAGCTCAATCATTGTAGCTCCAGGTCCAAGAATTTCTCCTATATCATAATATAATTTTCTAATATAGGTTCCAGCTTCGCACAAGACTCGAGTCAAGAGCAGTCTTTCTTTTTGCTCGATTAATTCAAATTCATAGATAGTTCTTGTTCTTGTTTGTCTCACAACTGCAGAACGTTGTGGGGGTTTTTGAAAAATTTCTCCTTTAAACAAATTAATAATTTCTGAAAGTTTTTCCTTTGAAGGAAGAGAATGCACTCGTCCTAATGCAACATATTCTTTAGGACCCAAAAGTAAAACTCCTAGTGCTTTTGTTGCCTCACCTAATCCTAATGGCAATACTCCCGATACTTGAGGATCAAGTGTTCCACTGTGACCAATCTTGGGAAGTTTCAAAATTCGTTTTGCCCAAGCCACAGTCTCATGACTTGTAGGACCAGGAGGTTTGTCTAGTAAAATAACACCATAGTTTAGTAATTGTTCAAGTGTTCTTTTGTCATATGGTGTTCCATATGCATCATCAGTTATATCCTGATCAATTTCAATTAGATTTTCAAGTTGTTTGAGTGTCATAGTAATTTTCTCACAGTTTCTTTTGCAACATCAATTACTTGCTGAGCTGTTAGATGATCGGTGTTTATTATTAAATCAAAGACAGATTTATCTTCACCAAAATCAAAATCATAAAGTTTTTTGTATAATGCTTTATTCTTGTCAAATCTTTCTTTTGTGATTTCATATGCCTCTTGCGGACTCATGTTATCCCTTGTTTGCATTCTTTTTGTGCTGCTTTCATGGGAACCTTCTAACCAAATTTTAATTCCATCTGTAACTAACCATGGCAAAGTGTAACTAGTAATTACCACTCCACCCTTCTTGAAGAGCAGAGTTAATTTTTCATCTAACGCTCTGTCATACTTTGAATCTTGTTCTCGTTTATTTAGAAATCTCATTCCTTCTTCAGTGTCCCACCAATCATCACCATCAGAATCAAACCCTTCATCCATTGCCATCTCTTTTAACACATCACCGCCACTAAGATATTCTAGTTGAAACTCTTCAGCCAATCCTTTAGCAACAGTTGTTTTACCTACTGCGGGAGGACCAGAAATTACTATAGATTTGGTCAACTGAGATCCATTGAGGTTTTAGTCAGTTTCATAACAATGCCACTAAATGCAATAGATGAAAGGAAGTACCATGCCCAGAGATACAATGAATTTTCATGCCCATAGCAAGGATCACCTTCTATTGCCGCATGTTCTGCAGTACAGGTTAGTTGGAAGAAATCTCCTGGGATTACATTTAGAGGAATTGGAGATAATGCTACAGTGTAAGAGAACAATTGAGGCAATACAAAATAAAATATCAAAATTAAAGGTACAAAAGTAATCATCATTGGTCGCATGTTCATCTGCATCATCTCCATTGACATTTTGTTCATGTATGCAGACTTTTTCCCAAGTTCGGCAATTTTGGCTTGGTCTTTTGCTCTCATTGCAGCCATTCTTTCTTTTTGCCATCCACGTGTTTCCTTCATTATTCGTTTGAGTTTTGTTTGATCAACCATCTTCTTTCTAACAGCAGAATTGAAGAGATTCAGTAAAATTCCAAATCCAGATACTGCAAACATTGAAAGAATCAATCCTTTGATAATTGGATCAGCACTACCTAAGGCTTGTCTGCTTTGACCGCCAAAGATATCAAATTGCAAATGTATCGAATCAAGAAATAGTAGAATAAAGTTAAAGTCCATTTTTTACAGTCCTATCGCATTAATTATTTTGTCTATAGCTTCATCAATCTTTCCTTCTCTATTAAGAATATGTTTCACAGGCGAGCCTGTAAGCACAGTGCAGGCAGATATCATTGCTGATTGGATGTCAAGTTCTTTATTTATATTTGGCAAAGTAATTTTGTCTCGATTTCGTGTTTCATCTTTCATTCGCCTATTGTAGATCTCTTCAGGTTTTGCTGAAACTGAAACAAAGTTAGTTGGTTTGATAATTTTTAAGACATGTTCTGGTAATCCAGGATAGTAGCCTTCTGGCGAGTTGATAAATGCATGAGTGTCTACAATAACTACTTGTTCATTATATGCAGCAATTTTTTCAGCGGCAATTTTTTGAAGTTGTTGTTGTTTCTCTACAGGCAAATGTCTAAGCTCATCTCTATCTTTAAGACCATTTTCTTTGGCAACTTCAAACATCAAAGTTCCAAAACTTACTACATGTACAGTTTTATCATGATCTTTTAGAATTTGAACCATTTTAGAAAGAATTGTCGTTTTTCCTACACCGGGAATTCCTACTAGAATTATTCTTCTATTTCCTTCCAAGTAAAGCACCCAAACGCGGCATAACGACTTCTACTTGTTCTTTTACTAATTGTGTGTAATAGTTGATGAGAATATCCACCATAAGCAAAATTCCAATACCAGATCCAAATACACCAAGAACATCAGATACGCCGGCTAGCAGACCTAAAATCATTGAGCCAATAATAGTAACCGATGGAATGTACTTGTTTAGTAATGCTTCAACGGGTGCATTCGATCTTCTAAATCCGGGAATTTGTACATCAGCATCAAGTAAGTTCTTAGCTGCACTCTTTGGAGATAATCCTCCAAGCTCTACCCACAATCTACCAAATACAACTACAATTCCAACCATAAACAAAATGTAACCGACCGCACGCATTGGATCCAATGCTGCCACATCCAATCCTCTTGGAGGAGTAATGTAGTAGATAATTCCACCAACGGGTGTAGATGGACTTGTAGGATCAAACTGTGCAATAAAATTCATGAAGAAATTATTATTTCGCGGGTTCATGTGCGCCCACAGCATTTGGAAAATGAAAACAGCGTTTGCAGTAAGGGCAGATGCCAAAATTACTGGAATGTTAGAAACATACATCAATTTGATAGGATATACTGCAGAGAAACCTCTGTATTTGGTAGAGACGATTGGAATTTCAATTTTCATTCCCTGTGTGAATACCAGAATTAACAATATTCCTGCAGTAAGAAATACACCAAAGATGCTAGGAAGCTGATTTTGACGGAAGAATACATTAGACAGATCCCCATTAAGTATTGACTGACTGAGATACGGAATAATACCAATCGTTCCTCCATCTCCTGCAGGTAGCGGGCTAAACATACTCCATAGAATTTGTTGAGCAACACCTGCCATAATGAAAAGACTGATTCCACTGCCAAGCCCCCACCCTTTCTGAATTAATTCGTCTAAGAACATAATGATAATTGATGCTGCCATCAGCTGTCCAATCATGACATACAAAAAGTAAGGCTCTGTAACGCCAGGCCCATAGACAGCAGTAGCGTATACAATCGATTCTGCCACAATTACAATGTATGTAACAAGTTTAGTTGCAGTCTGAAATATTCCTCTCTCTTCAGGTTTTTTGAAATCAAATTTGAGAATATCTGAACCTCTCAGCAACTGCATTAAGAGTCCAGCAGTTACAATCGGCCCAATTCCTAATTCAACAAGAGTTCCTTGTTGTGATGCAAAAATTACTCTAGCAAATGCTAAAAAGTCAAACTGAGGTGCTGTTGCTCCAAATAACGGAGTTTGACCCATGATCATGTAAATTAGTAATGCTACTCCACACCATAACAATCGAGTTGGAAGTGGAATTTTCTTTTTTGGTTTTGGTACTTGAGGAAGATAAGGTTCTGCTTTGAAAACAACCTTTCGAATAATTGTGGTAATACTACCCTCAGCCATTATTAGATAGCACCTCTCCCCCAACAGCTTTTAACTTTTCTTCTGCAGTTGCAGTGAATTGTTTTACTTTGACGGAATATGCATTAGTTAATTTTCCGCCACCAAGGAGTTTTTCGTATCCTGCGCTTTCAAGGTCTACGATTTTCTTTCCTCCTTCTTCTTTACCGAACTTTAGGAACAAGTCATCAAGGTCTCTGACGCTAGTCCATGTTTTGGCAATATTTGGGTGAGGTGTTTTAGGGGAATCATGACCATAGTGATCTGGATCATATTTTAAAGTAGAACTCCAATGATGTTTCATCATACCAGTAACTCCAAGACCGCCTTTGTGACCACTTGCTCGATGTTGGCCTACTTGTCCCCATCCCATGTGTCGTCCACCTCTAAGTCGTCTTGTTTTTCTTAGCCTAGTTGCCATATCAAATCATTCTCCTTACAATAGCATCAAGTTCTTTGTTTTGTCCAAGAATACCTTTATTTCCATAAAGTCTCTTTGTACTTCTTTTGAATCCAAGTCTAGGAGGCGCTAAAGCAAACCAAGGTTTTAGAGGTTTTAGTTTAGACAGAGTAGCTTTTCCTTCTGCTAGTGCAGTTCCTAATTCATCAGAATTTGCAAATCCTAGTTCTTTAAGATCTTCAGCAGTAATTTTTTGATAACCGCCTTTTCTTGCTTTTTTATCAATCAATTCTTTTGCCAATGATGCATCAAGTTCAACCCAAGAAACATAGTGCTGAACTTTTCTTAGCATTCCCAAAGTATTTTCTTTGGCAGGAAGAATTGTGGCACGGTATTTTTTATCTAATTTTAACAAAGTCATAGTATGAGTTGCCCAATAAGGACAGTCAGCTTGACCTTTAATTCTAACAACAAGATAAGCGTTTGCCATTTTCTATCAACCTTGACTAAACGTCTGTCTCAGACAGTCCAAAATTGCTTTAGAAGTTGAATTCATTGTAGGAGTAGAACCCTTTGCAGTAGTCCATGCGTCTTTGAGACCTGCCAATTCCAACAATCGTTTAATTTTACCACCTGCAACAAGACCTAATCCACGAGGTGCAGGAATAATTTCAATTGTGACACTTCCACCTTTTCCTTTTACTTTGAATGGAACAGAATGCTTTTGTTCACATTTACATTCCCAACTACCACATCCCATTTTAATTGGACTAACATTAAGGAAAGCCTGGCTAGTTGCTTTTTCAATTGCAATTCTCATCTGTTTTGATTTTCCTTGACCTATTCCCAAGTAACCGTTTTCATTTCCAGTTGCGACTATTGCTTTGAATCTAGTTGACTGTCCGTTTGAAGTCATCTTTTGAATAATACCAACATCTACAACTTCACTTTTCAAGTCAGGTAATAGTTTCTTAATAATTCCAGATTCTTGAATTCTTAACCCGGATTCAATAATTTCTTCTAGGGAAGTAATTTCTCCAGATGCTACTTTTTGACCTAAGATAGTTTTTGGAACCCAAACCTCTTCTTCTGGTTCTCTTCTTGGTCTTCTAGGACGATCACTACCTGTTTTAGATCCATTTGATGGACCTCTTCCATAAACTGGTGCGCCTCGTCCTCTTTGGCCTTGTCCACCTTTTGATTGTGCAGTTTGGCTCATGTCTATTTGACCTCACTGTCAATGGCAGACTTTATTTTTGAAACTTCATTTTTTACTGTAAGATGTTCACCGTTGATTCTCTCATCTGGTGGAAATGTTTCAGCATCAGCTGGTACTGCAACTCCGGCGTCAATCACTCCTTTGAGAGCTGCTGCCATTCGTTGTGTGTATTTTCTAGTTCCAGTGTAAAGAATTGCATCTTTTGCGCCTTCACTTAGCGCTTTCTTGCCTGCAATATATCCAGTAAGATATGCTGCAGGTACACTTTTTCTAGATCCCTTCCATCCTTTTTCAAGAAGATATCTAGAGTGGGCAGAAGCAAGAACTTTGTCTCCCGTCATTCCAGGCTTCATAATTTGAACTTGAGTATTTTCATTAGTAATATTTACAGTGATAAAATCGCGTTTACCCATCAACATGGTACCACGTTTTTTATAATTGGTCTTTTGTTCCCTTAATCTTCGCAATATTGTCGAATAGGCCATCTATAGAAACCGAGTTTGAATCTGCTCTTATATACGTTAAGCGCGAATTAGTGCAGCTAACAAAGCCTTCTGAGTATGAAGACGATTTTCTGCCTCATCCCAAACAACAGATTGAGTACCATCAATTACTGATGACGTAACTTCTTGTTCTCGTTTTGCTGGAAGACAATGCAGAAAGATCGCATCATTCTTAGCAGTTTTCATCAGTTTGGAATTGACTTGGTATTTTGGAAGAAATTTTTTGATTCGTTTAGGATCATTGTTATGAATTGATGAATGTGTATCAGTAACTACCACATCGGAATTTTTTGTTGCAACGAATGGATCAGAAGTTAATTCAATGTTTGTGGATTTTTTGGATTTTTTTACAACATCCTTGTCAGGTGCAAATTCTTTCGGAGTTGCAATTGACATTTCTATTCCAGATAATGCAGCACCATAAATCATAGAGTTGCACACATTATTTCCATCCCCAATCCATGCAATCTTTAATCCTTCGAGTTTTTTCTTTTTTTCTTTAATCGTCATAAAGTCTGCCAAAATTTGACAAGGATGAAAAGAGTCAGACAGTCCATTAATTACAGGTACGCTAGAATGCTCAGATAAATTTTCTATCAAATCATGAGAATAAACACGTGCCATTATACAATCAACATACCTTGAAAGAGTTTTTGCAGTGTCCTCAACTGATTCACCGCGAGATAATTGCATGTCATTTGACGACAAATTAATTGCATGTCCGCCTAGCTGAAACATTCCTGTTTCAAAACTTACTCGTGTTCGAGTAGATGGTTTTTGGAAGATCATTGCCAAAGTTTTATTTTTCAAAATAGGTTTGTTTGATCCCTTTTTGAGTTCCTTTTTTAGTTTGATAGAATCATCAATTAATCCTAAAAATTCCTTTGGTGTTAATTCCGCTAAAGTGAGTAAATTTTTTGTTTTGAGTTTCATTTCTTAAAGAATCCAAACATACCTCGTTTCTTTTTAGGTTTTTCTTCTTTATCATGTTTTTGTGCATCTTCTGTTTCATTTTGTTCTTCATCTTGTTCAGTTTTAGAGTCACTAGGTGTAGGCTTGCCATTTTTAATCCACTGACGAATTTTATTTCCTAGTTTGAAAGCTTCATCATCGGTTTCAGGTGGGGCAACATCAAACAGATCTGAATAAGTTGCAATATCATCATCTTCAATTCCGTCAAAAGGATCATCAGAGGAAATTTTCTTTTCTGGTGTTGGTTCTGGTGTTGGTTCTGGTGTTGGTTCTGGTGTTGGTTCTGGTGTTGGTTCTGGTGTTGGTTCTGGTGTTGGTTCTGGTGTTGGTTCTGGTGTTGGTTCTGGTGTTGGTTCTGGTGTTGGTTCTGGTGTTGGTTCTGGTGTTGGTTCTGGTTTCTTTATTTCAACATCACCTAATGAACCAAAAATAGTTTCCAAGAAAGTTTTCTTGTCAAAAGATTTTAGATCAGGATACTCTTGACCAACTCCTACAAAGAGAATTGGGGTAGAAGTAATCTTCACAATGGATAATGCTGCACCACCCTTTGCATCTGCATCACCTTTAGTCAAAATGGAAGCATCAAATTTTACATGCTCATAAAATTCTCGTGCTTGATTTACAGTATCATTACCGGCCAATGAATCACCGACAAAAATTTTCATGTCAGGATTCACCACTTTGGTAATTTTGGCAATCTGCTCCATCAAGTTTTTACTTGTTTGCATTCTTCCTGCAGTATCTATCAAAACACAATCTGTTCTGTGGGAGTTTGCATAGAGAACAGCATCCCTTGCAACTGCAGCAGGATCTGATTCATAATTCTGAGCAACAAGTTTCAGATTAAGTCGGTTTGTATGTTCACGTAATTGTTCAATTGCACCTGCCCGAAAAGTATCAGCTGCCGCAACTACAACAGAGTATTTTGCCTGTTGCAGTAGATGTGCAACTTTTGCCAAAGAAGTAGTTTTGCCAGTTCCGTTAATGCCAACAAACAAAATCAAAAAGGGTTTTCCTTGTTTCTTTTTTTCATTAATGCTTGCAAACAAATCATACGTTCCAGCTGAATCAAACAACGTAGATATGCTTGAAATAAGACTATCCTTAACAAATTTTTCAATTTCTTTTTTATCAACTTTAGAACCAATCAATTTCTCTTTAAGATCAGATTTGATGGATTCAATTACTTCAGTAGCAACATCAGATTCTAAGAGAGATATTTCTAATTCAAAAAGAACATCTTCAATGTCTTTTTCATTAAGTTCTTTCTCACCAAGACTTTTCGCTGCATTAGAAAACGCATTACGAAGTTTATCAAACATGTTTTATCCCGGTTTTTGTTGTTGCATTGCCTGCATCATTTGATTCATTTGTGCCCTTCCTTGCTCTAATCGATTTGCCGCATCTTGTTTTTTTGCAGCAGTATCTTGTAAAGCAATCTCAATTTCTTTAATTCTTGCTTCAAGATAGTTTATTGCTGAAGGAAAATCTTTTTCAACTGCAACTCCTGCACCGATATTCAAAACAATTTTGCTATTTGATGAAATTTTTGTTGGAATATATGTTCCCATTCCAATTGGAACTAGAGTTTCTGATTCAGGATTTTTACCAAGTGATTGAATGGATTCAATTGCAGCAGTTGCCTCTCTCAAAATACTAAAGAAAGTTGCTTCTCTTTGAGATAAATCTGAAAAATATGTTTCAAGCATTTGCATTTGCTGCATTAATTGCTCTGCCTGTTCTTCACTCATTTACAACCAACCTTCCTCAGATGGTTATAAATTCATTCATGGATTAGTAATTGAAAATCAAAATATGTAGTGAATAAAAAAATAAAGATTAGAACTTTATTTTACTTTAGAGAATCTATCTTCTACTTCATCCCAATTAACTACATTCCACCATGCGGCAATATAGTCCGGTCTTTTGTTTTGGTAGTTGAGATAGTATGCATGTTCCCAAACATCACAGCCCAACAATGGTACTAATCCCTCAGTTCTTGGACTAGTTTGGTTTGGCATTGATTTGTATTCAACCTTTCCGGAAGAAGGGTTGTAAACTAACCATCCCCAACCGCTACCTTGTATTACTGCTGTAGTGGATGAAAATTTCTCTTTAAAGTCAGAGAAGCTTCCAAAAGAATTCTTAATTGCATCAGCAACAGATCCTCCAGGTTCTCCGCCTCCATTTGCTTTCATGTTGTTCCAAAATAGCCTGTGGTTATCATATCCACCACCGTTGAAATTAACTGCGCTTCTTTGAGCTTCCGGTACTGAATTAATATCAGACAGAATGTCGATGATATCTTTTGATTGGATATCAGCAGGACATGCTTCAAGAGCTGCATTTAGTTTGTCAGTGTATGCTTGATGATGTTTTGTATGATGAATCTCCATTGTTCTTGCGTCAATGTGAGGTTCCAATGCATCATAAGCATATGGCATTTCAGGAAGAGTGTATTTTCCCATGAATACCTGAGAGGATTTATTCAATTTATTGCTTTAGTAAGCAATTCATTTTTACTTGCAAAAATCATTAAAAAACTTGTGAAATTCCTAGTTTTTTCATTAATCGTAGTTATTGTAAGTGGATTTATTTTGTTTCAAACAGTTCAAACAGAAAACGAATTTCGAGCATATTTGGATAAAAGTGTTCCATATATTGGAACTGACATTCCCAGAATGGAAGGAATTGATGGAACAGGAATTAAAATAGCAGTGATCGATACTGGTGTTGATTTTAATCATCCAGATTTGTTTGGATGGGGACCAAACGGCAAAGTCATAGGAGGATACAATTTCATTGATGAAAATCAGCCACCTCTAGATACAAATGGTCATGGTACTCAAGTAGCAGGGGTAATTGCAGCGGATGGACAAGCAGTCGGAGTTGCACCCAAAGCAAAAATTCTTGCTTACAAAGTTTCAGAGAACGGAGAAGGAGTTGCATCAGATTTGATTATCAGAGCTATTGAAAAAGCCATTGAAGATGAGGCAGATATTATCAATATTAGTTTAGGTGTTAATAGAACAAATGCAAAGATTGAACGTGCAGTTAATCTTGCATTAGAAAAAGAAATTTTTGTAGTGACTGCAGCTGGAAATGACGGTCCTGAATTGCATACAATTGGAAGTCCGGGTAGAAATCACGGTTCCGTAACTGTAGGTGCAACATATAATAACCTCACATCAAGCTTGGTTGCAACATTAGAAGTGGATGGAAAACCATTCACAGTAATTCCAATGATTGGTTCAACAAAATTAGATGTACCAATAACAGGAAAAATAATTTCAGCAGGATATGGAAAAATGGAAGACTTTGAAAAACTCAATGTAAAAGATGCAATTGTAATAGTTGAGAGAGGAAGCGATGTTGAAGGGGAACTGTTGTTTTTTTCAATCAAAGAAAGTAATGCGGCTTATGCAGGAGCCAAAGCCATGATAGTCTATAACAATGTGCCAGGAATTTTTTTGGGTGAACTAATTCATGAATTTATAGAACCAGATTATGCACCACAAATTCCAGTCGTGTCAATTGACAGAGAAGAAGGGTTAAAAATAATAGAATCAATCAAAGAAGAAAAGACTGCATCTTTGCATCTGTTTTACAATCCAGACTTTGTAGCACATTTTAGCTCAAGAGGTCCAGTATCACCATTTTACATAAAACCCGAACTTGTGGCACCTGGGGCATATATCAACACCACACAAAACAATGCAGGATATAATTTCACAAGTGGAACAAGTTATGCTGCCCCTCATGTAAGCGGAGCTGCTGCTTTGTTGCTTCAGAAAAATCCACAACTTCACCACCATGAGATAAAATCATTACTTTTAACTACAGTTGAGCCTGTTTCAGATGCCTACGGTAAGGAATTCTCCCTAAATGATGCAGGTGCAGGAAGATTGGATATAGGAAAAGCGTTTGGGGCCAAATTAATTATCATGCCACCAAATTTTGTATCAACAGCATCAACAGACAATCGAGTGGTTGAAAGACAACTAGAATTAAAATTGATTGAAGGGACATTAGATAATTTGGACATAAAATTTGAAGGGCCTGAATTCATTAAATTTGCGCATATTCTTGAAGGAAATATTTTAAAAATCAAAATGAATATGACTGAAGAAAATTTTGGAGAACATGAAGGAAAAATCATAATCAATCATGACGGAACTAGATACACCATTCCATTTTTGATACACTATACACAAGGTTCAATTTCTGTGAGTCAACAAAATCAAAAACTTTCATTTGATATTTCTTATCCAGGTGAATGGAGTTTTGCAAAGATTTCAGTCATAAACAGCAAAGACGGTAAAGTTGACACTACAACTATGTTACCAAATAAAAAAACAACAATGGAAGTCTATGAGAATGCAGAGTATTGGATTGAGGCAAAAATAAGAACCAATGAAAATACAACAAGTGCATATAATACAATTGAGATAACTACACTACCAGAAAACGTTCAAAGATTAGACATAGACATTCCAACAAAACAAATTGGAATAATTGCAGTAATAGTAGCTGCTGTTGGAATTTTTGGAATTATTAAAAGAAGATAATCTATTGCGTAGCTTTTGGTCCTGCAGCAATTATGTCAGGTGAGACATTTTCAAACCGCTTAAAATTCTCAATGAACATCTCTGCTAATTTTTTGGCAGATGATTCATACAAGTCTTTGTCATCCCATGTGTTTTTAGAATCCAATATTTCTGGAGGAACTCCATCTACTTCAGTTGGAATATCCAAATTAAACAAATCATCATGACGATACTCTACAGTATCCAATGCGCCTGATAGTGCAGCAGTGACCATAGCACGGCTGTACTTGATCTTTATTCTTTTTCCGATTCCATATGGACCACCAGACCAACCGGTGTTTACAAGATAGACTACAGTGTTGTGTTTGTCGATTTTTTCTCCAAGTAATTTAGCGTAAACTGAAGCAGGTCTAGGCATGAATGGGGCGCCAAAACACTCTGAAAATACAGATTTTGGTTCCTTGATACCACGTTCGGTTCCTGCCAATTTACTTGTATAACCAGATATAAAATGAAACATTGCTCCTTCTCTTGTCAATCGAGAAACAGGTGGTAAAACACCTAATGCATCAGCAGTCAAAAATACAATGACTTTAGGATTTCCACCAACACTTGGAATTACTGCACCAGGAATGAAATCTAATGGATATGCAACTCGAGTGTTTTCAGTTAAGGTGTTATCATCGTAATCAGGAACATTATCTTTAAGCACAACATTTTCTAAAACTGCACCAGGTTTGATTGCATTCCAAATTTCTGGTTCTGCTTCTTTACTAAGATTGATACATTTTGCATAACATCCACCTTCAAAGTTGAATGTTCCATTATCAGACCACCCGTGTTCATCATCACCAATCAAACTTCTATTTGGATCTGCAGAAAGGGTAGTTTTTCCAGTACCAGATAATCCAAAGAACAATGCAGTATCTCCCTTTTTGCCAATGTTTGCAGAGCAGTGCATTGGGAATATTCCTCGTTCCGGTAGAAGAAAGTTCATTACACCAAACATAGATTTTTTCATTTCACCTGCATATTCTGTTCCTCCAATCAATACAATTTTTCTTGTCAAATCAATTAGAATAAAGACATCCGTTCTAGTTCCATCAACTTCTGGAACTGCAACAAAGTCGTTAATACATAGAATGGTAAATTCTGGTTCATGGTTTTCCAACTCTTCTTTTGTTGGCCTAATGAACAAGTTTCTTGAAAACATACTTTGCCAAACATGATCATTTATCACTCTAATTGGCAAACGATTAGCGGGATCAGCTCCTACAAAACCATCAAAAACATAAAGCTCCTTGTCATCAACAAACTTTTTCATTTTTTCTAAAAGTTTTTCAAATTTGTCAGATGGGAATTGGTGGTTGATTTTTCCCCAATCAATTGTATCTCGGGTTTTATCATCAAAGACGATAAATCGGTCATCAGGAGATCTTCCAGTATATTTTCCAGTATTTACTGAGAGAGAGCCTGTTGAATTTACCACACCCTCCTCTCTTTCAACTGCAATGCGCACCATTTCTTCAACACTTAGGTTTCTGTGAACTTTGGATGGGTTTATTCCAAATTTAGATAGTTGTGAGGAAAATTTGTCGGTTACTGCAGTACCTACTACTTGAGTCAGAGGATTTTGCCTCCAATAGTGATTTTGTCAATCCCAGGCTGATTCATGAGATATCGATCCGCCCAAAGTTTCCTTATTATCTTTTTCTTATGAGAAACGTATTTTGTATCTAGGAACGTATTTATTCCAAAATTCAAAAGTCAAATTGATGCCTATCAACAAGGACAAGATTGCAAAGAGACAGGAAGTAAAAGAACACAATCCAGACTTTGTTAGACCAGAAAGCTGGCGTTATGTTAGATTACAGACTAATTGGAGAAAACCAAAAGGTATCGATCATCACCAAAGAAAACAAAAGAGTAGAGGTCGTCCAGGACTTGTCAAAGTAGGATATGGAGGACCAAAAGAAGCAAGAGGATTACATCCGTCAGGATATACAGATAATTTAGTTTTCAATTTATCAGATTTAGAAAAACTTGATCCAAAAAAAGATGGAGTGAGATTCGGACACAGTGTTGGTACTAGAAAAAGAAAAGAGATTATTGTGAAAGCAATTGAAAATAAATTCAAAATTTTTAATGCGAGAGTGAGTGCAAGTGGTAGTAAATCTTAACGCAAAGAAAAGACTCGCATCCAGAGTCACAGGTGTTGGGATTCACAGAATTAAGTTCGATACTGATCATCTAGATGATATTGCAGATGCAATTACAAGAGAAAACATTAGAAGTCTCATCACTGCGAATACAATCAAAATTAAACCATTTGTAGGCACATCAAGAGGTAGAGCACAACACAAGAAAGATCAGAAAAACAAGAGAGGTATAACTCAAGGTTCAAAACAAGGTAGAAAAGGTGCAAGGGTTGGAAAAAAAGAAGTTTATGTTGCCAAGGTTCGCTCATTGAGAAGATTGCTAAAGATTGCAAAAGACAGAAAAGACTTGACCAATCCAGAATTCTGGGCACTATACAAGAAAGTGGGAGGCAATACTGTGAGAAACAAAGCACATCTCAGACTCTTAATGGATGAAATCAAAGAGAAGAGAAAAGACTAGAACCTGTAAACCGTATTTTCTAAATTCAAAATTTTACCATTCTTAATTTCAACACCTTCATCAATGAGCATTTTTGTTTTAATGTGCTCCCCATATGCATAGCCACCAATTTTCCCAGTCGACATTACTACTCTATGACAGGGAATAATTACAGGATATGGATTTTTGTTCATGATTTTTCCAACTACGCGTTGTCCGTTTTTTAGTCCAACTGCCTTTGCTAATTCACCATAAGTTGTGATCTGACCTTTTGGCACTTCAAGTAATTTTTTGTAAATCTTTTGTTCAAGATTCAAAGCTTGATTACCTCAAGATTTGTAGTTTTAAGAAGGTCAAGAATTTTTTGTTTGTCAGAACCTAGACCTCTCCAATCTAAAAGTGCAGCAGTTGCCATCTTGTTTTGCGAAATAATGTGGGAAAATAATTCTGTATCAAGATTTTCCAATGCATGTTTTGGAATGACTGTACCTAATGCATATTTTCCATCAAGTAATTCATCAGTAAACTTTGAAGGATAATGAGTTCCACCAAAACAAACTGCAACTGGGTTTTCTGGGATTGGTTCAGACATTACTTGATGAACTAGGGAAGCTACTGAATTACATAAAGATTCATCAGTCCATTGTTTTTCAGTGGTTCCTATCTCAATGAATATTGATGGTTTTGTTAATGCAGAAGGACCATGATGCGTTGCCTCTATGGTAATTTGAAATTCTGGGAATTTGGGTTGGTTTTTCTTCAATGTTTGCAGATATTTCTTTTGAAGATTAGGGTGAGGAATTGCAATTTCTCGATCACGTCCCCCAAACTTTGCTTCAGAAAAATTTCCTGTGCTATGGCATGTCAAAGCCAATTGTCCAGACTCTGCAGCATGTTTTGATAAAAATACAAATCCGTCATAATCATATTTTTCTTCTAACCAATCAGCAGATATGGCAGGGGTTGGAATAATCATCAAGTCATAATATTTTCCGTGGAAAATATCACCATCTTTGGTCATTTCCTTTGAAAGAAATTTGGCCATGTTGTGACCTGCCGGGTCATCTTGATACGCAACTAACAGTTCCATGAGATAAGAGATATAAAGACACCTTATTAATTTCCAGCAATGAACCCTAGGCAGACTTTGAAAAATATGGTAAATACCATGAAAATGGCTAAAAAACCAGACAAAGATGAGTATCAACAGCATCTCAGATTAGTTTTGATGGGAATTGCAGGTGTTGGAGCTATTGGATTTACTATTCAGTTTGTCTTTTCGGTAATTACATTTGGAAGGTAAAATTGTCTGAAGAAATAAAATCACATTTGTTTGCAATCAGAACCACTGGTGGACAAGAAAAAGTGGTAATGCGATTATTAGAAGCAAAGGCTAACGCTAATCAAATTAATATTCAATCAGTGCTGCTAGTTGACAATCTAAAGGGATATGTCGTAATTGAGGCAATCAATCCAAGTGATGCATATATGGCAGTTGAAGGAGTTAGACACATTCGGGGCCAATTAAGAGGAGAATTAGAGTTTAAAGATATAGAAGGATATCTAATTAAGAAATCAACAGTTTCACAATTAGCAGTAGACAACATAGTAGAGATTACAGGCGGTCCATTCAAGGGAATGAAAGCGACAATCACAAGAATTGATGTTGACAAAGAAGAGGCAACCGTAGTTTTGCTTGATGCGTCATACCAATTACCAGTAACAGTAGATGCAAACTACCTAAAGATCTCAAGTGAGGCTTAGGAAGGATTAAATTTTCAATTTGAGTTGACAAGATAATGGGAGAACAAAAAGTATCATCATTAGTAACAGGTGGAGGAGCATCAGCAGGTCCACCATTGGGTCCAGCACTTGGACCATTAGGGGTGAACATCATGGAGGTCATTCAAGCAATTAATGATAAAACAAAAGACTTTGAGGGAATGAAAGTTCCAGTCACAGTGATTGTTAATACAGATACAAAAAAGTACGATATCGAGATTGGCATCCCATCAGCTGCTGCACTGATCATGAAAGAAGCAGGAATTCAAAAAGGTTCAGGTGCTTCAGGTTCTACTTGGGTAGGAGATGTAACATTAGACTCAGTAATCAAAGTAGCAAACACAAAGCTAGAGAAATCTTATGCATCATCACTAAAGTCAGTTGCAAAAACAATCATTGGAACGTGTCTTGCATTAGGAGTCAAAGTAGAAGGAAAGACTCCAAAAGAAATTACAGCTGAAATTAATGAAGGCAAATGGGACGCAAAATTCCAATAATAATTCAGCTCTCAAAATACAAGTTCTTTAAATTTTAAAAAAATTGCAACTAAACATGTCAATTCCCACATACAATGACAAACGCATACAAATCTTTGAAGTAAAATCAGATTCAAATCTCGATGTTTGATCTGTGGAAAAAAACACAATGTTATCACATATCAAAAAAGTTCAGAGAAAAAGTTTCCCACAGACATACTAAGTATTTCAGATTCCTACTTCCATGATTAGTTTCCCAAAGGATAGCAACTAGAGAAACATGGAATCAAAATAAACAGCAGATAATTTATTTCAGATTCAAAGTTATTGGATAAGATAAACTGGGTCTTTGTCTGTTTTTTGTAACTCTACAAAGGTTTCAGAATTTTGAATTCCTGGCACCTTTCCTATTTTTTCAATGACTATAGTATGAAGAGCTTCAAGATCTTTTGCATAGACCTTGATAATAATATCAAATCTGCCAGTAACCTCAGAAATTGATACTACTTCCGGTATTTCCATAAATAATTTGTGAATGGCATCCTTTTGTTTTGGATCTCGATTAATTCCAACTGATGCCTTGACCCCAATTCCTAACAATGAATCATCTATTACAACTGTGAATTTTTTGATCAATTTTTTCTTCATCAATCTCTTGATTCTGCTATATAGTACAGATGCGTTTATTCCAAGTTTTTTAGATAATGTAGGAACAGAAATAGATCCATCACGAGTCAATTCAAAAAGTAATTTCATATCAAGTTCATCAAAACGGTGCAACTTAATCGAAAACAGATTTTATGATTTAATATATGTAGGTTTTGAGAAATAATTCCTCCAGATTTACAAGATTTAATTGAAAAATTGTAATTTTTCTAAAATTGTGGGCAACTAAAAACCTCATTCTCTAAACGATTTTAAGTAGGCTTTTTTGAAAATGTTCGTAATGATCACAGAGACTCAGTTGGCAGACATGATAAAACAAGCAAAGGCTGCTACAAAACCAAAAAAGTTTACGCAGTCAATTGAGTTAATTGCCAATTTCAAAGATATCGATGTAAAGAAAGGATTTGCCCTAAACGAAGTAGTTCAACTTCCAAAGACTACTTCTCCAGCAACTGTTTGCATAATGGCAACAGGAGAGATGGGTCAGAAAGCAAAACAAGCAAATGCAGATTCTGTGATCGGAACTGAAGAATTAGATAAATTTGCATCGAACAAAAGAGAATCTCGAAAATTCATTAACAAATATGATTTCTTTTTAGCAGATACCAAAGTAATGCCAACAGTCGGTAAGACTTTGGGTCAACTTTTAGGCCCTAGAGGAAAAATGCCAACGCCGGTTCCTTTTGATGCACCAATTGACGCATTCTTATCAAGATTTAGATCATCAATCAAAGTTAGAACAAGAGCATCGTTGTCAGTTTCATGCAAGATTGGAGATGAAACAATGGATGACGGAGATTTAGCAATTAATGCACATACTGTTCTTAACGCAATTGAAAAGAAACTACCAAACGGTGAGAAGAACATGAAAAGAATAATGATAAAAACTACCATGGGTAAACCAGTAAAACAAATCCAAGAGGTTAGAAAGAAGTATGCATGAAAATAGAACTTCTTATCCTAAAAGAAAAACTCAGATGTATCAGCAATTACAAGAATTGCCAAAAAAATACAAAGTGATAGCAGTCATTAAATTACACAAGGTTCGCTCTACACAGATTTTACCATTAAGAAAAATCCTCAAAGACGATGTACAATTTGTAGCAATCAAAGACAAGGTTGCACAAAAGGCATTGGATTCACTTGACATTCCCGGAATCAAAGAAATCGCAAAGGATCTAGAAGGACAATGCATGTTCTTGTTTACAAACATGTCACCATTCAAACTCAACGTACTTTTGGCAAAAAATAAAGTAATGATGGCAGCAAGAGGAGGAGACATTGCAAGTATCGACATAGTCGTACCAGCAAAGAATACAGGAATTGCACCAGGACCAATGCTCACAGAATTCAAAGAAGCAGGAATCCCAACAAAGATTGATCAGGGAACAATTTGGATTGCAAAAGACAGCACACCAGTATTGAAGGGAGAGACGATCAACGAAAAATTAGCATCAATTTTAGGTAAATTAGATATCAAGCCAGTAGAAGCAGGAATTTCACTTTACACGGCATTAGAGGAGGGTCTCAAGTATGCAGAAGAAGAAATGATTATAGATGTTGAAAAGGTCAGAGCACAATTCTCACAAGCTCACCAAGAAGCAGTATCACTGTCAATTGAGGCAGCATACATCACAGCTGATAACATTTCACAGATTCTCACAAAGGCGGCACAATATGCTCGTTCATTATCCATAGAATCAGGATTTATGACAGATGAGACAAAGGAACAAATCTTGCAAAAAGCAAATGCGCAGGCAAGAGCAGTAGCAGGCCAAGCAAAAGACTACACACCAGCATAACCAAAGCCAATCAAAATTACAATACAGCAGTATTCTGAAATAACTACACCTACAAACTGCCATAAATCCATGTATTTTTAAAGTTCAAGATTTTTCAAACATCAATGCCGATTTTCTTAGACATGCATGAATTGGGAGACTATACCAAAGAACAGTTAGTTGCAGGACTTGAAGAGGATGCAGACGAGTTCGGAGTTTTGGTTCACCAGATGCTTTTTAATGAAAAAGAGAATATCTTACATTGTATTTGTACAGCACCAGATGTAGCGGCCATAGAAAAACATCATGAAAAATTTAATGTGAAATGCAAAAAAATTATTCCAATTAACCAGATAAAAACAGACAAAGTTATCAAAGAAGAGAAATTAAAAACTATTGGAGAACTTTCATCCAGATTGTCACATGACATAAGAAATCCTTTAACTATACTTCAAACATCTTTGGACGTTTTAAGATCAAATAATCCAGAGACATATGAAAAAAATATTTCAAGATTCAATACAATGTATGATGCAATAAAACGAATAGATCATCAGATATCAGACGTGTTAGGATTTCTTGGTACAAGAAAACTGAATTTTACTGAAACAGATCTAGATGATATTTTAAATTCAAGTATAGAAGGAATGAAAATTCCAACTCAAATAGTTGTGGAGATGCCTCAAAACAAAATTTCGCTTAATTGTGATTTTGAATCTATGAGAACAGTTTTTTCAAATATCATTCTTAATGCAATTCAGGCAATGAATGATACTGGGAAAATTATCATAAAAGCACTCAAAAAAGAGGATTCCATTTCAATATCTTTTGAGAATTCAGGACCGGCAATTCCAGAGAAAATCATCTCAAAAATATTTGATACTTTGTTCACTACAAAGCAAGAAGGTACAGGTCTTGGTCTGGTAAGTTGTAAAAATATTGTGGAACAGCATGGAGGCAAAATTGAAATTAAAAACAACCCCACTACATTCACTGTTATTTTACCTCAAAAAATAAAATAAAAGGCGATTATTACAAAATTATTCTGTCTTTTCCGAGATTTTTTTATTCTATTCACGGATTTAGTTCCTGATAACGATTCTACTTACAAATATGACAATAGTTTTCCGACATTCTTGCGGCGAAGGTTGTAAATGCATATCATGTCATTAGAGAAATAATCCCACAAACAGTTCAGTTGATTTTAAATTGGGTAAGAAAATAACCAATCACGGAATGATGGCTCTTGACAAAAATTAACAATGTAGATCTTGACAAAGTTGCAAATACCATAACAATGGGAAAAGAAGACAAAAAAACGCTAAGAAAACCAGTCAAGATGCAAGGTGAGTGGAATTTAGACTCCAATTCAGAATTTCAATTCAAAACAGAACTGCCTTTTGAAAAGGGAAGTCAAGTAATTGAGATTGATTCGCCATCATTTTTGGGTGGAGATGGTAACAGACTAGGCCCAATGGCGTATTGTATTGCAGGAATAACATCTTGTTTTGTAGGCACATTTGTAGGAATTGCAGCCAATCAAGGCATAAAATTAACAAAACTAAAAGTAAATACAGAATGCAACATCAATTTTGCAAAGACCTTTGATTTATCAGAAGAACCAATCACCGAAGGAATTAATTTTAAAATAGATGCTCAAAGTGAAAATGCAGATAATCAAAAACTACAAGAAATACTGAATATGGCAGAAGAACGTTGTCCTGCCATGTACAGCATGACTCATAAAATTAACATTGATGCAAAAATTGTGTAATTCATTATTCAGAGATTAAGAAATGCACAAAAAATCTCAAAACACAGTGTAATTAAGCAAAGTTGGTTTTTTAAAAATCTATTTCATTTTAGATTTACAATTATGACAATAACCATATAATTCAAAATTACTCTTCAAAATTAGATATTTTGATTTTTTTGCGGCCTTTGCTTGAATCTCTTTTAGAGAGTCTTCATCAACATCATCAATTTTACCGCATTTCATGCAGACCAGATTGATATGTTCATCAATATGAGCATCAAACCGTGCTCCTCCTTCTACCTCAATTTCGTTTACAAGTTTTTTTTCGCGGAGCAGATCTAGTGTTTTGTCGACTGTAGACAGGCTTACCATGGGGTATCTCTTTCTAACAACCTTGTGAATCAATTCAGCGCTGGGATGATCTTCAGTTTTAAGCAGATAATCCACTATCGCTATTCTCTGAGGCGTAATCCTAAACCCTTCATCCCTCAATGATGAGACTATTTCCTCTAGATGTTGCATGATACTGTACCACTGCGATCCTATTTAATATTTATTTGTTATTAAGAATAATTCCTAATAGATAATAACACTTAATTAGGAATAATTCCTAATAACAGTATGCTAATTCAAGATTTACAATTTGGTTCAAATAAGAAAACGGTAAATGAAGCAATCAAAATTTGTGTTAATTGTGGAAACATTGCTGTAAATATCCAAAATCACAGAATATTCTGTAAGAACTGTGGTTCATTTTTTAAGGTGGAGAAAAAGCATGATGAGTGAGCATTCCTGTAGAAGTGTATGTGGGTATTATGATGCCGATGCAAAATTTAGAAATTCAGTGAATAACACATTTAGGAAATATTGTGCAGTTTGCAATTTAGAATTAATTTCAAGATATTCTGTTTGCCCCTGTTGTCACAAATATTTTGAGGGTGTAAAATAATGGGATATTCTTGTAAAGGCATATGTGAGGAGTTCAGGGGAGACAAAATTCCAAACGGTTCAAAATATGAATATGGGCAAAAAAGATGTACATTGTGTAGTATTTTTTTGAGTGTATCTGGGGTTAGATGTCCATGTTGTAGTGTTCTTTTGAGAACAAAACCCAGAGGCAAAAGATCATAAAAAATCATTTGCACTAGTTATGGGGTCTTTATTGCTATAGTATTTGTCGACATTCATATTCCACACAACATTTGACATGTCCAATAATTTTGTAAGTACATGCATTCAGCGTAGGTTGTCTTAGACATATTGGATAAATGCATAAGTTGGCATGCATGGCAAATTCTCGGCAGAGTTTTTCAAAGACAAAAATGAAAGGGATCAAACCAATTCTGCATTATTTAGAAAAACCTGATCCTATTCGGATGAATCAATGGATGGTTTTGATTAAAAATTTGTTCATTTTTTTGTGCAATTTTTTACAACAATTAAGAAACTAAATAATGAAATTTATCTTCGATATAGTGAATTGGTTATCTGTGCATTCAGACATACGAGAAGAGATTAAGAATTTAGAAGATAACATTTTACGATTAGAAGACAACATTGCAGAGTTTTTGAGTATGAAATATGATGAGGGAGTCAAAAAATTACTTCACTCACTAGAATCAGATTTAAAATATCTGAGCATTCTTGCAAACGGGGCCCCAATTGACAAAAACGAAGATAGAAAGATCATGGATTTTTTAAGAACACATTATGCACGTTTGCAAAAATTATCTGTTCCAGCATGATGTTTTATTTTTAAAATAATTCAAGTTTCTCTAACTTTGGGCAAATTCCAGTGATACTTCATTGCAAGTAATCGAATTCCAGTAGCAGAAACGATTCCAATAATTGATGCGATTTGGATTTCCATACCAGAAGATAAAGCAACATAAAAGATTACAATTCCAATAATTGATGCTACTGCATACACTTCTTTTACAAACACAATTGGAATCTCTCTTACAAAGACGTCCCTTAGTATTCCACCACCAATTGCAGTGATCATTCCACCAAAGAGCATTGGAAGGAAATTCAATCCAACTACATGATATGCAATTGATGCCCCAAGTATAGAAAACACACCCAATCCCACTGCATCGAAAACTAGCCATACATTCATCTGTTTTTTCATTTTGGCAAAAACAAAGAACATGGAAGCACCTGTGATGACAGTAATAGAGACATAGATCGGATCTGAAAAAGCAGTTGGGAATCGTCCAAATATTACATCACGTGTCACTCCACCACCAACACCAACTACTGTTGCCAAAACTATGATTCCAAAGACGTCAGCTTTATGAGAGATTGCTTTGGAGGCTCCTGTTACCGCAAATGCAATTGTGCCTAGATAGTCTAAAATACTGATAAAGCCATCTATGGGAAAAGAGAAATCTACCAATCATTACAATGGCAGAAAGATTACTAATTAAGATTAATGAAGATCGAGCTAGAAAAAATAAAGATCAAAAATTAAATTGAAAAAAGATTTGTTTAGCCAAATAGTGAGGATAATCCTTCCATGGCTGCTTCTTCGGTTTTACCTTCATCTTTAGGTGCTTCTTCTTTCTTTGCTTCACCGGCTGCCTCTGCTGGGGCGGCTGCTGCAACTGCTACAGGTGCGGCTTTGACTGCCTCATCGATGTTAACATCGGCTAGGGCTGCTACTAGTGCTTTAACTTGAGCATCATTTACCTCTGCTCCAGATGCTTTAACAACTGATGTGAGGTTTGCTTCGTTAACTTCTTTGTCTAGTTTGTGAAGAAGTAAAGCAGCGTAAACATATTCCATTATATCGAGATTTTCTTAGTGCATAATATAAAACTATGGAGATCTCAGGTTCTGTTTCGTTGTCGGTTTCCGAAAGGGGTGTTACCTAACGGTTGCTAAATTTTCTACTAATTCCTTTTTGAGAATTGGTGGGGGTGTATTTGTTTGATAGAAAATATATTAACATTCGTTCTAGTTTGTGGATTAAGTTTTGGCTGTTTCCTATATGGTAGACAATATGAATCTGAAAAACTAAGGTCGTCTATAATAACCAGCAATCATTGAACCTATCCCAATTATAGATAAAGCCAAACCAAAATCCCAAACAGGATTTTTTTGTTGGGTTGATTCTTCATCAATAATTGATGTATCAGTATTATTTTTATTGTTAATTTCCGTTTCAGTAACCATGTTAGGAGAGATAATGATTAACCCGACACCTATAGCAGTTAATAAGATTCCAAAAGGAAATAATTTCTTTTTACCTTTATTATTAGTCATGACTGATCTAATATTCCGTAATAACTGATATAATAGAATTTATTACAAAAATAACCATATCAAAATTCTAATAAACAAGTGGTTTTTTGATTCATTTTTTACTTGCATTTTGAATTAGTGTTTTCCATTTGTCATTTCCCTTAACTTCAATACCACACATTTCTGATGGTGTTTTACCCTCAAGACTCATGTGAGGTCTTACGTAATTATGGTATAGTTGGTAACCGTCAATTAATGGAGAATCCATTTTCTTCAAACCTCTGGTTACTTTTTCCCTATCTCTAAATTCACCATTCAGTCTCTCCATAGTGTTATTGTTTTTATCTCCTGTAATGTGGATATGACGAATGTGGGTTGTTCTTTGACTTCTCTCCCTTGCCCAAAATTCCCTCTTGTATGCTTCTGAATATGAAGCCAGACCGTCAGTGATGAAGACTTTGGGAGTAATTTTGGTAACCTGTTTTGCCTGTTGTAACAAACCTCTTGCATTATGACCTTGTTTTCTATGTGAGACTTCTTGTGCAATCCAGAATTTAGTTTGGTCATCCATTAGTGAAAATACATATTTCAACTCTCCACGAATTTTCACATAGACTTCATCAGCACGCCATGTATCCCCTACACTTGGAGTGATTTTATCCAAGTATGATTTCATTAGTTTGGTGTATTTTACAACCCAACCATAGATAGTCTTATGAGATACATTTACTCCTTGAAGTTTTAGGAATTTCTGAACGTTTCTTAATGATTCGCCTGTGAAATAGAGTTGTAATGATTGGGTTATGATTTCAGGGCTCGATTTCATCTTCTCAAAGCCTAAGTTAATTGAGAATGTCTTTTTACAATCCTTGCAGGCAAATCTCTGAATATCGCCAGACTTGTTGTGTCTGATTCCTGATTTCTTTAGGTTGTCACTATTGCAGAACTGACAGATTTGAATGTTGATTGGTTCTATGGTTACTTTGTTTTGTTCTCTTACCTGTTCTCGTAGTTTGATTGAGATTTCAACAGAGTGAATATGTTTACAGCAAAGTTTTCTAAAAATGTGATCAGGGCAGTTACAAACAAAGCCTGAATTTGTCTTGGTTACCGTATAGTTTACGTGTCTTGTTTGGGAACGAACAGAATAGGTTGATTCATCAATTCTTCTGATTTGATTTCCTTGTTCAGCAATCACTTTGCCCTTTTCTTGTCTTGGATTTGTTTGTGTTGTCATATCTACGTATATAGTATATCTACGTAGATATATTAACTTTACTTAACTACGTAGATATGTTTAAATACGTAGATAGGTTATTTTGAGTATTGCCCAAATGGAAAGAAGATGCTAAAGAGTTTACAGTTAGTGTGAATTATAATGAAAACAGAGGTTATCAAAGTTCAATACCAAAACCGATAATGGATTTACTTGGTGATCCTGAAAAGGTTACTTTTGTTATTGATGGAAAAATAATCAAAATAAAATCAAGTGATGAACTTAGTTTTAAGGAGAAGAAAAGATTACGATGACAGAATTTTCTTGTAAACAGTGTAATCATCCTTTTGAAGTATTTCCACCAGATAAAACATTCACTAAAGCAGAAAGTAATGAATGTGTTGTAAATGGTAGTGGTTTAATGAAATGCGATATGATTAGAGAGTATAGATGTGAGAATTGTTATGTGGTAAATCATGTATATTGGCATCATAATGAGGGACATGATAAAAAAATACTGAAAAAGGCTATTGAATTACTTGGTGATAATTTTTCCAGAAGTAATGCGTATAAGGTAGAATATGACTAAGTTAGTTTTCTGTATGGATTGTGGTGAATGTCTTGGTGAAGATAGACCCAATCATGCTAAACATCATTTGAAAAAACATCCTAACCATAGAAAATATCTAACTATACCAATCATTGATCCATTACTTTTACCAAATCCCGATGAATGGTTTAGAAAACATGAAAATAGATTAAGTCAAAGATTCTATGGGCAACCGAAAAGTAACACGGAGAAAACAACCGATGACGAAACAGAACCAGATCTCACGCCTGAAAATCAAAAATTCAGTTTAAAATCTTCAGACTTCGGCAAACGGCATAGAGGGTTCGTTTGAGATTTTTATCAATCAAGGTATCCATTCGGTTTCGCAATACTCGCTTTGCCTCATCTCGCTCTGTACCTTGAGGCAAGGACAAAACTTTGTTGAGAAATTCTGGCAGTGATTCGCGAATCCATCCATCAAGCATAGCATAAATTTTGGGAGGCAAGATATCACATTTGTCTACATCAAGATCCAGAACTCCCGTAAAGTTTTCATGCTCTACTCTGTACACAAGGGCCAATACAACATTGTCTGGGGTCGGATGTTCTAGTATTTCTCTGGAACGCTCTCCAGTTTTTCCCTGTTCAATCTTGTTTTTCAGGCCAATCGGATTAACAATCACACCATTGATTCCCACTTTTTTTCCGTCTACTCCAGTGACTACGCCGAAGATAAAGTCATTGAATTCGCCATTCTTTTTTACAGAGAAAACATGAACTCCTTCTTTCAGAGTAGGTTTCTTGCCAAACATGAAATTACTGCATTATGTATTCTATTTATTGTTGCTCAATAGGCCATAATTGGCATCAATTACAGTCATAATAAAACCAAAGTAGCGTAAAAAAATTTTTCTGAAGATCTTTATCAAAATATCACAAAAGATATGATGGTTACTCTTCTTAAAATATGACGATATTAGGAAGAATTCTAAAAATGAACAGAAAATATGTTATTCTAATCCCTCTGATTCTTGCAACTTTTATCCATCTCATAAATCCGGTTGGATTCCCTGACATCTTTTTTGACGAGGGAATCTACATGCGAAGAGCAATGAACATGATAGAAACTGGAAACCCGCAGGAGGGTTATCTTTATGATCATCCGTATTTTGGCCAGATAGTACTAGCAGGAATACTACAAATTGCAAACTACCCACCAGACACATCTACTGATCCTGCATCACTTCAAAATCTCTATCTCGTTCCAAGAATATTCATGGGAATAATTGCAGTTGTAAGTACTTTACTTGTTTATCAAATAGCTAAAGAAAAGTTTGGCAGGAATGCAGCATTACTGTCATCCTTACTGTTCGCAGTGATGCCATACACATGGATATTTGGCAGAATATTACTTGATTCGATTTTATTGCCGTTTTTGCTTGCATCAATTCTATTTGCCATACGGTTTAAGCATGGGGGAAATGTTTGGTTTGTCCCAATATCAGGAATCATGCTAGGACTAGCAATATTTACAAAAGTTCCAGTATTTGTTTTCATTCCTCTAGTAATTTGGTTGGTTTACCAAAAGAGAAAAAAGTTTTCAGATATGCTAATTTGGATAGTTCCCGTATTACTGATTCCGTTATTGTGGCCTGCAAACAGCATATTTTTGGATCAATTTGATTTGTGGGTAAGAGATGTGTTATGGCAAAGCCAGAGAAGCAACAGCGTTTTTGAAATTATTGGATCTTTTCTCATAATTGATCCGGTATTGTTTGTAATAGGAATAGCAGGAATCATCTACGCTGCAGTTACAAAAAATAAGTTTGTGTTGTTTTGGTTTGTTCCGTTTGTTTCATTTTTGTCACTAATAGGATTCAAGCAGTATTTCCATTGGATTCCAATAATTCCAATCATGTGCATTGCTGCAAGCGTTTGGTTATTAGAGATTCCCAAGAAAATAAAATACCTGCAATCAAAAATACACTACGTCATTATTGGAGCAATTCTGATATTTGGATTTTCAAGCACAATTCTAATCATAACAAATGATTTGTCGTACAACCAATTTGAAGCCCTGTCATATGTTATCGAAAACCACGATGGGCAAAGTACGATATTGGCAAGTCCAGTGTACACTTGGATTCTTTATGATGTTTTTGATATGGATGATATCCCAAGAGACTATGCAATGATTCTATTCGAACCAGTCAAAACCAGGGGAATCACGGTAGTTGCAGACTCACATTTTATGCTGGATCGAAATAGAGGCACAGAACTGGTAAAGGCATACAACGACACACATTCAGTGCAGTATTTTCAGGGCAAAGCAAAGGACTTTGATACCAGAATATATCCATATACCAACATGAGAGTAAATCACGAGGCATTCTCAATTGATATCAGAGCAGGTGACTGGAACATAGCCGGAAATCAAAAAAATCAACCTTAACATTTTAATCCAAACCAGAAAAAACCAAATTGTTGCAGTCTACAGAAATATCAATAATTGTACCTACATATAATGAATCAAAGAATATTTGCGGAATTTTAGAGCACATTCAAAAATCAATTCCCAAAAATCTCAAGGCTGAAACAATAGTAGTAGATGACAACTCACCAGACAAAACAGCAAAGATTGCAGAAGACTATTTTTATTCAATAAAAGAGAAGACTGACCACACAATCAACGTGATTAAGAGAAAAGCCAAAAACGGGTTGAGTTCAGCAATATTAAATGGAATTCAGCATGCAGCTGGAAATACCATCGTAGTTATGGACAGCGACTTTTCTCATCCACCACACATAATTCCAAAGATGATTGAAACCCTAAGACAGACCAGATGTGACATTGTAATTGCTTCAAGATACATCAAAGGAGGCTCCATTCAAGGATGGCCATTTAAGAGAAAATTGATGAGCAAGATTGCAACTGGCATTGCAAAAAGAGGACTAGGCATACAACCACATGACCCAATGTCCGGATTTTTTATGTTTAAGAAAAATATCATCAAAGGGTTGAAATTCGATGCAATAGGATACAAGATGCTGCTTGAAATTCTTGTGAAAACAAAGGGTGCCAAAATTCAGGAGGTTCCATATACTTTTACTGACAGACAAGAGGGCGCAAGCAAACTTGGAGCATCAACTGTTCTTGACTACTGCAAGTCCGTCTGGAAACTATACAAGTATGGAAGAAGCATAAAAGAGAGACGCATATCAGTGAGATTCCTTTCAAAGGCTGCAAGGTTTTTCACAGTTGGTGCATCAGGACTTGGAGTAAACTATCTTGCATCAATGCTGTTTTCATTAAGCGCAGATATGTGGTATATTCATGCAACAATGATGGGAATAGCGTTTTCAATAACCAGTAATTTTGTTCTCAACAAGTATTGGACATTTGAGGATAAGGATTTTTCCGCAAAAAGAACCATTACCCAATATGGAAAGTTTGCAGGATTCAGCTCCATTGGAGCACTGGTTCAGCTTGGAATGGTGTATTATCTGGTAGATGAAGGCGGTATATCATATCCAATTTCACTGGTATTGGCAGTAGCTGTTGCAGCATTTAGCAATTTTATACTAAACAAAAAGTGGACGTTCAAAGAAAAAGTCTGGAGCTAGATTATCTCACATAATCATCTTCTAGTCTTTTGATATCGGATTCTTGGAACAGTCCAAAAGATATCTCCAAAATTTTCATGTCAGTTATCGCCTCTAGTCTGTGAATTGCCTTTGTTGGGATATGTATTGTATCGCCTGCACGTATTTTCTGCCTCTCATCAAGTACTGCATATCCTTGACCATCTAGAACATACCATTTTTCAGATCTGTACTCATGGAACTGTAAGCTGGTCCTGTTTCCTGCAAGTATTGTGATTATCTTTACAGTAGTTGTCTCATTGTCAGTCAATTTCTCAAAGAATCCCCAAGGTTTGTTTACTTTCACTACCTTGGATATTTTGTGTCGCATTATAACTCCATTGAAAAACAGACTCACATTTTGTTTTCAAAAATCATACCAATAGTAATAATTAGATTTGTTTTATCCATATTCATAATATTCATAATGCACACATTATGCTTTAGACAAGACTGTAGGATGCTGTTTCGTTGACAACATATCGTCAAACAAGTTTACGAACCTTCTCTATTAGAAAATCATTTGATATATCCAATTCCGTGGAAATCAACAAGAGTTTTTCATGGTTGATGTGAAAAGTAAATCTCTTTATCCTGTCGTATTCTGCAAGAGCATATTTTGGCATGCCTATCCACTCATTCATTTCCAATCGTGTATGCCATCTCATAAAGGACTGTTCTACTGACAGTTTTGTTATTGATTCAGGTGTAAGGTTTTCCACTCCTTTTCTCATGCCTCCTGCAATTTGCTCTATCTTTGAATTGTAAATCGCAGCAAATCTTATTTTCTTGTCAATATCAAGAACATCCCTGCATAATTTTTCATACTCCATTACTTTATGAATTTTCTTGAAGAATTAAACATTGCTAGTATTTTGTATGGTGCTGTTGTGTTGACATTTTCCATATTGACCATGATTCTATTCGCCTTTGCTTAATTCTTTGGTGTGGCTAGGATCGTTTTTTACTGCTTCCCGCATTCTTTCTTCAAGTTTCGCTATATGGGAATCCCTGCAAACATTGTCACAGAACTTTTCCCCTTTTCCTTCAAAGGATTTTCCACAACCCATACAGACTGTCTTCAATGTGGATACTCTGAAATTTTTGGCTACTTAAAGTAAGAACGAATGTCTCAAAAATGGGATCAGAGATTATTCGTTAGAACCCACATTTCAACAATTGATTCCAGAGAAGATATCAGTATAAAATAGCAAGTTCTATTCGTCAGCAAGAATCATTGATTTTTGTTAATCTAGATGAACCAGGTAACAGTCTCTATATACCACATAGGTAATACTGCAATCAGAATTTCTGAAATGCGACAGGCATCAAACAGGAATTTATGATGTTTATCCTATCACAATATCATATTTTAATAATTAAAATAAAGGGTCTATCACACTATGATTGTATTGTTGGAATTTGAATGCAAGATATGCGGAGTCATATTGACCAGCGAGGGGTTTCTGAGAAGGCACTACAAAGTGGTGCATAAGGAAACCATATGAAATGGAGCGATGACTTCTATCTAGGGAGCTTTGCAGAGGATAGTATTGAGTATGTGAATGAGCAGAACAAGACTAGGGAGCAGAAATATCATGTTTTCCTACTTTCTCGAATGTATGCTTAAAAGTTGAACCAGACATGAATAATCCAGAATCAACCTAGCAATAATCTCGGGTCATGGTGTTTGTCTTACTATTGATGATTATGAAACTACAGTCTTTTTTTAGAGATGTGATTTGACTAGAGAATTCTTATCAAAACGCATTTTCACTGGAAACACATATAGATATATCCTTGTGCCTAAATCGGACATAAAATACTCAGTTTTGAAGATCAAAAATCATTATTTTCAGACAAAGCCTGGTTTACCCCATTAAGATGGAATCCAACTAACAATTACTTTATCGGTCATTCAAGAATTGTACTTTTACACATTTTTTTAAATTTGCTTTATCTTTTTTTGCTGAAACAAATTTTGAATAAAGAACTTTTAGATGGGAGTTTGGGCAATTTTATTTTGAATTTCTGTTCGAAATTCCATTAACCGCTCTTTAGGTTCAAAAGGATCACTCCAAATATCTACAAACTCATCATCTCCATGAACAAAAAATTGATTTGGTAATCTCAACTTGAATCGTCCAAATAAAGACAACTGTCTTGACCATTTTGTCAGCGGTAATTCTTAATATCGGAATAAGACAGCCTTCATCGTTGGACAAAAAAGAGATTCTGAAAGAATTTTCGTCAGATCCTGACAGATATTACAATGTCAAGTTATTTGCAGAACAAGGTTTTGTAAGAAAATCATGCACAAAATGTGGCAGATTCTTTTGGACATTAGATTCTGGACGAGATTTGTGTCCAGATGATGCAGATGACACTTATTCGTTTATCGGCGAGCCTCCAACTTCAAAAAGATTTGATTACACTCAAGCTTGGAAGCAAGTGGAAGAGTTTTTTGTAAAAAACAACCACACCTCAGTAAGTAGATACCCTGTAGTGTGCAGATGGCGCGATGATCTATTCTTCACTATTGCATCAGTGGTAGATTTCCAGCGAGTAATGGGCTCTAAAGTAGTATTTGAATTTCCTGCAAACCCTCTAGTGGTCCCACAGACTTGTTTGAGATTCAAAGATTTAGAAAATGTCGGAGTAACCGGCAGACACTTTTCTAGTTTTTGCATGATTGGACAGCACAGTATTCCAGAGGGAAAAGGATACTGGAAGGATGAATGTATTGACTTGGATTACAGATTACTAACTGATCAGTTTGGAATTAAAAAAGAAGAAGTTGTGTTTGTTGAAGACGTATGGGCTGGTGGCGGCTCGTTTGGTCCATCATTAGAATATTTTGTAAGAGGATTAGAACTAGGCAATGCAGTATTTACAGAATTCCAGGGGGAACTAGGACAGCACACCACACTAGACCAGAGAGTAATTGACATGGGGGCGGGACTTGAGAGATTTGCATGGATTACCATGGGCACTCCAACTGCATATGACTGCTGCTTTGGCCCAATTAATCAGAAATTATTCAACACAATTGGAGTTGACTCAGATTCCGAAATTTTACGAAAATACTTTACAGAAATTGCAAAAGCGCTAGATGATTACGAAGATCTTAATGATGTTAGACGTCATGCAATAAAAAAAGCTGGACTAACAGAGGATCAACTAAACAGAATGATAACACCGCTAGAAGGAACATATCTAATTGCAGATCATCTTAGAACTTTGATATTTGCAATTACTGATGGTGCTCTTCCAAGCAATGTTGGTGGTGGATACAATCTTAGAATGATGTTGCGAAGAATTAATGCGACAATTAGCAAGCTGAACCTTAAACTAGACATCGATGATTTGATTGACACTCATATTGATTATCTCAAAGATACCTATCCCGAGCTTGATGAGAAAAGGGAAGACGTCAAAAAGATTCTAAAAATTGAAGCAGGACGTTATGAAGAATCCAAAGTCCACATGAAGAAAAAGGCCGATAAAATTCGTGAAAGAGGAACTCCAAGTGTGGACGAGTTGATTACTTTATACGAATCAGATGGAATCACGCCTGAATATCTCAAGGAAGTGGATGCAATTGCAGAAATTCCATCATCATTTTATTCCAAGTTATCTGATTTGCATCAGTCTGAAAAGAAAAAAGCAATTACAGAATTACCATTAGAAGGAATACCTGAAACAGATACACTATTCTACAAAGATGACCCGATGGAGTTTGAAGCTAAGATCATCAAAGTATTTGATGACCAGGTTGTGTTAGATAGAACTTCGTTTTATGCAAGGGGTGGAGGACAAGAACCAGACCACGGCACCATTGCAGGATTCAAAGTGATTAACGTAGACAAACATGCAAACATTATCGTTCACCAACTAGAAGGCGGCACTCCAAAAGAAGGAGATACTGTAAAGTGCAAAGTTGATGAATCAAGACGTGCAAACATTACAAAAAACCACACCAGTACTCACATCATTAATGCATCCTCACGCGGTGTGTTGGGCTCTTGGATTTGGCAACACTCTGCATTCAAAGACGATGATCATGCCAGACTAGACATCACACATCACTCTTCATTGACTGATGAACAAGTACAACAAATAGAAGATGCAGCTAACAAAATGGTAAAACAAAACCTTTCAGTAAACATTGATTATTTTGATAGAGGAACTGCAGAGCAGACGTACGGATTTAGAATTTACCAGGGAGGCGTGGTTCCAGTAAAGTCAGTAAGAATTGTATCAATAGAAGATCAAGATGTAGAAGCTTGCGGTGGAACTCATGTTAAAAAAACAGGAGATATTGAGTTAATCAAAATCACAAAGACTAAAAGAATTCAAGACGGAGTGGTTCGTCTGGAATTTGTTTCAGGCCCTCATGCGTTTGAATATGTGAAACAACAGGAGAGCGAAGCAAAACAAAAACAGCTGGAAGATGCACAAAAACAAGAACTAGAAAAGAGAAGAGAGGAAAATAAACAAAAAGCAAGAGAGCAAATTCCCATCATATTAGAAAAAATTCTAGCCGGGGAATCAGGTGACATTAATGGTATCACAGTCAAAAACAAACTTTGCTTTACAGCAAGCGAAAACTATGATGAATATTTTCATCTAAACTTTGGCAAAAAGCTAGTGGCCAAAGATGCAACTACAGCATTTTGTGGAATTTTCGAATCAGGCCCTACAGTTCGCATTTTAGTGTATGCAGGAGAACAATCAGGTGTAAATGCAGGCATGATTGCAAAGGAGATAGCCTCAATTTTAGGTGGATCTGGTGGCGGAGATTCCAAATTTGCCCAAGGCGGTGGAAAAGACACATCTAAAACGGAGCAGGCAATAGCCAAAGCAAAATCAATGATTTTAGGATGATGCTATGACAATTAACTGGAATGAAATAGAGACCAAATGGCGCAACAGGTGGATTGAATCAAAAGACTTTGAGACAAACCCAAATGATAAACCAAAAAAATTCATTACAGTTGCATATCCTTATCCCAACTCTCCGCAACACATTGGACACGGAAGAACATACACACTAGCTGATGTGCACGCAAGATTTTACAGAATGAAAGGATACAATGTGCTATTTCCAATGGGATTCCATTATACTGGAACACCCGTACTTGGCATGGCAAGAAGAATTCAAGCTGGAGAAAAAGAAATTCTCGACGGACTGCGAAATATTTACCATGTACCAGAAGAAGACATCAAGACATTTGTTGAGCCAATAAAGATTGCGGATTATTTTCATGAAGAGATAAAATCGGGAATGATCGAGATGGGCTATTCCATTGATTGGCGTAGGGAATTTACAACCATAGTTCCAGGGTATCAAAGATTTATCGAGTGGCAAATTACAACACTCAAAGAAAAGGGCAGGATCATCCAGGGAAGCCATCCAGTTGGGTGGTGCCCTGATGATCAAAACCCAGTATCACAACATGATACAATGGGCGATGTTGAACCAAAGATCGATGATAAAAATTTCTTAATCAAATTCAAGTTTGGTGATTTTATTTTTCCAGTAACAACACTAAGACCTGAGACAATTTTTGGAATTACAAATTTGTGGGCCAATCCAAATGTAACCTACAAAAAAGTTGCAGTAGATAATGAGAAATGGATAGTTTCAGAAGAGTGTGCAAAAAAGATTTCATTTTTTGAAAAACAAGTGACAGTCGAGGGAGAAATAGATGGAAGCGAGATTATTGGAAAATATGCCACAAACCATGATGGACGAGAAATCCCGATATTGCCAGCTGATTTTGTAGAGCCCAGCATGGGAACAGGACTTGTAATGTCAGTGCCAGCTCATGCACCAAAAGATTATCAGGCTTTGATGGATTTAAAGGCAAAAGGGCATGAATTAGCCTCAAAAATAGAACCCATACCAATTATTGCTACTGAAGGATATGGCACCATTCCTGCAAAAGAGATTTGTGAAAAATTGGGAGTGTCAGACCAAACAGACCAAAAACTAGAGGAGGCAACAAAGGAATTGTACCTCAAAGAATTCACAGATGGAAAGCTAAATGAAAAATGCGATAAATTCAACAATGAAAAAGTACAGTTTGGACGAGATAAAATTAGAGCATGGCTGCAAGAGAATAATCATCTAGAAAAATTCCCAGTACTTGAGAATGCTCCAGTGCATTGTCGTTGCGGGGCAGAATGCGTTGTCAAAATATTGAACAACCAATGGTTTCTCAATTATGGGGATGAAGAGTGGAAAGAATTGGCTAGAACTTGTCTTGACGAGATGAACATTCTACCAAATAATATCAAAACAGAGTTCAAAGAGGTAATTGATTGGTTGCATGAAAGGGCATGTGCAAGACAGCAAGGACTAGGTACAAAACTCCCATGGGACAAAGATTGGATCGTAGAGTCACTATCAGACAGTGTAATTTACATGGCATACTATACTCTTTCACGATTTGTAAATGATGGAACAGTCCAACCTGAGAACTTGACAAAAGAATTCTTTGATTATGTGTTACTAGATAAAGGAGATATGTCATTGGCTGCAAGTACTTCGAAACTTTCTGAAGAAGTCATTAATACAATGAAAAAGGAATTCACCTACTTCTACCCAGTTGATTCGAGACATTCAGGTAGAGATCTGGTGCAGAATCACTTGTCGTTTTTTGTGTTAAATCATGTTGCAATATTTGATAAAAAATTATGGCCTAAAGAAATTGTGGTTAATGGCAGTGTCATGATGGATGGTGCTAAAATGAGTAAGAGCATGGGAAACATCATTCCGCTGCGAGCTGCAATTAGGGATCACGGTGCAGACCCAATAAGACTAGCCATCATCTCATCAGCTGAGTTATTGCAAGATGCGGATTTCAACATGGAATCAGTTACAGGTATTCAAAATAAGTTAGAATCATTACTTGAGGAGTGCTCTAGGCTCAAAAATGAGCCTATTTCAGAACTACAAGCTGAAGATAAATGGATTTTATCAAAGGCACAGAATTTGATATCTCAAGTTACTGAAGCAGTTGAAAAGATGAGATTACGTGAAGGATTACATGACATACTATTTTCATTTGAATCAGATTTGAGCTGGTACAACAAAAGAATCCAGGCTAAAGAAAGAAAAGATGTTTCTGGAATTCTGTACAAGATCAATTCATTCAGAGTGGCAATGCTATCACCATTTGCACCACACATAGCTGAAGAGATGTGGGAAAAATTAGGCCAAACAGGGCTAGCATCAAAGTCACAATGGCCAGAATATTCTAAAGAAAATGTCTATGCAACATCAATTCAATCTGAAGAGTTGTTAAAATCAACGATCAATGATATAGCAAATATTCTCAAAGTTACAAAAATTACTCCACAGAAAATTGTAATATATGTAAATTCGGATGAGTTCAAAAAAACTGTGTATCGGAAGATATTGGAAATTATGGTAGGTGGTCAAAATAACATGGGTGTTGTAATGAAAGAATTGATTGCAGATCCTAAAACAACAGATGCCAAGAAAATGCCAGAATACATACAAAAAGTAATCAAAGACTTGCATTCCGAATCTGAAGAAATAAAACAAATGAAGTTAGAATCTGCAGAATTTGATGAAAAGAAATTCTTGTCTGCAGAATTATCAAGTATTGGAAAGAAGGAGTTCGGCGTAGAGATTCAAGTGTATTCAGAGGCAGATGATGACATCTATGATCCTAAAGGAAAGGCAAGACATGCAAGGCCGTTCAAGCCTGCAATTTTGATCGAGTAAAATTTAAGATTTGAATTCGACTAGCAGTAGAGCAAGTCGTCTCTGAAAAAAAGTCCCATTTACACGTGAAAAAGTCTAGTTCTCATTTTTTATCAATCATACCAAAGAATTTCTAAAAATATTTTGAATTATTTACGCAGATTTTATCCAACTACCATTACACTGACCACATTTTATTTTCTCACTCCATTTCTCAAAAGTTTTTCCAGAGGGGATTTTCACTACAGTTATTCTTTGGCATCCAGTACATTGCACTTTAACTGAATAATTACCAGTCTTATCATCTACAAACCAATCCTTGAATCCCATCTATTCACATCCGTGTTTTACAGCCCAAGATTCTCCACCAAACTCACTAGAATCACAAAATCTGAATTCCATATAGCCTAAATTCGAATCTAATAATTCAGAATTCAAATTAACATCATTACATGTAACCATACCTACTAATCTACCATAGCTACCAAGAATTTGTCCATCATCTTCATCAACTATTGCCATAGAGCCAACAGGACAGATCGTTTCAATGAAATTCCTAGCATCTACACCACCATAACCTTTTATCTCAGGTGCAGAAGACAATGCAAATCTGACTGATTGCCCATCAACTTTGATGGTATCACCATCAATAATTTCAGTTACAGTTCCAATAAAACATTGAGCAGTTCCCAAACAATCTAAATCAGACACAGGTTTTGCAGATAATTGTAAGGGTGGAGCAGTAGATGTTAGTTCAGGGTTGAGTGGATTCAATCTTTGTTCTTCTGCAACTCTATCAAAACAATCCTGCATCGCATCAGGTTGACCCATGTACTTTTCCTTACACTCTGAATCAAGATATGTTTTTTGTAACAGTTGCCATGCTGCTTCATCACTGTCAGTGGCAGAATTTTGATTTGATTCACTAGCAAAATGACCAAACACAGCAATTGCAACAACACCAAGTACAATACCAAAAATTATTTTCTTATTCATCATCTATACTCCAAATGTTTTAGTACATTTGGGGCATGCCATTCCGCCAGTCTCAGTACCACACTTTTTGCAAACCATAGTCATTCCAGCAATTTCGCGAGGATTAGTCTTGGTGGCCTTTATTATCAAAATCGCAACAATCAAAATTCCCACTGCAATCCCAATCCAGACTATCACCATAAAGTACTAGAATCATTTATCGGATAAAAACCAAAAGGTTACATTTTCACCAAATAGTCAAGAAAATTATTTTCCAGTCTCAAAGTTTTTTTAATTTATCATAATTGTGCAAGTATTAAGACCAGAAAATCGACTATGCCAAGATATCATAAAAATGGACAAAACCATTCGGTTTGTAGGAATTCTTTGCAAGTGTGGGAGGCTAAAGGCATACGACAGAAAAAAAGGAATCACTCCGCAGCTAACAGTTCCAGAGACAAAGCTAGTCCACAGAGAAGCGCTCCTCAAGGCAAAGATGAACAAAGTGTTTGACGCAAAATTAGGAAAAACAAACTGGTCAGTAGAATCAAGACATAACGTAAAGTGGATTACCGTTTATCATGATAAAGATCTCATATTGGTGTCAACTGAGATTTTGTCAAATCATGATAGTATAGTGCAAAAAATTATTGCAATGGTAAATGCAGGGCTTTAACCACTGTCTTGCAGATAACAACACCCAATCATCCATGAAACTCGTAAATGAATTCAGTTCTACATACATAATTTTGGAATAGATTTGGCACATAGCAAAGACTGTGTTCAAATTTTACACATTAGAATTATCTTCGTTTCAGAGACAGTTTGCTTTTTAATTTCCTGGCACGTGGTTTTGTTCGCAGTAATCTACCACAGCAAGGACACCACAGACTATCCCACAAAATAAAAACTTCACATTCAGGACATCGTTTTTGGCCCTGCTCGTATCTGCCGCCGTCAAGATTGCTCTTTGCAATGTATTGTTTGCAGTTACCATTACAATGCATAATAGAATCACACAATGGAGCTAGAAAATATTGTCGATTCTCATAATAATTTCTGATTTTGAATTTTTTCTCGATTTCTGTACGTTATCAAATGATATCTAATGATGTTTTTGAGTTTATCCTCAACTGACAAATCCTCTTCAATGCAGATACTAAGAAAGTCAAGATAGTCTTGGTCTTTTACATCAAGATGGATTTTTCTCAATTCATAACATGAATCCCAATAATACGCAATCCCATGAAATCAGTTTAGCATGAACAATACAAAATCCCAGGATTTGCTCGCAGTATGGTTTTAGATGCCCTTCAAAATGGCAAAGCATTGCTTGGGCGCATGCCGCAGGGTCACATTCCAGCACGTTACAAATCATGAGAGTGTATCTAGGAGGAACCAAGCCTAAAAGGGCAGGTTATAGTGATAATCAAAAAGACAGAGCATCAACTAGGGGTTTGCAGTTATTGCATAGTCAACATTATCAGAATGCAAATAAACAAAAAACCATGAAAAGTCAAAAAGAGATACACGAATTTAAAAAAGAATTAATCAAGACACTCAGATCTGGGGACAGTCCATATTTTGGATTATCACTGGAGAGTTTAGTTAATAATTGATTGAGTTATTTGAGCAATCTTTTGAGTTCAGTATTAATTACATTAGAAAAACTCACTGCTCTTTCTGATTTACTAATCCTCTTTGCTTGAAGGATTCTTAATTTTTTTATGATTTCATCATCCAATACAATTGTAATGCGTTTTCCCACTTCAAATTTTGACGATTTGTATACATATTAAAACAATTCCATCATGAATGCAACTTCATACTTGCATCATTGATGAAAAGTTTAGAATCTAATCCAAAAAAGGATTATTGATCATTCCTCTTGCAAGGAATATCATCAGAGACACTGCAATGCTGCCAACTGCAAAGATTCCAAGTAAAACAAGACTATCGCGCTTATCCATAGAAATGCTGCACGAATAATCAAATTAAGCGTATTGGAATCTAGTTTGGTTTTTTAAATTTCTGTTTCTGTCTGATTTTATCACAGCTATCAGAGTCGATGGCATTTCCAAATACCGTGAGATGCACTATCTATTCCACAATTTTTGCAAATGCATTACATCAGAATGAATTCTCAAAGACCACGTCAGATAATGGAATTTGTCCACCACGTGGTGCTGCCTCCTTTGCAGCTTTTCCAACTACTATCATCATTGTAACTATATGATCATCAGGAAGATTGATCAGATTCCCAACCTTTCCATAATCAAATCCCTCCATAGGACAGCTATCATACCCCATAGATTTTGCAGCAAGCATGATGGTCTGGGCAGCTATCCCGCAAGAGCGAATTGCCTGTTCTTTTTCCAGAGTTTCATTACCAGAATAGGCCTGCCTTATACCGCTAACTAGGTAATTTCGAGATTCTTCAGGAACATTTTTCCAGTATCGTTCAGGATTTCTATCCCATGCCTTCAAGTCAGCACACAACACAATAACTAGAGAGGCCTCTGCAACTTGTCTTTGCCCATAGGACAGTTCAGAGATTCGGTCTTTTAGTTTCTGCTCAGTAACAATTACAAATCTCCAGTTCTGAATGTTGTATGAAGTTGGAGATAAAATTGCAGCTTCCAATAACTGGTTGATTTCGTCTTCGGTCATTTCATGATTTTTAAAACTCTTAATTGAACGTCTAGACTTTATTGCATCAAATGTATCCATGATGGAGACAAAACATGTGCCAAATTTAACTTAATAAAAAATAAAGGTGAGCTTAAGATCCGCCTCCAAAAGGAATGCAGATGACAGCTCTTCGCTTAAGATCAGTAACTAGAGTTATCTGATGACAGCGATTGTCTTAAGGCCTGAAACTATTGTATTCAGACGACAGACGCCTTTTCAAAATGGATTTGTGAATTTGATATTTAACCAGTACTACTTTTTCCTACTAGTGGCAATCAACGTAACATGCTAAATTTTCAGATAGTGTATTTATTAGGCATACAAAGATCGCAAGACATCTTGAAGATTGCAGTGATGGGAATGGGTGTTGCAGGATCCTATCTAATGGCCAGACTAAAGGATTCAGAACACGAAGTTGTAGGGTATGAAAGAAGTACCGAAGATAGACATGATTCGATTTGTGCATGGGGAACAATAAAACCAGTACTGACAGACTTTTGCAAAAAGACGGGCAGAGATTTTAATGACTTTTTGATTCATGATGGAAAAAACATGCATGTCAAAATGAACAATGATGTAAAGTTTGACATTGGACTCAAAGGATTATGCACATATAACAAATTAGGATTAATCAAAGATTTCATAAAAGATTCAAAGATAATTTATGGTGAATCCCCAAAGCTTGAAGAGCTGGAGAAAGAATACGACATGATAGTTGACTGTACCGGATTTAATAGAGTCTATCTGCCAAAGCTAAAAGAAGATTTCTTTTTGCCAACATATGAATACAAAGTGGAATATGAAAATGGGGTTCCATATGATGACTTTTACATAGAACCATTTCCTGGAATGTCAGGATACTTTTGGTATTTTCCGCTAGGAGAGAAATGGGCACATATTGGAGCAGGAGATTACAATAAAAACCACATAAAGGCAACTGACGAATTTTTGCAAAAACACGGGGGCAAAGTAATTGCGACAAAGGGCAGACCAATCAGACTTGCAACTCCAGATAGATGCAAGCCATACTATTCAGGAAAAGTAGTGGGGGTTGGCGAATCAATAGGAACAGTTTATGCATTGCTAGGCGAGGGAATTATCCCATCAATGCAGTGTGTTGAGATATTCTTAGAAAACATGAATGATTTCAAAGCATATGAGAAAGCAGTAGAGCAACACTACAAAGTGTACGCCAAAGTGTTTAATTTTGTTCGAGCAAAAATTCACAAGGACTTTAGTTTCCTCAAAGCACTACCGGACTTTATTGCAATATTTCGCTATATGAAAAAGAACGAAGACAGATTTGGAATGAACATCAAAATTGCAGATTTGCTCAAGGTTGCCAAAGCCTAACTAAAACTAACAGAACCAAATCCTTCTCTGTTTGTTCTATTTGATGCCATGTTGTAATCGTAAATTGTTTTGGAATAGTCCTTGAATTCTTCTTTCATAGGGTCAAGGGTTTCTGCCAGATAAAATCCAGGACAATCCCCAGTAAACTGGTATGTGGCATGAACACGTGCAATTCCATTTTCATTTTCAAGCCAGCTAGAAAACGGATAAAGATAGCACACTCCAGGTCTGTCTGGATGCATGCTGCATCCACCCTTTTCATCTAAAAATCTGCAAGAGATATGGGTTCCGTCATCTTTCGGAGTCTCGTCTGTTTTTCTCTTCAAATTTATGGTAGTCATTGTAGTTAGTTGGCCTGAGGGTCCGGGCTCCTGATATGTTACAGTAAGAGTTTCATTTTTTATAAAATCAGACGGTTTTTGATATTTCAAACCTTTTCCAATTGTAATTAGATCATCAGATGTTAATGGGAGTCTTCCTTGTCTATCGCAACAGTTGTGACAGTCAGGCCAAAAGCATTTCCACAAGATGAATTTTTTCTCAGAATTAAGATACGGAACATGAAAAATCACATCTTTGACTTTGAGTGGATAGTCAGACACATCGGTGATTTTACCTAACATGAATTTTCGTAGTATTGGATCAACATCCCAATCTTTTTCTAACAAGTTTAATGATTCTTCAATTTCATTTTGAGACGACAATTAAGATATAACATCTTTTGAAGATATTATTAATGTTGAGTGAAAAAGGAAAACATGCATCAGCTACTCAAAACAGAAGATGGGTGTGGAGTGAAATTATCTGGCCTCTGGTGTTAGAAGTCAATGATGTATCATTTACGCTAAAGCAATTTCAAAATAAACGTCAAAAAATATGTCAGGAACAAAATATTTCAATTAATGTTCCATCAAGAGGACTTGTATCATTAATGCAAAAAGGAATTCTATTAAAGGAAGGAGAAATTTATTCAATCCATTATAGATTGATTCCATACATGCGATTAAAAGCTGAGTGTGATTATTCAACTGCAATTCACGAAGTTAGAATAAAGTAATCACATCGTTTCAAAAAATCCAGAAAAATAATTCATAAAAATTTCAAACAGAACAACAAATGAATATATTCTAAAACACCAAAATTTCTTCAAGTAGCCCGATAGTCTAGTGGTCAAGGATTCTGCCCTCTGGATCTCAAGAGTGGATAGGCGGAGACGGCAGTTCGAATCTGCCTCGGGCTACTGAAAAAATTTTTAAAAAATTACTATCGTGATGCTTGCGCTATTCTTTCTAGCTCATTTTTCTTCTTAACAGAAGGAGCGTTAGGATCATTTGCTGCTGCAAGTATCAGGTGTTCTGCCATGTGTTCCTCAATTGGTTTTGGATTGGAAAATGTTGCCTCTTTGATTGCGTCAGAGATGAATTTCAGTGCCAAGTCAACTCTTCTAATTGGAGCAACATCAACTGATACGTGATAGACAGTACCACCATAAACAATTCTGGTTGTATCCTCGTTTGGTGCAGAATTCTCAATTGCTCTAACTAAAACTTCAACCGGATTTTCTCCAGTCTTTAGTGCAATAATATCAAATGCAGTTTTTACTGTATTGAGTAGTTTAGATTTCTTACCAGTCATCCTGCCAGTGTTCTTTGCGTACTTTTTTCCAAAGTGCATTGTTTTGTTGATTAATCTCTCAACAATGTTGACATCTGCTTTGTTGAATCTCTTCAAAGCTGAGCGACCATAAGTATATGGCAAGATTTGTTTTCTCAAAGAAATTGCAGTTTTTAATCCAGGATCTTTAATTTCAATATTTGATAAATCCCATTTTCTAAATAATAACAAGTTTTTAGTTTCAGCCATTTCTATCTCCTTGGTTTCTCCTTCTTTCCAATTACTAATTCATGAAGTGATGTACCGTTAACTTTGAAAACTTTGAATCTAACACCAGGAATATCTCCCATTGCGCCACCCTGTGTTGCACCCATTCCTTGAATGTGAACTTCGTCATGTTCATCAATAAAGTTCATTGCGCCGTCTCGTGGTAAAAATGCTGTAACTGTTTTACCGTTTTTAATTAATTGAACTCTAACACATTTTCTAATAGCGGAGTTTGGCTGTTTTGCAGCAATACCTACTTTTTCTAAGACAATGCCTCGTCCTTGTGGAGCCCCTCCAAGTGGATCTGCTTTTTTATCAATACCAAGTTTTCTTCGCTTGTATGTAGAGATAGCCCATCGCTGTCTCTTCTTTTTAGTAGTTAAAACTCTGCCAGCAAATAATCCAAGTGGTGATTTTCTCATATTTTACATCTCCATAGTAGCACGTTCAGGACTATTAATCAGTACGCTGGTAATATCAAAATATCGTTTTGCAAGCAGTCTTGCTTTTTCTGCATTTCTGCCTTCTCTTCCAACCACGATTCCTTTCTTTCTTGGGTCGACCATAACAATTGCCTGTTTTGTCCCATCTGCTCGTGTATTTATTTTTACTTCAGAAATGAGTTTTGAATTGAGTAATGAAGAGAGAAATTTGGCAGGATCTTCATCATATTCTACTAATTCCACATTTCTTTTAACAATATTTTGTAATGATTTGATATGAACTCCACCCTTGCCAATTGCCAGTCCCATTTTACCAGTATTAACAACAAAAATTACTCTATCTTGTTTTTCATCTTCAACACAATCACGTGCTGTTGCACCAGTAACATTTTGAAAAAGAGACATCATACGCATTTGATCTGTTGTTAGTTTGATTGACTGTGTCATAAGAAATCCTATTTATCTCCGACCAAAATTGTCTCATTTAAACTTTCATTAATCAAAACGCAACTAATCATTTTTTTTCTCAGCTTCTGTATCTTTTAAAATTGATTTGATATTTGCATCAGTTATTGATGTGAATGAAATTGTTGAAATTCTAAATTGCAAGCCACATAATCTTCCTAATGCGACTGAAGTTCCTTGAAAGTTGACTAGAGGTACTTTTTCTTTTTTTGCATCTGATTCAATTTTCTCAATTATTTCTTTATTCACTGATTGAGACAATACAATTAGCTTGGAATTTTTTATAGAGTTCAAAACTTGTTTCGTGCCCATTGTTAATTGATTTTCTTTATGGGCATCCTTCAATGATTTTTCAAGTATCTTACTCATTTACGTTTCCTTAAAACGATCGTCTTAACAGGGCTTTATAGGTTTATTGAAAAAATACGCACATAGTAAAAAAGTTAGTTTAGAAAACCAAATAGAGAACCCAAAGCGGAAATCACTACACCAACCTCATCAAAAAAAGTTGCTGGTTTTTCCGGATTATCATTCATTTGATTGATTATTTGTGGCAAATTAGATTCAGAGTAAACCACTTTTTCAATATCAGATTCTAAAGACTCATCCACTAATGAAACAACTGGAGATTGGAATGATAATGCAAGAGCAAGATTTTTTCTTGCAGAAAGATAGTTAGGATTTTTCGTTAAGATTTCTTCATATAATGAAATTGCATTATCGTAATCTTTCAAATTTGCAAGAGCGTTGGCCTTGTTATTTTTGGCAGGTAGAAAGTCAGGATCTATTTTGAGTGCATGATCATAATACACTATAGCCTCAGTAAAATATCCCAATTTCCCCAAGGCAGAACCTTTGTTTGTAAGAATTTCCACATCATCAGGATTTTCAATTAATGATTCGTTGAAAAAATTCAAAGAGCCATCAAAGTCACATAAACGATACAATGCAGGACCCATTCCATCATAATATGAGATTGTGTCTGTAAATACACTTGAATCACATTCAAGATTCATTTGATTTAAAATTATTCCTAATTCAATATCTTCAACAGAAAGATTAGTTGATTTTTTGTTGTCATCAACTAGAATTTTTTTTGAATTATCTTTTTCATTTATTGTTTTAATTTGACTATCAGAATTTTTTGTTGTTGGAATATCTTCTTGATTAGTTTTTGTAATTATCGAATTATTTTGAGATTTTGATTTAGTATCTTTAGAAGTTTCTTTGATTGATGGGTTGTCATCAGATACAATAATTTCTGTTTCAGTTGTTTTTTGAATTGTATCATCAATTGTTTCATTATCATCAATTGTTTCATTATCATCAATTGTTTCATTATCATCAATTGTTTCAGTAGTATCAATTGTTTCAGTAGTATCAATTGTTTCAGCGGATTCTTCGATTACAGTTTGAAAATCTTTATGATATTCAAAAAAAGAAACTGCTTCAGATTCGGCATAATGAGCTTTGATGGAATAAGTTCCTTCTGTTCTAAAATTTACACCATCTTTTACAAGAAAATTAGTTGAAAATTCCAAATCAGAATTTATTGTACCAAAATAAAATCCAGCAGGCATTCCATACGGATCATATACTCCTATCAACGCGGTAGGAGAACCCAATGCGGAAACAATACCTGTGATGTATATTATTTCATTGTCAGCATATTGCTTTTTGTCAGTGGAAAGAAGGGTTATTTCCGGCTCTGCAGATATCGGAACAACAAGTTCAGATTCAGATTCGCCATTAATTACAAAATAATGATCCTCAGTGATTTGCCCATATGCTAGTTTAAGTTTGTACTCCCCAGCTTTTGCATAAAATGGAGAATCAAGTGAAAGCGTTTTTGTGAAAGTTTTTTCAGGGGATATTTCCAGATTATTAGCAGTTAAAATTTTTCCGTCAGGATCATAGATACTCATGGCAATTACTGGCATTCCAAAGTCAAGGATTTCACCAGAAACAGTCAGTGAATCACCAACATCGTAAGATTGCTTGTCAGTATTTACGACAAATGTCTCAGCAAAAACATCTGAAACAAAAGGAGACAGTACGGTTAACACTAACGTAATTCCAAGAAGATATCCTAACACACACAAAATTTTGTAATTTTCTATTTAATAATCACGTAGAAATTATACTTTTCATTCAACTGTGATCAGAGTGGACATTATCGGTGCCAATCCAGTTGGTTCCGCAATAGAATTCCATACAAATGTTTCAATTTTGTAATTTCCAGATGTTTTTGGAGTCCATGATTGCGACACATCCAGACTTTGCGCAGAGGACAGTTCACCTTGAACCCACGATATTGATTCTACAATATTTTGCTCATTTTTTACTTGGAAGAGATAAACAAATTTCTGATCAAACTCATTTGGATTAGCTATTGTTCCAACTATTTGTATTTGATGATTTTCTGTAAATGACTGTAATGGATTTCCAAGTGAATCAGAGAATGTTATTGACAGATGGTCTATTCTTTCAATTGGCGGAACAGCGGAATCAACTATTGCAAAAGTTTGAAGGGAGAGATTATCTGAAATTGAGTAAGGCTTTGGCAATGTATAATCATCATATTTTGCAGAAATTTTGTCACCAGGTATTGCATATAGCCGATTACCACTAGTTGAACTCTGAGTTAAAGAAACGGTAGCGACAAACATTCCTGAACTTTCAGATGTTTCAATGCCATCAACTTCAATTCCTGCAACATCAGAATCGGAGATAACTTGGATTGGAATATGATCTAGTGCTTCAGGATTGAGATTCATATCAGGATCAACCATTCTAATATTCACAGAATCTGTTGTGAGAAAAATCTCTTGCATGAATTGAATTGTTCCAACATTCCATGTTACTGGAGCAGATTCAGTTAACACTACACCATCTGCAAATTCAAAGGATATTGTAATTGCAGAATCCCTTTCAACTTCTAAAAATCCACTGGTCGGACCATTACCCATAGTTCTAGGATTTGTATCAAAATCACCATCACCGTCTGCATCATGAAAGAATCCCGTAAGAATTACCTCGGCTGTAAAAATTCCAGAATTCACATCAGTCTCTGTAAATTTATAGGGTTCTAGCGAATGCTCTCTTGTTGAAATTTTAATTGGATGGTCTTTAGTGTCTCCGATGGAATCAATCAAGTCATTATCGGTGTTCCAGCTTGGAGCAATGATCGTCATCTTTACTTTGTCAGTCCACGTGTACGATGACTTGTCTGTAAAAATTGGAGAGTACGGATTATCATAATCAGGAATTGTTGCACCAAATGCAGGGAGTAAAATTAATGAAATCAAAAATAACAACATGACAAAAATTATCACATATTGAATTTAATGTTTGATGAGTTTAAGATTCTTCTTCAGGGAGAGACACTAGTAGAATGTTATCACCACGAAGTAATACTTTGCCAATCTTTTCATGTTTTTCTTCGGTAACATCTTCAGCATCATCTAATGTTAAATTCATGTGAATGTCAAAGTCTTTTAGAACGCCTTGAACAGTTCGTGCGTTTCTTAATCGAAGCAAGACCACTTTATCCTTGTTGTTATTCATGAGATTTGTAATTTCATCGGCCATAATTATTACCAGATTATTTTTTCTTGCTTACTTGCATGTATAGATCAACAGTTCCACTGCCGATTGGAATGTTGCTACCAACAATTACGTTTTCAGTAATACCTTTGAGTTGTTCAATTTCACCACCAAGTGCAGCATGTGCAATTGTAGGAACTGTAATTTCAAATGCGGCTCTTGCAAGAACACTGTCTTTAGTACCGGCAATTCCATGTCTGCCAATTTGTTGCATGTAACCTCTAGAGCACATTAAATCAGATACTAACATGATGTATCTATTATCAACTTCTAATCCCTGGTCACCCAGAGTATGATTAAGTTCATCAATCAATGCGTTTCGTGCAGCTTCAATTCCCAGAGTTCCTGCAATTTCAAACACATTGTTTGTTCTGACATTTGTTTTGTCAATGCCTTTTACTTCAAGAACTTTGGCAATGTTAGAGCCAGTTGTCTGGATAACCCATTCATCGTCTTTTTGAACAAGAGTTACACGTTCAATGTCTGGAACACCTTTTACAGTGGTGTTTAGAACTTTATTTCTGATTGCAATTACTGTTGCAGTATCAGATTCTTCAACTAGTTTGAGAGTAATTAGTTCACCGACTGTTTCCATCTTGAATTTCTTATTTGATGCAAGTGATGCTTCAACTTCAGCAATTGAACATCCTCTCTCTTTTAGTCTGTTCTCACTTAGAATTAATTTAATTTCAGTAGAGTAATCAGTTTCACTGTTTGCAATTAATGCGCTGATTTTCGTTTGCAATACATTTCTTGCAACTTCGATTGCTTTTTCTCTGGATTTCTTTGACTCGTTGTCAAGATAGATATCCATAGTTGGCGTAACTGGTTTCTTTCTTGCATCAACTAGCTCAATTAATCTAGGAAGACCCAAGGTTACGTTTCTTTCTTTAATTCCTGCAAAATGGAACGTTCTCAAAGTCATCTGAGTACCAGGTTCACCAATTGATTGAGCAGTGATAATTCCCACTGCTTGTCCAGGTTCTACTTTGGCTTTGTTGTAAAGTAATAATCCTTTCTTACATACTGCCTCTACACCATCTTTACTTAGGTTTGATTCATGCAATGCTTCAGATACAAGTGACGTGAGTCTTGGACTGAACGTCTTTGTGTATTTTTTAATCATGGTATCAATTTCATCTTTTGTTGCCTTTTTGCCTGAATCAATCATTGTTTGAGATTCAGCTAATCTGTGAGCATTGAATGCTTCACCATGGTCACTTTTTGCAACATCTATTCCGTCTTCACCGTAAAGGAATTGAACAATGTGACCGTGTGGATCCCTAACGGTTCCATCATATTCCAATCTAATGTGTTCTAGTGCATTAATCAGCCTACGCTGCATGTATCCACTTTGTTGTGTTCTAACTGCAGTGTCGACAAGCCCTTCACGACCACCCATTGCGTGGAAGAAGAATTCTAATGCAGAGAGACCTTCTCTGTAATTGGATTTTACAAATCCGTGTGCGTCCGGATTATTATCATGTTCTTGGAAATGTGTCAATGCACGATTGTGGTAGCCATCATGGAGTCGATTACCTCTTCTTGATTGCTGGCCTAAAGCACCTGCCATCTGACCTACGTTTAGCGACGAACCTCTGGCACCAGTGGTTGCCATAATTTTTCCAGCATTAGAATTATCGAGTGAGTTGTTTGCAGTAGAGCCTGCCTTGTCTCTTGCTTTACCTAATTCGTTTACAATGTATGCTTCAAGTGCCTCTTCAGGTCTCATACCTCTGGTAAGTTTGAGAGTTCCTTTTTCATATTGATTAGTCAAATCAGATACGATGTCATAGGTTTCTTGAATATCATTGAGAATCTGTTGTTTGTCTTTTTCTGGTACTTCAAGATCACCGAATCCATAACTAAATCCATAACTTGTGATGAATTGTTTTACCATAATTAGAATAGAATTTAAGAAGTTTTTACCTACTGCATTTCCATAGTCTTTTGTAATTCTGTGTAAGACACTCTCTGGTTCTTCTGCGCCAATTGAGGTTTTATCAATTACACCACTGATGAGTTCGCCATTTTTAATTACAACATCTTTCGCAGGACCGTTTGTTCCCTTTGACCATTTTGATGTGAGAACATAATTGAAGTCTTTTGGCAAGAATAGTGAGAATAGTTGTTTTCCAGTGTATGCTGGACCGTCTTTTGTTTTAGTAGCAGGTTTTGGAAGTGCATCTTTGTAACCTCCAAGCATTGCAAGATTGGAGAAATCCTGAATAGAAAGAGTTGTTTCGTCTTTTGTTAAAAGATATGCTCCAGTTACAAAGTCTCTGAGTGCACCAATAATTGGACCACCATATCTTGGAGAGATTAATTGATCTTGGACTCTCATCAAAAGAATCGCTTCTGCTCGTGCTTCCTCACTTTGAGGAACATGGAGGTTCATCTCATCCCCATCAAAGTCTGCGTTGTATGGAGGACAAACTGAAGGATGTAATCTGAAAGTCTTACCTGGAAGTACCCTCACATAGTGAGCCATAATAGACATTTGGTGAAGTGAAGGTTGTCTGTTAAACATGACAATATCACCATCTGCAAGATGTCTTTCAATCAGATAACCAATCTCAAGAGTTTCTGCAATGGTAGAACGATCTTCTACAAAGTCTAATCTAATTTTAACACCGTCAGGTCTAACGATATAGTTTACACCAGGGAATTTCTCAGGTCCATTAATTACAAGTTTTCGCATTCTTTCAATATTCCACTCTGTAACGATTTCAGGAATTGTTAGTTTCATAGCAACTTGCTCAGGAACTCCAACTTCAGACAAATCCAAGTTAGGATCAGGTGAAATTACAGTTCTGCTTGAAAAGTCGACTCTCTTTCCAGATAATGAGCCTCTAAATCTGCCTTCTTTTCCTTTGAGTCTTTGAGTTAATGTTTTGAGTGGACGTCCAGAACGATGGTGAGCTTGAGGAATTCCAGAAACTTCATTATCAAAATATGTTGTAGAATGATACTGTAGCAGATCAACCAAGTCTTGAACAATTAGTGGTGGAGTTCCAGCTTCTTTGCTTTCCTTTAGTCTTTGATTAACTCTAATGATGTCTACCATTTTGTGTGTCAAGTCATCTTCAGATCTAATTCCTGTTTCAAGAATGATTGATGGTCTTACAGTTACAGGTGGGACAGGCAATGCCTGAAGAATAAACCATTCAGGTCTTGCAGTAATTGGATCATAGGATAAAAGAAGCAAATCTTCATCAAGAATTTGTGAAAATCTTTCTCTAATTGTAATTGGAAGTAATCTATGTTCACCAATCTCTGTTTTTTCAACGAAGATGGTTGGTTTTGTAAAGACTAATTCGTATTGGGTTTTACCACAATGAGGACATTCTTTTGCTTTCTTTGCTTTTTCTATAATTTGTTCTGGGATACGTTTTTGAGAAATTACAGTGTATGCAGCATGTTTGTCTTTGATTTTTTTGAATTCATCTAAATCTTCTTGTGGTACTTTGAGTCTTGCACAAGAACGGCATGTTGATTGTAATAGTTTGTAGATGTTATCAATAAATGCAATATGTAAAATTGGCTCTGCAAGTTCAATATGTCCAAAATGTCCAGGACATCTAGCAGCAGTATTTCCACAAGTTAAACATTTTTGTCCTGGTTCAAGTGTACCGAGTCTTCCATCCATAAGACCTCCTTGAACTGGCATTCCATCTTCATCATATGTTTCAGGTGCAGTAATTTCAGCAACAGAATATTTTCGAACTTCGGTTGGAGACCATACGGAAAAACGGATTCCATCGATTGATTTGATAGCTTGAAGCGACATTAGATTTTCTCCTTGATTAATAGACGTGGTGCGACATTAAGACTCTGCATTTCTTGTAAGAGTAGTTTGAATGCATACGCCACTGAGACTGAAGAGACTTTGGCTTTATCACCACAAACCCGACATACATATTTTCTTTGTTTAACATCATGATAAGCAACCAATCCACATCTTTCACAGACAAAAATATCAGATTTATCAGATTCGTCAAGTAATCTATCTTTTAGAATCATAGAAGCTCCATAAGCAATCAAACAGTCTCTCTCCATTTCACCGAATCTTAAACCACCACCTCTTGCTCTACCTTCAGTTGGTTGTTTAGTTAACATCTGAACTTGTCCACGTGCTCTTGCATGGATTTTGTCAGCAACCATATGATGGAGTTTCTGATAATATACAACTCCAATAAAGACATCTACTGGGAAGGGTTTTCCAGTTCTACCATCATACATTATTTCTTTGCCAGAATATTTGAAATTGTGTGCATCCATTACTTCTTTTACTTCATCCATTTTTTCTCCGACAAATGCAGAGCCATCAAATCGCTTTCCACGAAATGCAGCAGCCTTGCCACAAATAGATTCCATCATCATTCCAACGGTCATTCTAGATGGAAATGCGTGAGGATTAATCAAAACATCAGGAGACATACCTTCTGCAGTATATGGCAAGTCTTCGGCTTTGGCTAAAATTCCAAGTACACCCTTTTGTCCATGTCTTGATGCAAATTTATCACCAATTTCAGGAATTCTCATATCTCTTGCGCGAATCTTGTACATTTTTCCACCTTCATTTGATTGAGTCATAACTACTGTATCTACAACTCCTGTTTCAGATGGTCTAACACCAATAGAAGTATCTCTTCTGTATGGACCAGATGATTCAAACTCTCTATATTCTTCCATAAATCTTGGAGGACTAGTTTTTCCAATTAAAATATCTCCGCCCTTTACTGGAGCTTCTGATGCAACAACGCCATCTTCTTCAAGTAATCTATATGCACGCTCTCCCTTGTAACCTCTAATGTTATCTTCAGCGTTAGGAATCTCAAAGGTATCACGCATTCCGCCGGGGTATTGTTTTGCTTCAGCATCATAAATTCTAAAGAAGAATGTTCTTCCCAATCCCCTATCTACAGATGCTTTGCTAAGAACAATTGCATCTTCGATGTTATATCCGTCGAATGGAAGTACTGCAACAACACAGTTCTGACCCGCTGGTCTATCTTCCAATCCCAAGAGTTTCATTGCTTTTGTATTTACAATTGGAACTTGCGGATATAGCATAAAGTGTTGTCTAACATATGTACTAGTATTCATCATAGGTGTTGAAAATCCTAAGCTCTGTTTTGCCATTGCAGATTCATATGTATTTCTTGGAGATTGATTATGTTCTGGATACGGAATGATAGAAGCTCCTGCACCTAAGATTGCTGGAGGGAATACTTCAAGGTGAGTGTGTTTCTTTGTATCTTTTTCATCTAATGTAACATAACAGTTTTCTTCTTCATTTGCATCAATCATTTCCAAAACTCCCATTCTCAAAAGATCAGTCCAGGAAAGTAATTTCTTGGAGATTTTATCTAACAAATCTTGAGTTAACAATGATTTGTTATCTTTGATAATTATTAATGGTCGTAAAACACGTCCTGCATTACAATTCACATAAAGTCTTCTTGTTGAACCTTCGATATCAGATTTATGAAATGACACTCCAACATGAGGATGAATCTTTGAATTTCTTCTGAGTTCTCTGAGAGATTCAGCTATCTCTTGACCATCTTTGAAATATCCAATTAAACGACCGTCAACAAAAACTCTGGTTCCATCTTTTTTCAAATCTTCTTTGGCATCAAAGAAATGAACAGTTCCAAGATCATAGAGTTTTTCCACAATTTCTTCTGATGGAACATTCACTGAGATAATTCCAGATAGAGCGAGGTTTTTCACCAAACCACAGTTTGAGCCTTCAGGAGTTTCACTTGGACATATTCTTCCAAAGTGAGTTGCATGCAAGTCTCTTGCCTCAAAGTTGGGCTGGGTTCTACTAAGAGGAGATTGAATTCGTCTAAGATGACTAATTGTTGAAAGATAATTTGTTCTATCAAGTAATTGAGTAACACCAACACGTCCACGTCCCCAGTTTCCAGTAGCTATCGCATTGTTTAGTTTGTCAGTAATAATTCCAGGACGAATTGCAGCAGCTACTGCATTAATTCCTCGTTTTTGACCTGATCTTTCTAATTGGTATTTCATGTCTCTAACCAAATTCCTAAACGCAGTTCTAAAGAGATCTGCCAACATTTGTCCTGCAAATTTGATTACTTTGTTTCCATAATGATCCTTGTCATCAGGGGTAATCCAACCAAGTTTTAATTCTAATAATTTACAAGCGGCTTCACCTAAGAATTGTGCTTTTTCTTTTCTATTTTCTGGATGTTTACCCAAATGTGGCAACAATCCCCAATCAAGTAAAGTTTCTGCACGTTTAATTTGGAATTCCTCCAACATTCCAGGTGCAATTCTTTTACTAATGTAAACAATGGCGTCTTTAGATGTTGGAACATCTCCCGCTTTTTCAAAAGAGCCTTCCAGTTCATCTTGAAGATCATCCACCAAAGAGACAACTGCTGCAATTTCTCTATCAGATTCTAATCCAAGTGCTCTCATCAATGTGACAACTGGAATATCAACTGGAGAACCAGGAATTCTAGCTACAATCAACCCATCGTTTTTCATTACAAGTTCTAATTTTGCACGATATCCAACAATTGATGAATATACTTTAGCTTTGAAAACAATATTTCCACCAACAGTTTCTCTATCTACAATAATTTTATTGTAAGAAAGATCTTCTAATCCTACAATTACTCTTTCTGAACCATTAATGATGAAGTAACCACCAGGATCATTGGGATCCTCACCATGTTCAATTAATTTTTGAGTAGAGAAATTATGTAAGATGCAGGCATTTGATTTTGCCATTACTGGTACATCGCCAATATGAACAAATCTGGATTCCAAAATTTTTCCATCCTCTACAACACTTGCCTCCATCATGACAGGGGCAGAATATGAAACGTTTCTCAATCGTGCCTCAGCTGGAGTAATATGAGTAATAGAACCATCAAGTTCCATCATTCTTGGTTGTTGAAGTTTGACTTTACCTAGTTGAATTTTGTAAGGGTATTCAGCATTTTCAATATCAATTTGTCCTACTTCATTGATAATACTTTGAAGTCCTCTCTCTAGAAATTCATCAAATGAGTTTAGGTGTTGACGTGCAATACCCTCACGTTTCAGAATATCTTGAATTACTGGCCAACGCTTTGTGGATGGATCTGCCATTATACTTCCACCACGTATCTGTAATAGAGACTTTCACCAGCAGTTGGACTTTTTCTGGTAATCTTTATCATATCACCAGGTTTTATTCCAAGTCCCAAAATTGCAGGATCATTTACAAAGATTAATGGTAATTCGGTTGGTTTGCAATTGTATTTTTTTAAAACTTCTTCAGCTTCTTGTTTTGAAATAATCTCATGTTTTGGAACATAGATATGATCTGGCACTAGAACTTGATTTTTTTTAGTTGCCAACTACAAAACCCCCATTTAGAACATTAAATGTAACGGTAAATAATACACACAAACTGTCAAAATCTCACGCTCGGGTTAATATATATCTAATCTGAAATTCGTCAGCGCTTAGTCTTTTTTCTTTTTAGTCAATAAATTTTATCGTAACCTTAAATAGCATTATTTTTCGCGTAAAATTGATGAAAGCTCATCTAACGGTGTTTACCTTATCTGCAATTTTGATTGTAAGTATTGGTATGGCACCAGCATTTGGACAAATACAAAACTCGATTGTTGTTACTACGGACAAATCATCATATTCAGAAGGTGAAACAATCATAGTAACAGGTGAAGTACGAGATCTGTATTCAGGAACCCCAGTAAGTTTGATAGTTAAGAATGACAACGCAATTGTCAGTCTAGCTCAATTAACAATAGGTGCTGACAAAAAATTCAGGACTGAATTGACTGCGGGCGGAACAATGAAGACAGCTGGAACTTATACAATTGAAGTGACATATGGAACACAAAATCGTATAGCAACAACGACATTTGAATTTGGTGGATCTACAAGTACTCCACCAAAGAATACAGGAGTAACCGATACAACTGTTTCAATTGAAGGTTCTAGTGACTTAATAGGATACACAATAACGGGTGGAAAACTATTAGGTATCATGCCTGATGTAGAAGCAAAATCACTCATCGTATCTATCGATGCAACAAGTGATGGTTCACTTACCTTGACAATCCCTAGATCAATATTGGATGCAACAATGAATGGTGAAGATGACGAATTCTTTGTCTTAATTGACGGAGAAGAAGTAAACTTTGAAGAAACAACATCAGCAACGGAAAGAATTCTCACCATAGCGTTCCCAGTAGGAGCTGAAGAGATTGAAATAATCGGTACATTTGTAATTCCAGAATTTGGTACAATTGCAGCCATGATTCTAGCAGTAGCAATTATCTCAATAATTGCAGTATCTGCAAAATCAAGACTTAGCATTATGCCAAGATACTAAATTTCATCTTTTTTTCTATTTTTAATGAGTAAACTGAGGGAGTTTACAAGCCATACATGTTTTTCTAGATCTTACCACTTTACACTAAAAAAATATGAACCCAAGACCTGCTAACTTAACAGAACCATTTTTAAATATACATAAATAACAAGATATCTGAAGTTGAATTAGGATGAATTTTAAACGATCTACAACATCAATGGCGATAGCCCTTATGGCATTGTCATTAATTTCAATGACCTCAATTCAACAAGATGTTTTTGCTCAAAGTCAAGGAATGAGCCTTACAGCTCAGGCAGATAGAGATTCAGACATCATCATGGTAACAGGCAAGACAATTTCAAAAATCACAGATGTTACATTTAGAGTGACATCCCCAAGTGGAAATAATGTAGTAGGAATTGCTCAGGTTTCACCAGATGTAAATGGAGAATTTGCAACACAATTCAAAATTGGTCCAACATGGACTGAAAATGGATTCTATACTGTAAAGGCTATGCAAAGCCCACAGCAAAACTCATTGTACACACTAAAAGTGCTTGTTGAAGTAGTAAACGGAATGGCAAAAAAAACGCTTGTGACTGAAACCAACATGGAATCAGGAATAGTGTATACCACGCCAAATGTTGCAACAGACAAAGGAATTGAAATTTATGCAGATGCGGTCATAGGATCTACAACCATCAATATCGAAGGTACCACTGACAGAGTAAGTCAAGATGTCACTTTGACTGTTACTGCACCAAATGGAAATGTGGTATCTGTAGCTCAAGTATCACCAATGCTGAATGGAGAATTTACTAAAGCAATCACCACTGGTGGACCATTATGGAAACAAGATGGATATTATACTGTAAGCGCAAAACAATTTGACGATCCAAAATATACCGCTTCAATCCAAGTGGATATCAAAGATGGAGTGGTAGTACCAGAATTCGGTACAATTGCAGCCATGATTCTAGCAGTAGCAATTATCTCAATAATTGCAGTATCTGCAAAGTCAAGACTTAGCATTATGCCAAGATACTAAGTTCACAACTTTTTTCTCTTTTTAAATATACATAAATAGAGACAGGTTCAATTCGCAACAAGATGAACAGTCGTACGTCGTTCGCGCTACTAGCCATTTTGACTGCAGTCGGTACCCTAACTATGTCATCAGCATATGCAGTGGAACTTCCACCAGCATGTGTAGGATGTGCTCAGGATGAGGCCAAAGCATCAGCAAACAAAATGTTGATGGCGGCAATTCCAATATCTGTTTGGACAGATAAAACAGAGTACAATCATAATGAGATGATTATGGTATCAGGCCAAGTAGCAAATATAGCATCTGGATATCCAGTCACAGTTACTGTTGTGAGTCCACTCAACTCCATCGTTACAGTTAATCAAATCACTGTAGCAGAAGACAAGAGTTTTGAGACTATGTTAAACACAGCAGGTGCAATGTGGAAATACGACGGTACCTACACCATTAAAGTAAACTATGGCAGTGTTGAAAAAAGCAATAGTGCAAAAGTTGAACTAACTGGTGGAGTTGTAACAACACCAACCCCAAGTAAATGTGGAGTTAACGAAATAACTGCAAGTGGTCAATGCATACCATTTAGCATTTCAGGTGGAGTAGTAAAAAGTGCAACTATCAATACTGATGACAAATCGATTGTCATTAACATCGACGCCAAAAAAGATGGAACATTAACAGTAACCCCATCAAAGAAAATCCAAGACGGTATCTTCATGGTATTAGTTGACGGAGAACAATGGGATGATGTTGAAATTGACAAAGCTAGAAATAAAGTAACAGTCATGTTCCTAGCCGGCGCCGAGAAAATTGAAATTATAGGTACCTTTGTGATACCAGAGTTTGGTACAATCGCAGCCATGATTCTAGCAGTAGCAATTATCTCAATAATTGCAGTATCTGCAAAATCAAGACTTAGCATTATGCCAAGATACTAAAATCACACAACTTTTTTCATTTTTTCATTTTTTAGTAGTAAAGAAAATATACAAATGAGCATTTGAAACTTTGTGGAGTTTAGAATATTTTACATTCTAGCAACATTATTGATAATTTCTACAAGTACAGTATTTGCACAAGAGTCCATCATAACTATACAAACAGATGATAACCATTATGATGAAGGAGATACAATTGTAATTTCTGGAAATGTGAATACTGTAATTGGTGATACACCAGTTTTGATACAAATTGTTCAAGAAGGTGCAATAATTGAAATTGCACAGATCATCGTGGCCCAAGATGGTACTTTCACAAAAACAATTATCGCAGAAGGAGGAGTATGGAAAAAAGGCGGCGAATACACCATCAGAGCGTTTTATCAGGAACACATAGCAGAAAGCTCATTTTCATTTACTCCGAAATCAGAAGCATCTGAAACTACAACCAATTTTGAAGTAGATGCGGGAAGCAGGGGAACATTTGATGTGGAATATACCATCAGAGGTGGAACGGTAAAAAACATGGTAGTAGATTCTGAAATTTTTGCGTTAATTGTACAAGTGGATTCAATAGATGAAGGACTGATCACACTGAATTTACCCCGAGAGTTCATAGGAGCAGAAAAACAAGACGGGAAAGATGACACATTCATTATTCTAATAGACGGAATAGAGGTAGCATACCAAGAATCAGTTGTAGGTTCAGAATCCAGGGTAATAACAATCAATTTTGAACAGGGAGATTCAGATATTGAGATTATTGGAACTTATGTAGTTCCAGAATTCAGTACAATTGCTGTAATGATCCTCATCGTAGGAATTATGACAACAATTGTAATGACTCAGAAGAAATTTCAACTCAAAATTTAGTGTAAACCAAAAGAATATTTTTCCTTAAAGGGAGAAACTGAGCGAAGTTCGTTTACAACTTTTTTCAAAACCTCAACTGTTTGATCAATTTCTTTTTCATCATTAAAAATACCAATAGTTAATCTCAAGGATCCTGTTATTTGTTCTAGAGAGAACCCCATTGCACCTAAAACATGCGATGCCTTTTGTGTATTAACAGAACAAGCAGAACCAGTAGATGCAGCAATTCCAAATTCATCTAGTTTGATTATTAGATCTTCTCCATTAACACCAAGAAAGGTAAAATGGGCATTATTTGGCAATCGGTATTCAGAATTACCATTTAGTGTAACTTCGGGAATTTCACTTAATACTCTTTTAATCATGTAATCACGTAGTTTTTTCATATGAGACATATTTTCATCCAAACATGTTTTAGCAATCTCGCAGGCTGTTCCAAATCCAACAATATTAGCTACATTTTCAGTTCCAGAACGCAAACCATTTTCTTGACCACCGCCTAAAATTACAGGATCAATGGAAATACCGTTTTTGATATATAGTGCACCAACTCCCTTTGGGCCATAGAGTTTATGAGATGAAACAGACAGTAAATCTATGCCTAATTTTTTGACGTCAATTGGAATCTTGCCAACTGCTTGTACGGCATCAGTATGAAATATGATTTTTTTTTCATTACAAATTTTAGCAATTTCAGAGATTGGTTGGATGGTACCTACCTCATTATTTCCGAACATGATTGAAACAAGGCAAGTTTTTTCGGAGATACGATTTTCAAGTTCCGAATAATTCACCATTCCAAAGGAGTCAACTGGAAGATAATCAATCTCAAATCCATTTTGAGACAATTTTTTACAAGGTTCTAAAATTGCATCATGTTCAATTAAAGATGTAATAATCTTGCATGCAGGATTTTTCATGGCAATTCCGCATAATGCTGTATTGTTAGATTCTGTGCCACCAGATGTGATTAGAATTTCAGAGGGTTCAGCATTGATTAAGGATGCAATTTGTTTTCTGGCCTTTTCAATTGCCTTATGAGTTAATCGACCATAGCGATGAATAGATGATGGATTTCCGTATTGTTCTTTGAGATAAGGCAGCATTGAATCTAAAACAGATTCATGAATTTTAGTGGATGCAGCATTATCAAGATAAATCAATCTGCAATCACATTGATTTTTCCTGGTTTATATCCTTCCTGATCAATTTCAACTGAACTAAATCCAACGAGTTTTAATTTTTCAGTAATTTGTTCTAAAATAGATTCATCAAATATAGATATCATGTCTTTATCAACTTCAATTTTGGCAGACCCATTTAGATCTCTAACTCTTACATGTTTTAGTTTTGTAAGTTGTTTGACAATTGTTTCGCCAAATTCTATTCGAGTTAATTTTTCTGCGGTAACTCGTTGTCCCCAAGGGATACGCGATGCCAAACAAGAATTAGAAGGCTTATCAAATACAGATAATCCAACAGATTTTGCTGCATCCCTAATTTTCAATTTCGAGAATCCCGTCTCAACAAGAGGACTTCTGATTCCATATTGTTTCAGTGCTTCAATCCCAGGCCTATAATCTCCTAAATCATCAACATTTGTGCCATCTACAATAATCTGTACATCATGTTCTTTTGCTAATTCAATTAGATGATCTCCCAACTCCATTCTACAGTGAAAACATCGATCTGAATCATTTTTTGTAAAATATTCATTTTCAAGCTCATTGTAATCCAAGAAAAGTTGTCGAATTCCGATCTCAGAACAAACATCCCTGGCAGTAGTTAGTTCTTCCTCAGACAATGTTTTGTAATCAGCAGTAACTGCAATAGCAGAATCACCTAATTTTTGAAAAGCAGCGTATGCAACAAGTGCACTGTCAACACCACCAGAAAGCGCAACCATTACTTTATTTTTGCCCTCAAACCAGTTTACAAGGTCATCAAGATCAGTCATTTAGAGTTTCTCCAGTTCCTCAATCTCTTTCCTTAGTAATGATTCTGTCTCTTTAATGGATTTGCCAAGAGTGTTCGATATTTTCTTCAAATCATCAAATTCTATTTTAAAATCAGTTTTTCCTTTGAAAGTGGATTTTTTGTAATTAACTACAAATGATTTGCCGTTTAAGGTTAGAGAAATACTATGGGTTGTTCTTGGGACAATAAAGCGATTAGAATTAGAGATTCTAATTCCCAAAGTCCCAGTTTCTAAAACTAAAGAATCAATAATATCATCCATTTTGTCATCATCACAAATCACAGACACAAGATTTGTAGGCCTTCCTTTCTTGGTAATTCCATGATAAATTGAAACATCTTTTGCACCTTTACTCATAATTTTTTCAATTAGATTGCCAAGTATTTCACCAGAGACATCATCCACATTTGTTTCAAGAATCTTAACTGAATCAGTCACAAAATTATTTTGAGATCCTCGTATAATTTTAAGAGTATTTGAAAAAGTTTCAAAATTTTTTTGTCCTGCACCATAACCAATCGAATCAACTTTCATAGAAGGATAATATTCCACTGAATCATTTGTCAAATTTACTAAAATACATGCTCCAGTAGGAGTAGTGAGTTCATCCTTTGAATCATTACCTTTGATAATTAAATTTGAGTTTTTGAAAATCTCAAGAATTGCGCTTGCAGGATTAGACATTGTTCCGTGCGAGAAGGTAACAGTTCCACCACCAACTGAAACAGGCAAGCAGACAATTTTCTCTTCAAACAAACCTAAATCTTCTAATGCAATTGTTATTCCTACAATATCTATCAGAGTATCAATACTTGATGCCTCATGAAAATGGACAGAGTCTTCAGGAATGCCATGAATTTTAGATTCAGAAGAAATCAGGGTATCAATACAAGATTCTGCAAATTTTTGTGATTTTTCTAAGAGTCCTATTGATTTGACAGAATCAGTAATTGCCTTTTTAATTTCAGAACCTTTTCGTTCATGAGTTTCTTCGTCAATTTCTAAAATTAGTTGAAGAGATTCAATTCCATGTTTTTGAATTTTTTGAAAATCAATTTTTTTGATTGATGAATTTGAGAGAAATTTTTCAGATTTTTTAATTCCATCTATGACTCTTTTTTTGTCAGCACCCAAATCAACTAAAGAACATAGAAGCATATCTCCAGAGATTCCAGCAATTTGAGGATCAATTACTACAACCATGATTAAAAATTATTGAAAATACTTATAAATTCGTCTAAATGTTTGTGAATTTCAATTTCTGTTAAGATCTTGTGAGTGCTGCTAATTATGTTCAGACGCAATTCTTGGGTAGATTTAATTATTGAAAATCAGCGATGATTTTCATGATTACAATTATCGGAGCTGGGAAAGTAGGTGGAGATGCAGCATTATTCTCAGCTTTGAAGAAATTGGATGATCAAATTTTGCTACTTGATGTTGTTGAAGGACTCCCACAAGGCGAAGCAATGGATATCAACCACATGTTATCAGAGCAAGGAATTGATGTGGAAGTTAAAGGCTCAAATGATTTTGCAGATATGAAGGGTTCCAATATAGTAGTAGTAGTAGCAGGTTCAGGAAGAAAACCAGGAATGACTAGAATGGATCTTTTGAAAATTAATGCAACTATTGTAAAAAGTGTGGTAGAGAATGTCAAAAAATATGCGGATAACTCAATGATTATTCCAGTAACAAATCCGCTTGATCCAATGGCGTACATTACTTACAAAGTATCAGGTTTTGATAGAAGCAGAGTATTTGGAATGGGAGGAATGTTAGATTTATCAAGATTCAGACAATTCATTCACGAAGCAACCGGACATTCCAGGGATTCAATCAGAGCATTAGTGATTGGAGAACATGGGGAAAATATGTTGCCATTGCCAAGATTTTCATCTGTTTCAGGAATACCATTATCATCATTTCTTCCAAAAGAAAAACTAGATGAGTTAATTCAAAATACAAAGCAAGTTGCAGCCAAAGTGATTGAATTAAAAGGTGCGACAGTTCATGCACCTGGAAATGCAATTTCGGCGATTGTTGAATCGGTAATGAGAGATAGAAAACAAGTCATTCCAGTTGCAACATATCTTGATGGCGAATACGGTCACTCAGATGTGACTATCGGAGTTCCAGCAGTAATTGGGAGAAAGGGCGTAGAAAAAATAATCGAGTTAGATCTAAATGATGAAGAAAAACAAATTTTTGATAAAGCCGTTGAAAGTGTTAAAAGTGCCATCTCAGGTATTGAGATCTAAGCATTTTTTTATCCTGACAAATCAAAACTATCATTGGAAATTAATGAAATTTTAGAATCATTGAGTGCTGGAAAAATTTCAATTAACAATGCAAAAAAGCTCCTTTCATTATATTCAATTGAAGAAGTAGAGGGATTTGCAAAGATTGACATCAACAGAAGAAAAAGACGAGGGATTCCCGAAGTAATTTTTGCAGAAACAAAAGAACTAGATGAGATTAAGAAAATCATTAAAAAAACTTTAGAAAAAACAAATTCCGTAATAATATCAAGAATTAAGAAAAATGACTATCCAGAAATTATATCATTTTCTAAGAGATTGAAAGTAATAATAAAAACTGGAAAAAATGCATCCACATTATTACTGCTTAAAAAAGCAATCAAATCTCATGGGGGAAAAGTTGGGATTCTTACTGCTGGAACATCAGATATTGGAGTTGCTGAAGAATCCAGATTGATGTGCGAAGCCATGAATTGTAAATGCATTACAGGATATGATGTTGGTGTAGCAGGAATTCAGAGAATTTTTCCAATTTTGAAAAAAATGATAAACGAAGAGGTGGATTGCATTATTGTTGCTGCTGGAATGGAAGGGGCTTTGGCCACTCTTGTTTCGTCCATGGTAGATATTCCAGTAATTGGAATTCCAACATCTGTAGGATACGGGTATGGTGAAAAAGGCATAGCGGCTTTGGCATCAATGCTTCAGAGTTGCTCTTTAGGGTTATCAGTGGTGAATATAGATAATGGAATTGCAGCCGGAGGAATTGCGGCAAATATTGCTAATAGAGCAATAAGAAAAAAGTAGTTTACAGCCAATCATAATTAGCCTCGTAAATGATATATAACATACTTTGGCGAAGTCTGGTAGTTGGCCGGCAAACGTGTTGTTCTAACTGCTGATCGTAGTTTAATGACAAATTATAGAGGAAATTTTCTTTATGGGTTTATTGCATGTGGGCCATATGAAGTACTGCCTGAATGGGTTTTTGATAAAGTATTTTGTCCATCAGTTGAAACAGATCCAATCACAGGAGAAGTCAAAGTCGCCCAAGTCGGACTAAGAAGAATTGAGAGTTCATTGATACAGGGAGGATACAAAAGAGAAGATGTTTTCATGGCACATCCAGAAATGCTTCATAAATCAATTGGGCCAGATACCAAAGTTGTAGGAATTAATGTGATGGACCCATTAGGAATGGCCCCTGTTACAACAACAATGTCACCAGAAAAATTATCCTATGTTGCAATGAAATTCAAAAAAATGTGTGCCAACATCATTCAACTCAAAAAGAAATATGATTTCAAAGTAGTAGTTGGAGGTAATGGTGCTTGGGAATTAGCTAAATCAGATAGAATGAAAATACATGGAATAGACACAGTTGTTGTAGGGGAAGCTGACGAGTTAGCAGTAGATTTGTTCCAAGATCTGGAAAAAAATGATGCGCCAGAATTGATGCATTGTTTTGTTAGAAATCTTGAAAATATCCCAGTTATCGAAGGGCCTACAATCAATTCACTGATTGAAGCAATGAGAGGTTGTGGAAGGGGATGTGACTTTTGTGACGTAAATAAAAGATCAAAGAAAGATTTGCCATTAGATAGATTGCAACATGAAGCAAAAACCAATTTAGACTATGGATTTGATTCAGTTTGGTTGCATTCAGACGAGATGTTACTTTACGGATGTGATAATAGAGATTTTATTCCAAATAGAGATGCAATAGTGGATTTGTGGAAAGGACTCAAAGGGCTAGGGGCGAATTTTGTAGGAACCACACATATGACATTCTCTGCAGTGGCAGCAGATCCAGTATTGATGCAACAAATTTCTCAAATTAATGAACAAGATAAAACAGGAAGATGGCTTGCAACCAATTTAGGAATTGAAACAGTAGCTCCTGCAATGGTAAAGAAACATCTAGGTGTAAAAACAAAACCATTTTCATCTGAAGAATGGGGAAGTGTGGTAAGAGAAGGCGCAAAAATTCTAAATGAAAATCACTGGTTCCCAGCAGCTACAATCATTATTGGTTGGCCAGATGAAACCCCAGATGACATTCAATATACAATTGACATGATGAGTGACTTTAGAGAGATGGACTTTAGAGGATTAGTAGCACCATTACTTTATCAAGACTTTAGTGAAAAGAATTCAATGCATTTTGGTAACTTGAATGAGGCGCAGTTTACGCTGTTTTGGAAATGTTGGGAAAACAATCTACGAGTAATTAATGATATCATACCCATAATTCTCAGAAATAAGACATATGGTCCACCAATGAAGGTGTTCATGTATGGAATTCTCAAAGCAGGAACATGGGCGATAATGAGATATCTGAGAGGATTATGCAAAGATCTCTTTAACGGCAGAACCCCTGATGAAATAATTGACAAGTATGCAAGAAGTAGATCAGTATCTGTACCTAAAATTCAAACTAAAAAATTATAGAGTGTTAATAGCAGCATCCGCCAAAGTGTTTCGTTTTGGTGTTAAGCAGATAAAGTAAACTTTGTCGGCTCTTTCAATGCCTTCAACTTTTTTGTAGGATTTTGATGAAATATCAAATTCATAAATCCCAGGGTCAAGAGAACCACTTGTATAAATCATCAGATACGTTTCGCCAGTTGCAGGGCTAAGTGGAATAAAGGCCATCACATATCCTTTGTATGAATTAATGGGCATTGTATTTTTCATTGGAGGAGCTGCAGACGCCATATACATGAACATATCTTCAATATTTTCAAATTCTTCATATTCAGTATGCATTACAACTGGTAATGTGTCTCAATATAATAAGTTACTAGATAGAATTTATTAAAATTCTTTTCTGGATTTGAAGTGCTTGTGAACTTTAAACCCAATTAGTGCCGGTGCTGCAATATACATTCCCAGGTTTAGAGCAATTACAGAAATTCCCAATCCTAAAACTTCAACCTCTGAACCATTATCAGCTAATGACATTATAGATAAGGTAGAAAGCATTGGGGTAATGAAAGCCCTTACCGCTTCCTGGAACATTGGATTCTCTCTTTCCCAATCAGCAACTGTTGGGGCAAATGAATAGTATATTGTGTTAAATCCAGACATAAATGCAGTTCCAGAAGCAGTACTTAAAACAGTATTATCTCTAACTTCCCTTAAGAATTGAACTTGTGGTGCTAACTCAGTTCCATAAGCTGCAGTTGCAATAAGACATCCACCTTTTTCTTCAACACACAGACCATCTTTCATAGAATAACCTGTAGGACACTGTGGCTCTTGTTTTACTTTACAAAATCCATCTACCAGTTCGGTTCCAGGACCACATGTTGGTGGAGGTGGCTCATTATCAACACATTCACCATCGATTAGTTGTTGATTAGAGGTACATGTTGGTGGAGGTGGAGGTGGTGGTGGAATGTTATCTACACACTTGCCGTCGACTAATTGTTGGTTAGAAGTACACGTTGGTGTAGATGGTGGTGGAGGTGGTGGTGGAGGTGTATTAACAACTAATTCCCCACCCACATAATCAAGTACAAGTTCACTGGTATTTCCACCATACTTTACTTCAACAATATAATCACCACTCAGTTTCCAAAGTTGTCCACCTGCAATAAATGAAAATTCAAAAGAACCATTAGAATTTGGGATTAATTGACCTATAGATACAAGATTATTTTCTGGAGATTTCACTACATAAGTAACTGCACCGGCATTTAGTGCTGAAGGATCATAATCTTTCAGGGTACCAGAGATGATCACATTTGCACCATTTGCAATAATGCTAACGTTTGAAGAAATGTTAACAGGTAAAAGATTATGATTATCAGCAAAGACAGAACCATTAACACCATAAGATAGAACTGAAACAGACAATAAAGCAAATGCTAGGAATGCTGTTAGCCTCATTTTCATTTTGATTCATGAGTTGAGAGTATTTATGTTTTCAACGAAATAAAAATTGACCATATTATACTCTAATGATACCTTTTTTGATCAAAAACTGAAGGGATTTTATAAAATCTTCATCTGAAATTTTGTTGTCAGACCACCACTTTGCATTATTTTTTATCCAATCAGGAATTGTTTGATTAAAAGAAGAATTGCTTTCAGTGGAAGGAACAGTAATAATTCCTTCTTTAATGAGATATTCAAGTCCGTCTAAAAACTCAGAATTTGAAATCGAAGTAGTAGCCCAAGATTTTGCAGTATTCTTAACCCAGTTAGGAATTTTTGGTGGGATTACTTCAAAGGATATAGAACCCAAATCAAAGTTATTGTGAGACAGTTGAATTTCATAAACTCCAGATAAAGAATTTTCATTAATTGAAATCATCGATCTATAACCACCTCCACTAGAAAGAGTTGCTCCAAAAATCTGGGATTTTCCATCAGGAGAGATAATATTCACTTCCAAAGGAATTCCACGTCTATGATTATTCACACTGCCCGAGAGAATAATTTCCTCAATATTTCCTGAAAGAGGTTTTACTATTTCATAGGAACTTAGTTGTGGTGAACTAGAAAAAGAAGCAGATGACTGGCTTCTCAACAAACTGAATGTGTTGGCATTACCAAAACTATCACGAGAATCATAATATTTTGCATCTAAACTCCCACCAGCTGAAGAGATTAATGCAGTTCCAGACTTGTTACAAATTTGTGAAGGCATTTTGAAAACTCCTTGAAATATTCCAGTGCTAGGTCCTGTTTCAACAAGAGTGAATCCAGTAGCACCTAAGCCACCATACTCGATCCCATCTATTGTACAGCGTTTGTAACGAATGTCTTTAATCAAAACTTCAAGTAATTTTATCCCATCCTTTCCAACAGTGTCTACATTCGCAGAATTTGGATCGTTAATTACAAAATAAATGTCAACCAAGTCTTGTTTCAAATTTAGATCAGGATCCTTTAGAGTAATTGTTACGGGTTGTCCAAATCGAAATGTGCTTGCAGTTGAAACAGCACCAGAGTGTGTTGAGATATCAGATTGTGTGGAAGTCCTAGTAGTAACACCAGTTACATCAATATCTGAATAAGATATTGTAATTCCAGATTCATCAATTAATCTATTGGTAACAATAATTTTCACATCATCACTAATAGCATCTATAGTTTGAATAAATCCAGAATCAAGTATATTCAATTGATTTGTAACAGCATATTCCAAAGTACCTTCAAAAGTTGACG